>JAIOPR010000327.1 GCA_021413805.1 Planctomycetota bacterium
ACAAATTCCCCGTTGAAAGCAACGAGGTCCCCGAAACACTCCGACGCCGCCTCCGGCCCGCCCTTGCCGGAAAGCACCAGCTCCGCAAATCGATCCAGCAGCTCGCGGCGCTTCCCGCCCCCGGACGTCTCCAGGAAATTCACGAAGGCCCAGGCCTGCGCGCGGAAAGCGAACAGGCGGAGCGGGTCGGACTCGGCGTCGAGGTCGGCCTGGCGGATGGCGAGGAAATCGCGGAGGAGGCGGAAGCGGCCTTCGCGGACGACCTTGCGGGTCTCGTCGCGCCAGTCGTCGCCGGCGTCGTGGGCTTCGGATCCCTTGAGGGGGACGGGGGCACCCTCGAGATATTCGGCGGTGCCGAGCCAGAACCAGGCGGAGAGGCGGCTCACGGGGATGCCCGCGGGGGCGCGGGGGCGGGAGAGGGCGCGCCAGAGCTGGACGGTCGCCTCGTGGAAGAGCGCGGGACGGAGGTCGCGTCCCGTCCACGCGAGGTAGGCCCATCCGGAAGGCAGGTGCGTGTGGCTCGTCGCGAACATCCGCGGATGCGTGCGGCGGAGGTACTCGTCGCGCGAGGGCAGCACGACGACCGGCGCGACCCAGTCAGCCGGGGGCGGAGTGGCGGCAATCAACGCGGCGAAGCGCTTCTCGAAGACGGTCTGGAACTCGGCCAGCGCGGCGGCGATCTGGGCGGCGGAAGCGGGCGGTGCGTCGGCGGCGGAAGCGTCGATCGCGACGATCCACTGGGAAGCGGAGGCCACCGACTGTTTGGCCCCCCACAGTTCCGCAGCTTCCCTGGCCGCGAGGGCCATCGCGCGTTCGCGACCGGCGAGGCGCCTTGTTTCGGGCGCCGCTGCGAAGTCGGAGAGGGCCTGGTCGAATGCGACCAGCGTCTCGGCGGACATTCGCGCGCCGTGGCGCTCGCCTTCGATCGGTGCGACCGGCTCGACGCCGAGGAGCGGTTCGGGCCGCTTCGGGGGCTCTTCGGTGCGGGGACCCGACGGCTGCGGGGCCGCGGCCTTCGACACTGTTTTCGGGACCACCGGGCCGCCGCCGAGAAACGCGGCGGCCAGGATGCCGGTGAAGGCGGCGAGACCGAGAAAGGCCAGGATGAGGCGGCGCATCGCCGGGATCATACCGTGACCGACCGCGCCGCGCCCACCCCGGCCGCATCTTCCCGGCCGGGCAAAAAAAAACCGGCCCACGCGGGGCCGGCTTGAATCGGTCGGAATCCGCTACTTCATGTTCTTGTAGAACTCCTCGTACTCCTTGTTCATCGCGTCCAGGTCGCCGAAGCACTCCTTCGCCGCGTCGAAACTGCCCTTCTCGTCCACCTCGCGCTTGAAATACTCGTTGAACTTGTCTTTGTATTTCCCGCCGGCGTAGGTGTAGAGGAAGTACACGACCGACCAGGATTGGCAATACATCCGGCCGACGAACTGGACGTCTCCGGATTTCTGGCCGAACTCGCTGTAACTGATCTTCATCATGTCGGGGAGTTTCAGGTGCTTCCCGTCCGCGATCATCTTTCGGATCTGCGGCATGTAATGAGGGGAGACCTCGCCCAGGATGAAACCGCCGGTCGCGTCGCGCTTGAAGCTCTCGAAGAACGTCGCCAGCCCTTCCGTGAACCAGAACATGTTCACGCTGCGGCGCTCTTTCAGCTTGGCGACCTTCATCTGGGAAACCGTGTCCACCAGCTGGTGGATGCCTTCATGGAACAGCGTTTCGTAGAGCTGGTTCGTGTCCTTGTAGATGAAAATACAGTGGTTCCGCGTGTCGAAATGCCCGCCGGCCCACTGCGGCGAGCCGGTGCTCGACGCATACCGGTCGCGGCTTTCGAAAATGTAGATGAACGTGACTTCGTTCTCGCCGAACGATTTGACGTCGAACAGCGAGCTGTAGCGCTGGAAGAAGAGCTTGTAGAGCGTGACGACGCAGTCCTTGAACGCCTGCACCATGAGGTCCGCGTTGTACCCGGATGACCTCTCCATGCAGAGCACGTGCGGTGCGTCCGGCGCGCAGTCGAGGTAGACGCGGTCCTTCTCCTCCTTGCCCCACGCCGTGTTGTATTCCTGCTTCAGGCTGTAGATCTTCTTGTCCCGCGCCGAGAGCTTCGCGTAGGCCCCCGTCTCGGCCGACTTGGAAATCGAAACCCGGGCGAGATCCGCTTCGTCCTTCGAGTACCACTTGTCGCCGACCTTCTCGTCGCCGCACAGCTGGTGCGCCTTCTCACAGTCGGGCGACTGCTTCAGGATCGTCGCGGCCAGAGTCTTGGCTTCGTCGTCGAGATGGGCCTTGCCGAGCCAGTCGAGAAGCGCAATCTGCTTGGCGACATCGCCGCCGGCCTCGCGCAGCTTGACCTCGCGGTACCAGGACAGCAGCTTGAGCTGCACTTTCTCGAATTTCGGGTCCTTCGCCGCCTTGAGGTAGTACTCCTCGGCTTCCGCCTTCTTGCCCTTCTTTTCCATCGCCTCGGCGTACTCGTACGCCATCTGCGGGCTGTCGTCGGCGTATTTCCGCAACTTCTCGATTTCCGCGTCCTTGGAGGCTTCTTCCTTCGTCTGGCCGTTCGAGTCCTTCGAGTCCTTGTTCTTTCCGCCGATCATGAACCCGGCGATGGCGATCACGAGGACGAGGGCTCCCGCGCCGACGCCGGCGTAGAGCATCGTGTTGTTCTTCTTCTGCGGAGCGCCGGAGTACGGGGCCGGCGTACGTCCTGGGGCCGCGGCGCCGCTGCGACCACGGGACGGGGCGACGGGCGCTGAAGGCGCGGGCCGGCCACGGGACCCGACAGCCCTGCGCGTCGGTTCGGGTTCCGGCTCAGGCTCCGGTTCCGGTTCGGGCTCCGGCTCGGGTTCCGGTTCCGGGCGCCTCGCGGTCGTCCTCCGCGCAGACGGTCCCGAAGGAACACTCGCCCCCCGCGCTGCTGACTTCGCCACGGGCGCTGAACTCGATGCGGCCCGGCCGGCCGCTGAAGCCGCCGCCGTCCCCGCACCGCCTCCTTCCGCTCCCCTCTTGCGGAACACGTTCGTCGTCTGGGGAGAATCTTCCGGGAAGAAATCGGCGGGCATCGCCTCGGTCGGCGCTGAATCGTCGCCGGGAACCGTGAAGACCGCTTTGCATTTGCCGCACTTGAGCTGCTTGCCGGCCGCGAACTGTTCCACATCAAACTTCGCGCCGCACTCCACGCACTCGTAAAGCTTCATGCGCCACTCCATGCCAGGGGCCTGGTGAAGTTCGGGGACCACAGGAATCCTCCAGCCCCGTCCGGATTCGACGCTTCCGGGGCCGTTCCCGTTCCCTCGTTACCTATATTCTACGCAATACCCACTCCGAACGTGGGCCGGGTTTCACGAATTCGAGAAGGAATTCCCCCGCCACCCGCGCGCCCTTCAGCGAAAGCCGGATGCGCTCCTCTCCCCACTCCGCCTCGTAGCTCCCCGTGTCCCACCGCTTCACTGCCCCTCGCCCCCCCGCAATCTCTCCCTCGAAGTCGAGGTAGAGGAGCCGGTGGTCGAAATGCTGAAGCGCGGGGACGGAGCTGTTGTCGTCGGGCGGCGAGGAAAGCGACCAGGTCTTGAGCGTGCCATCGCGCTCGAGGAAAAGATCCCAGTGGAGCGGTGTGGTCCGGTGCTCCGAGATCGTGAAGCGGCCGGTGACCGGCGTTCCGGGGGAAGCGGTGGGCATCAGCCGGCGGCGGCCGGGCCTAAGCCGGTCCGCTCACCTTTCCCACGTCCGCGAGCTTGTATTCCTTAAGCTTGCGATAGAGCGTCCGCTCGCCGATCCCGAGGATTTTCGCCGCTTCTTCCCGGTTTCCTTTCGTCATCTCGAGAGTCGAGCGGATGAGTTCCATCTCGGCGCGCTCCAGCGACATGCCGGCCATCATGGTCGAGCCTCCCGGGCCGGCCATCTCGCGCCGCTGCATGATTTCCTCGGGGATGTCCTTGACGTCGAGGACGGGGTCGCGCGCAAGGACGACCATCGCCTCGATCGTGTTGCGCAGCTCGCGGACGTTTCCCGGCCAGCGGTAGGCGAGAAGCGCAGCGCGGGCGGCCTGCGAAATGCCGTCGATGCGCCGGTTGTGCTGCTGGGCGAAGTCCTTGATGAAGTGGTCGATGAGGAGGGCCATGTCGGACTGGCGGGTGCGAAGCGGCGGGAGGTTGATCATGACGACGCGGAGGCGGTAGTAGAGGTCCTCGCGGAATTTTCCTTCCCGCACCATGTCCTCGAGGTGGCGGTTCGTGCTGGCGATGAGGCGCACGTCCACCGGGATCGGGACGTTGGACCCGACGCGGTAAACGCAGCGTTCCTCGAGAACGCGCAGCAATTTCGCCTGCGTCGACAGCGGCATGTCGCCGATTTCGTCGAGGAGAAGCGTGCCGTGATTCGCAAACTCGAACCGGCCTTTCCGAGCGCCGATGGCTCCCGTGAACGAACCTTTCTCGTGCCCGAACAGCTCGCTCTCGATCAGCCCTTCGGGCATCGCCGTGCAGTTGATCGGGATGAAATGGTGGTTGCGGCGCGGCGAATTGCGATGGATCGCCTTCGCGACGAGCTCCTTGCCGGTGCCGCTCTCCCCCGTGATGAGCACGGTCGCGCTGGTGGGGGCGACCTGCTGAAGCGTCGTGAACACCTTCTGCATCGCCTCGGAGTTCCCGATGATCCCGCTGAACCCGAACTTGCGGTCGAGTTCCTGGTGCAGGAACAGGTTGGACCGCGAGAGGTTCTGCTTCTCGACGACCTTCTCGATGACCGCGCGGAGTTCGCCGATGTTGAGGGGTTTTTTCAGGTACGTGGAAGCGCCCTTTTTCATCGCTTCGACGGCGCTTTCGATCGACGCGAACCCGGTCATGACGACGACCTCGACGTCGGGGTGGAGGCGGCGGGCGGTGGTGAGGACCTCGATCCCGTCGATGTCGCGCATGACCATGTCGGTGAGGAGGATGTCCACGTGCTCGTTCTCGAGCATCTCGAGGGCGGCCTTGCCGCCGCCGGCGACGAGGGTGCGGTAGCCGGTGCGGCGGAGGGACTCAGCCATCGTCTCCGCGTGCTCGGCGTCATCGTCAACGACGAGGATGGTGACTTCGGAGTGGGCGGGATTGGTTGAGGTGGTCATGGGTATGGTGGGGAGCGGGAAGAGGAACGACGAACGACAACTCCAAATCCCAACTCCAAATTCCAACCTTCGATGAAAGCAACCGGTTCGTCAATGCCTTGAACGCCCTCGACTTCGCACGGCGCCAAATTGAAAATTGCGAATTGAAAATTGAAAATTGAAAATTCGTAGGTTTTTCCTTAAGCCGCGCCCCATCTCAAAGCGTAATCGTCTCCCCCTGCTTCTCCTCCACTTCCCCCACTCCCGGCAGCCTCATCGTGAAGCAGCTCCCTTTCCCCACCTCACTCGTCACCGTCAGCGTCCCGTCGTGCTCATGGATGATCCGCCGCGTCGTCGGCAGCCCCAGCCCCGTCCCCGTCTTCTTCGTCGAGTAGTAAACGTCGAAACATTTCGACGCCACGTCCGCCGTCATCCCCGTCCCCGTGTCGATGACGTCCACCTGCGCGAAATCGCGCCATTTCTGCGTCCGCACAATCAGCTCCCCCCCGTCCGGCATCGCCTGCATCGCGTTCATCACAAGGTTGATGAGCGCCTGCTTGAACAGGTTCGCGTCCAGCGGAACCTTGGGCAGATCCCCGAACGACTTCAAGACCCGGACTTTCTTCTGCTGCGCTTCCGGCCCCACGAAATCCAGAACCTCCCCCACGACCCGGTTCAGGTCCGTCGGCCGGCGTTCCAGCTTGTGCCCGGCCGCGAAACGGAGGAAATCGCCGAGAATTTCCTCGAGGCGGCCGGTTTCCTTGAGGAGGAGGGTGATGCGCTGAAGCGCCCGGCGTTCGCGATCATCCTTGGCCTCGGAGAAATCCTCCTGGAGGAGCTGGAGGTTGGCCTGGAGCGTGGAGAGGGGCGTGCGGATCTCATGGGCAAGGCCCGCCGCGAGCTGGCCGATGAACGCGAGGCGGTCGGACTCTTTCGGCGTGGACATGGACACTTTCCCTGAAAGAACCGGCCCGCAGTCTACCGGATGAATCGAAGACCGGGTTCGCCACGTTGATCCCCACCTCGCCGCACCATATACTCACATGTCCACGCTTCAACACGAACCCACGCAAGCCCCGAGGCCCATGGCCGCCGATATCCAGGACTGGATTTCCAATCGCGAGATGTTCGCGCGCCGCGTGTCCTCCACGGAGGTGCTCGGGCTCCTCAAGCGCTCGTTCACCGTCCCCGCCAGCACGATCGCGGCCGTGGTGGAAAGCGGGAAGCGGCGGGTCGTGAAGGGCGGCGAGCAGCTGAGCGGGCGATTTGACGCGGTCCTGATCAAGACCCAGGAGATGCCGGTCTATTTCCAGGTTTCCGGGCTGCGCACGAAGGACGGTTACGGGATGTCCGCCGGCATCCGCCTCACGCTTCAGCTCGAATCGTTCGAGCCCGACCGCGTCGAGGACTTCTGCCGGAATTTCACGGCGGCCAACGCGACGACGTCCGCGGAGGACATGCGCGCCTACCTCGCCGAGGACGTCAAGCGGGCGCTGAGCGAGTACATCTCTTCCCACGAAGCTGCCGAGCTCCACAACGCCCAGTCCAGCGCCGAGGTCGAAGGCGGCGTGCGCCGGGCGCTCGAGGGCCCGCTCTTCGGCAAAGGCCTGACCTTCCGCAAGCTGATGGAGCTTGAGTTCCACAGCGATTCTTTCGAGAAGGCGCGCGACGACTCGCGGAAAGCGAACGAGAAAATCCGCGAGCACGAAGGCGTGCTGCTCGACCAGCAGCGGCGCGAAGAGAAGCTGAAAAATCTCGCGGCCCTGATGAAGAGCGCCGACGCGCAGGAAGTGTTCCGGGAGATCCGCGACGAGCGCGTCAAGTCGCTGCTGTACGCGAAGCTCATGGAGTCGGACCTGAAGGACGTCTCGAGCGAAGACCTGCGGGCGAAGCTGAACCAGTGGGGCGACGACCTGATCGGCGTGGTGCTGAAAGCCTACGCGGCGCTGTCGGAAACGCCGGAGAGCGGACCGGTCGAGTCGGGGAAGACGGAGAAGCTGGCCCGGGTGATCGTGACGGCGGGGTCGCGGGTGCTGCTCTTCAATCCCGATGACTTCACCGGCTCCTGCCGCCTGATCGATGCGGGCTTCAATCTCCGGAGCGCCCGGATCCACGTCTCGGGCGGCAAATCGCTGATTTTCGCGGGCGGCAAGCGGCAGATTTCGGCGATCGACCCCGAGACGACGCACGCCGTCGCGGCTTACCCGCTTCCGCAGGAGAAGAAGCCGAAAGGCGGGGTAAACGCGAGCGCGGTGTGGAAGAACCGGATGTTCGCGACGCACAGCGAGCTGGGGCTGATCGAGTGGGACCTGGCGAAGCCGGGTGTGGTGGGCTCGACGATTTACGGCGAGCTGACGGCGCTGGCGACGACGGTGCGGGCGGCGACGACGACGGCGGACGGCTGGATGTATTTCGCGAGCGGCCGGACGGTGTACGGGCTCGACCTGGAGAAAGGCGGCCCGCCGGTCGCGTTCGCGCCGCAGACGCCGAGCGGCGTGACGGCGATCGCGGTTGGCGAGCGGCTGATTGTGGCGGGGTGCGGAAGCGGCAACGAGGGGGCGCTGGCGATCTGGGACCGGCGCGACCCGACGCACGCGGTCGGCGTCATCCGGCGCAATGCGCCGATCGGGTCGGTGCGGCTCACGTCGATCGGCGGAGTCCCGCACATGCTCTTCACGTGCCGCGACCACGGCGTCACGGCGCGAGTCATCGGCCAGACGCTCGAGACGCACTACGACTCGGGCGAGCATTCGGTGATCCTTGCGGAGGGCGGAAGCGACCACGTCGTCGCGATCGACCACAACGGGCGGTTCCTGATCGCCTGGGATGCGGCGCGGCCGGCGAAGCCCCGCAAGATCCTCGACCTGAACGCGTACACGGACCAGGCGGTTTACGACCTGGCGCCGGTGTTCGGGGGCGGTGGCGCATGAGCGGAGCCGCGGGAACCTGCTCGGCCTGCAGCCGCACCTACCTGTCGCGGGTCGGAGTTTTCCGCGACGATGCGGCGTGCGCGACCTGTGGAAAGCCGATCTGCGCCTCGTGCTGGACGGAGAAAATCACGTTCTGCGCGGAGCACGAGGACGTCCCGGTCGCGCAACTGGTGGATGCCCCGAAGGCGGGGGACATCCCGGCGGGACA
>JAIOPR010000367.1 GCA_021413805.1 Planctomycetota bacterium
ACGCGGTGGTGAAGCGCGCGACGTCGGCGTTCCCGAAAATGCGCTTCCAGTCGATTGCGGAGTTGCGTGAAGCGTTTCTGGGCGTGATCCGGCCCGGGGGCGGGGTGACGAAGGCGGTGCCGGGGGGATCTACGGCGCCGAGGCCGGGGTCTGGAATCCGGGCGGCGGTGGGAATGGAGGGGGCGTCCTCGGGATCGGGGATTCGCGTGGCGGCGGTCGAATCTGCGGCGATGCGATCTTCCGCATCGGGTTTTTCGACTGCGGTGGAGACGCCGCCACCCCGCAATGCGGGCTCTACGACGCCAGTCACCGGCATGGATGCCTCAATCGAAAGTCCCGCGGGACCCGCGGACGCCGGTCTGCGAACGGCGGTGATCGCCGCGCCGTCCCCGGCCATGGCGCTCGCCGTTCCCGAGACGGCGCACTCGGAACTTCCTGAGGTTCCATCGCTCGCCGCGCTTCTCCGCGACCCGCGCATCCTGTGGATCGCGGGGATCCTCGCCTTCCTGGCGATCGCCCTCGTGTTCTCGATGTTCTGATGGGCGACCTCGACGCCTACCGGAAGCTCCTCGCCGAAGTCGATACCTGGTTCCGCTCCGTCCAGTCCCGCCACGGCGCGCACATGAAGTGCGGGTCGGGGTGCTCGGACTGCTGTCACGGCGCGTTCGACATCGGCCCGCACGACGTCGCGCTGGTCCGCGCTGCCTTCCAGGAATTGCCTTCGGAAATCCGCGCCGCCGTGCGCGAAACGGCGCTGGCGCAGGTGGAAAAGCTCGGGCTCAAGCCGCCTTATGAGATGGACGGGATGCTCGAAGCGGAGATCGACGGATTGACAGAAAAGCTCGGCCCCGTTCCATGCCCGCTGCTCGATCCCGAGGGGCACTGCCGCATCTACAACGACCGCCCCAGCACCTGCCGGTTCATGGGGCTCCCGCTCATCGACGCCGAGGAGGGCATCGTGCATGGCGAGTGGTGCGAGAGGAACTTCGACGGCGTGAACCCGCTTCAACTCCCCGGGATTCCCTTCGGCTACCGCTCCTGGGAGGACGACGTCGAAGCGGCCCCCGTTAAGTCAACTCCGCGCTATACTTTCATTGCGTGCGCCATTCTCTCCGATCCGGTCCAGCGGGCCTGACGTCAGGTTTGCGGCGGATCCGTGAGCGAGACGGAGTGCGAGTGGGAGGCGGAGATGAGAGGATACACGGGCACGGTCGCGCTGCTGGCCCTGGTGTTCGGGCTGGCGTCCTGCGGGAAGCGGGGCGAAGTGAATGCACCGCAGGCGCCCCTGGCCGCGCAACTCGCAGGACCGGGAGAAGGTGAACCCGCGGACCCGCCGGCATCGGCGCCGGGCGACCCGCCCGCGACGCCGCCTGACGGCCCCGTGTGCCGGCCGCCGGCCGATCCCGCGAACCCGCTGGCCGGCCGCGGGTGGCGCTTCGGCGACGACGTGAAGTCCTTCGTGGAGAAAGGCCCGGCGGGGCTTGCGGAGACCTGCGGAAAATGTCACGCAGTGCCGGCGCCGGACGTGATCATCAAGGCGGAGTGGCCGAGGATCCTGCTTGATATGCGCAAACTGCGAGCGGCGTCGGGCCAGGCCGCGGACGAAGAGTCGATGTCGAAGATCCAGGCGTACTACATCGAGAATGCACCCGTGGACTTCGCGCGGTTGCCCGCCGCTACCGACGCCGGGTCGCTCGAATTCCGGAAGGAAGGGCTCGGGAGGCTGAAGCGCGCGAGCTCGAACGTGACCAATGTGAACGTCGTGGACATCGACGGCGACAAACGGCCGGAGGTCCTGGTCTGCGACGGGTTGCTGAACGCGGTTTCCATCGTCCGGCGCGGGGCGGACGGGTGGACTGAAGAGATTCTCGCTTCGTGCGCGACCCCGGTCCACACGGCGGCGTTCGATGCGGACGGCGACGGCGACAGGGATATCGTGGTGGCGGTCCTGGCCACGGTGAGGGAAACGGACGAGCCGGTCGGGTCCGTTCTGCTCCTCGTGAACAACGGGGAAAAGGGTTGGGAACGTCGCGAACTGGCCACGGGGCTCCCGCGGGTGACGGACGTCGAGCCTGCGGACATCGACGGCGACGGCGACCCGGACCTCGTTGTCGCCGCTTTCGGCGGAACGCGGAACGGGTCCATCAACTGGCTTCGGAACGATGCCGGGAAATGGACGCTGGTGAAAATCGCCGACCGCACCGGCGCGATCCATGTGCCCGTCGCGGACCTCGACGCCGATGGACACCCCGATTTCGTCGCGATCACTGCACAGGAATCGGAATCGGTCACGGTGTACGTGAACAAGGGAGGCACCTTTGAAGCGAAGACCGCCTTCGAGGCGCGCAACCCTCTCTTCGGGTGCTCCGGGCTGCAACTTGCCGACCTCAACAAGGACGGCCAGCTGGACATGCTCTTCACGAACGGCGAAGCGCTCGGCGACCCGTGCATGATGCCGTGGCCCTACCACGGCGTGCAGTGGCTGGAAAACCACGGCAAACTCAATTTCGAGTGGCACGAGATCGGCCGATGCTACGGGCCCTTCGGCGCGGTTGCGGCCGATCTCGACGGCGACGGCGACACGGACGTCGCGGTTGCGATCCTGTTCGGGATGTGGGCCGATAGCGGAGAGTCCGGGCTGGTCTGGTACGAGAACGACGGAAAAATGAACTTCACCCGCCACGATATTCCTTCGCCCCCGCGCCTTTGCACGCTCGCCGTCGGCGACCTGGACGGGGATGGGATCCCCGAACTCGTCAGCGGCCAGATGAATTTCTATGGGACCACGGGCGTGCCCGGCGATGAGCTCCTGATGTGGTCCATCACGAAGAAAAAGTAAACTCACCCGTATGCCCTGGAGACCCATGCGTCGCCCCCTGGCCGCCGTCCTCATGGCGTTCGCGTCCACCGCCTCCGCCCAGGATGCTCCCGCTCATCCCCCGGAGGACGACGTCGCTTCCAGCCTCCCCGAAGACATTCCTGGCGGACGCGACGGTGCGGCCGAGTCGCTGAAGTCCGGCGTTCCCCAGCTCGTCACGAACGTCCTGGAAAATCTCCAGTTCGCCCAGGAGGAACCGGTCTGGGCGCCCTGGCGCGTCGCGTTGGAGGGAAAGGCCTCCCGGGAGGCCGGCGAGATCTGGGTCATGTACCTCTTCTATATCCTGGCGCGCGAAATTGACGCCAAAGCCCTTCGCGAACAGGGGACTGCCTGGTTTGAAGCGCAGACGGAGATGACGCCCGAAGTTTCCGCACACCTCTCCGCGGGACTCCGGTGGCCGAGCGAAATCCTTGCGAAACGCCACCTGGGGCCGGCCCGCAACGCCAACTCGAACGCGCTTCTCGCCCTCGCTGGAAACCCGGCCGGGCATCCGCTTCTGCTCGAACTGTGCAAGTCGGATGTCCCCGAGGCGAAAAAGATCAACTACATCATGGGCGCCTGCCATGCGCAGTCGATCGCCTTCCGGTCGCTTTTCGACCAGTGGGTCCGCAGCCAGACGCTTCAGGTTTATTTCCAGTCCGTGAACGGCATCCTCCGGCTGGGCGACCCCGCCGACGTCAAGGTGGCCCGCGATTACCTCGCCGACCCGCGCTCCTACCGTCGTTTCGAGGTGTACCGTTCCCTGGCCTGGATCAAGTCGAAGGAAGCCGTGGACCTGATGCTCGCTGAGCAGCCGCGGTGCCTGGAAAGCAATCGAGAGGCGATTGTCGAAGCGCTTGGCCGCGAGAAGGACGAGAGGATTCTTCCCCGGCTGCGCCAGGTGCGCGACCAGGAGGGCTACGCCGCGGGCGTCTGCCAGGCCCTGTGGCACCACGGGAGGGCGGGGGACGTTCCCTGGCTTCTCGCCCGGATGGAAGCCGACGAGCCGGAGGCCGCGGTGACGCTTCGCAAGCTCCTCGGCAAGAGCTGCCCGATCGCATTTGCGGACCGCGTCGCGGGCGTGAAAAAGTGGATTGAGGAGCACAAGGAAGCGATCGAGAAGGACGCCGAATTGCCTCTCAAGTGACGGCGCGCAATCCGGTGCCCTCGTGATAGCATTTCTTCCATGAGCTTCCGCTTTTCGTGCCGCTGCGGTGCGGCGCTTGAGGCCGCCGCCGCCCTCCGGGGCCGCCGGGTTCGTTGCCCGGCGTGCCGGGAGATCCTGTTCGCGGAAGTTGTGGCGATTCCCGAAGCCCGCCTCGTTGACCCGGCGCCTGCCAGACCGCTCCCTGCGGACAATTCGCGGGTCGCCTCGCCCGGCGTTGCCTGGGGTATGTTCTGGACCGGCTGGTTCGGCCTCTGGGCCACGCTGATCCACGGCGCCGCGCAGACCGGACAGGGCGCCCATTCTCTCCTGGCGATCGGGCTTGCGGCCGGCTCCTCCCTGATCCCGCTTTCCGCCTTCCTCATCGAAGTGGCCCCCGGCGTGCTCCGGCGGATCGCGCCGCTCGTCGCCTGCGGCGCCGTGCTCATCGCGACGCTCGCCGTCTGCGAAACCCCTTCCGAGCCCCGCGTGTCGCACATCTCCCCCAACCGCGCCGTCATCTCCTGCGACCACTGCCTGGGCTGGCTCGAGTGGGAAGCGCGCCTTGTTTCCCAGGGGCGTGCGGACAGCGAGGATGTCTGCCGGTGGGGCGACGCGAGGTGCGGAGAAGGCGCCATCGTGCTGGTGCGCAACGCCGGCAGGACGGTCCTGCGCTGCCGTGTGCATAACGAGCAGGTGCCGGTCGAACTGCGCGCCGCGCTGATTGGCGAACCGGTCCAGCCCGTGCGCTGAAGTTTTTGCCCCGGCTGTAAGCCCCGGCCGGAAGCCCCGGCCCCCAGCCCCGGCCTTTCCCGTATAATCCCGCCCCTTCATGAAAGGCTACTCCCTCTTCTCCAAACGCCTCGGCCGCTACAAGGCCTACGTCCTCGGCGTTGTCGCGTCGATCGTCATCGTTGACCTCATCGGCCTCCTGCCGCCGTGGGTCCTTGGCGACGGGATTGACTATGTGCGGAAGGGCGGTGGAGACGTCCGGACGTTCGGGTTGTTCGCGTTCTGCTTCGTCGCCATCGAGGTCTGCCGGGCCTGCATGCGGTTCACGTGGCGCCGGATCGCATGGGATTTTTCGCGGAAGGTGGAGCTGGACCTGCGGAACGAGTTCTTCGCGAAATCGGTGAAGCTGCCGCCGGCGTTTTTCGACGGGACGACGATCGGCGACCTGATGAGCCGGGCGACGAGCGACATCGACCAGGTGCGGATGTTCTTCGGGATGGGGCTGCTGACACTGTTCGACACGACGACGATCGTCGTCACGACGCTGCCGATCCTCATCTGGCTCAACCCGCGCCTCACGCTGTACACGACGCTTCCGCTCCCGTTCCTCGCGGTCATCTGCTGGCGGATTTTCATCGAGACGCACCGCCGCTCCCGCGCCGTGCAGGAGCAGATGGGCGACGTGACGGCGCGCGTCGTCGAAAACCTGAACGGGATCCGGGTCGTGAAGGCGTACGCGACCGAGGAAATCGAGATCGAACGCTTCGAGGACCTCTCGAACGTGCAGGTCTCGCTCAGCCTCCGCCTCGCCCGCATCCAGGCCGTGTTCTTCCCCGTGTTCACCATCGTCCTCGAAACCGGCACCCTGCTCGTCCTCTGGATCGGCGGCTCCAGCGTCGTCCGCGGCGACCTCACCGTCGGCGATTTCGTCCGCTACACCCTCTACCTCGGCTGGCTCACCGGCCCCATGGTCGGACTCGGCTGGACCCTCTCCCTCTACCAGCGCGGCATCGCTTCCATCGAGCGCCTCAACGAAATCCTCCTCCGCCCCGACCCCGTTGACGGCGCTTCCGCACCGGCTGCCACAGGCGACATCGAGTTCCGCGACCTGACGTTCTGCTTCGGCGAAGGCCGCCCGAACGCGCTGGAGCACGTCTCGTTCACGGTCCGCGCGGGCACGAAGGTGGCGATCGTGGGGCGGACGGGAAGCGGCAAAACGACGCTGGTGCAGCTCCTGACGAGGCTCTATGACGCCCCGCGCGGCTCCATCTTTCTCGGCGGGCGCGACGTCCGCGACATCCCGGCCGCCGAGCTGCGCAAGCTCGTCGCGTTCGTCCCGCAGGACGGGTTTCTCTTCTCCGACACCCTCGCCGAGAACATCGGTTTCTCGATGGAGACCGTGGACCGCGCGGCGGTCGAGGCTGCGGCGAAGGCGGCGTGCCTGGAGGAAGCGATCACGACGTTCCCCGAAGGGTACGACCAGATCGTGGGGGAGCGCGGCGTGACGCTGTCGGGCGGGCAGAAGCAGCGCGCCTGCCTTGCCCGCGCCTTCGCCGCCGACGCGCCGATCCTCATCCTCGACGACGCGTTCAGCTCCGTGGATGCCGAGACCGAGGACAAGGTCGTCGCCAACGTGCGCGAGCAGGGCAAAGGCCGCACCGTTTTCGTCATTTCGCACCGGCTGTCCAGCATCATGGACGCCGACCAGATCGTCGTGCTCGACAAGGGAAAGGTCGTGGCCACGGGGTCGCACGAGGAGCTGCTGAAAAAGGCCGGCGTGTACGCGGACCTGTGGCGCAAACAGCAGCTCCAGGAATCACTGAGATGAGGTCGCAGGAAAAGGAGATCAGCCGGCCGTGGGCCTGACGCATACCGCGTTCATGGAAGAAGACGTCAAGAAGGGGTTCGATCCCCGTCTTGCGCGGCGTTTCTTTGCCTACGTCCTCCGGTACAAGGGCCTGCTCTGGTCCGCCACGATCCTCCTGTTTTTCTTCCGCATTTCGGCCATCGCCGCTCCCTGGATCACCAAGGTGGCCGTGGACCGGTACATGAATCACCCGGAGCTTCCGCTCGATGAGCGCCTCGCCGGCATCCACTGGCTCGTCCTGGCTTTCCTCGGGGTCATGTTCGTGAAGATCGTCACGAACTACGCGGAAACGCTCACCACCCAGATGCTCGGGCAGCGGGTCATGCACGACATGCGCATGTCCGTCTTCCGCCACCTCCAGACCCTCAGCCTCTCGTTCTTCTCGCGCAATCCCGTCGGCCGCCTCATGACGCGCGTCACCTCCGACGTCTCCGCACTCAACGAAATGCTCACTTCCGGCGTCGTCGCCCTCGCCGGCGACCTCGTCACCCTGCTGGCCGCCATAGGCATCATGCTCCACTACGACTGGCGCCTCACCCTCGTCTCGTTCGCCGTCGTCCCGCCCATGATGCTCGGCACCCGCATCTTCCGCCGCGTCTCCCGCCAGATCTACCGAATCACCCGCGCCAAGATCGCCCGCCTCGCCGCCTACCTCAGCGAAAACCTCGCCGGTATGAAGGTCGTCCAGCTCTTCCGACGCGAGCGCGAAAACTCACGGCGCTTCGGCGAATACGGCCGCGACCTGTACAACACCCATCTCCGCGCGACCCTCTACTCCGCGATCTTCTTCCCGTTCGTGGACGTCATGCGCGCCACTGCCGTCGCCCTCATCTTCTGGTACGGCGGATACCGCACCCACCAGGGCCATGTCACCCTCGGGACCCTCATCGCCTTCATCAGCCTCGTCGAACTCTCATTCCAGCCTCTTCGCGAACTTGCGGAAAAATACAACATCCTCCAGAGCGCCATGGCCGCCGCGGAGAAGATCTTCGGCATCCTCGACGAAAAGCCCGAGGTCCTCGATGCGGCGCAGACGGAAGCGCTGCCGGACGTCAAAGGCGACGTGTCGTTCGAGTCGGTGTCGTTCGCGTACGACGCCGGGAACGACGTGCTCCACGACATCTCGTTCCGCGCGAAACCCGGGGAGATGGTGGCGCTGGTGGGGCCGACTGGAAGCGGCAAGACGTCGATCGTGAACCTGCTGTGTCGCTTCTGGGACGTCCGCCAGGGGAGTGTGCTGGTGGACGGCCACGACGTCCGGAAAGTCGCGCAGAGGGACTTGCGGAAGCGGATCGCGATCGTGCTGCAGGACGTGTTCCTGTTCACGGGGACGGTGGCGGAAAACATCGCGATGGGGGACCGTACGATGCCGCGGGAGCGGATCGAGGCCGCCGCCCGCGCCGTGCACGCCGACGGGTTCATCCGCAGCCTGCCGGGGGGCTACGACGCGCGCGTTTCGGAGCGCGGCTCGACCTTCAGCGCCGGGCAGCGCCAGCTCATCGCCTTCGCCCGCGCCATGGCCGCCGACCCGCGGATCATCATCCTCGACGAAGCGACCTCCAACATCGACACCGAGACGGAGATCCTCATCCAGGACGCCATGCGGACTCTTCTCGCCGGCCGCACCAGCGTCGTTATCGCCCACCGCCTCTCGACCATCCACCGCGCCGACCGCATCGTCGTCCTTCACCACGGCAAGATCGTCGAGCAGGGGAAACACGCCGACCTGGTGGCGGCGAAGGGAATGTACGCCCGGCTGCACGAACTGCAGTTTGAGGAAGCGGAAGCCGCGCCGGCTGCAAAATAGAGCGGGAACCCGGTCTTTTTCCTTCGTGGACTCCCGTAAAGCCCCCTCGATATACTGGCCTTGTCTCCGCCACGCCCTTTTGAAGACCTCGGGAGGGACTTATGGCGAAATACGACACACAGGACATCCGCAACTTTGTTCTCGCAGGCCACGGCGACAGCGGCAAGACCACGCTCGCCGAGGCGATCCTCTTCAAGGGCAAGCTGACCAATCGCGTCGGCGACATCAGCGACGGGTCCACCGTGATGGACTTCGACCCCGAGGAAAAGGCGCGGAAGATTTCGATCGAAGCGGGCGTGGCGCACCTTTCCTGGAAAGGGAAAGAGCTGAACATCGTCGATGCGCCGGGGCACCCCGATTTCGCGGGGGAAGCGGCGGGCGCGATGGGCGCGGTTGAGACCGCGGTGATCTGCATCAACGCCACCACGGGGTTGATGGTGAACACGCGCAAGATGTGGGCGAACGCCGGGAAGGCAGGCCTCGGCCGGGTCATCTTCATCACGAAGATCGACCACGACAATATTGACTACGACGCCCTGCTTTCTTCGATCAAGGAATCCTTCGGCGACACCCCGCGCATCGCCATGATGCCCCTCGGCACCGGGCCGGCGTGCAAAGGCGTCGTGAGCGTGATGGAGGCCGATGGGATCAAGGACGCCGCCATCAAGAAGCAGGCCCTGGCGCTTCGCGACAAGCTGGTCGAGGCCGCGGTCGAAACCGACGACAAGCTCATGGAGCGCTACCTCGAGGGCGGCGAAATCACCAAGGCCGAACTCGAAATCGCTCTTCATAAGGCCATCATCATGGGCAAAGTCGCGCCGATCCTCTGCGTCGGGGCGAAGAAGGACATCGGGGTAGAAGCGGCGCTCGACTTCATCGCGAGCTACTTTCCCGGCCCCGCCGAGGGCAAGCAGCGCGTCGGGCACCTCCCGGGCAAGGAAGACAAGGTCTCGTTCCCCTCGAAGGCGGAAGCGCCCTTTTCCGCCCAGGTCTACAAGCTCATCAGCGACCCGTTCGTCGGCAAACTCGCCTATTTCCGAGTCTTCAGCGGTGCCTTGGCCACCGACACGACCTTCTACAACCCGCGCTCCGGCAAGACCGAGCGGATCGGCAAGATCTTCAGGCTCTTCGGCAAGGACCACCAGCCCGTGGACCGGCTGATTGCGGGGGACCTGGGAGCCGTGATGAAGGTGGAGGACCTCAGGATCAGCGACACGATGTGCACGGCGGAGAAACCGGTGCAATATCCGCCGATCGAGTTCCCGCGGCCGATGACGTCGCTGGCGGTGGAGCCGAAGAACCGGAACGACGACACGAAAATCGGCGCGGCGATTCCCAAGCTGGCCGAGAGCGACCCGACGTTCCACTGGACGCGCGACCGGCAGACCCACGAGCTTGTCTGCACGGGGCTGACGCAGTTGCATCTCGACGTGACGTTCCACAAGCTGAAGGCGAAGTTCGGCGTGGAGGTGACGACGCACCCGCCGAAGATCCCGTACCTGGAGACGATCACCGCCAAGGGCGACGCGCAGTACCGGCACAAGAAGCAGTCCGGCGGGTCAGGGCAGTTCGCCGAGGTCTACATGCGCGTCCTGCCGCTGGAGCGCGGCAAAGGCTTCGAGTTCGCGAACGAGGTCTCAGGGGGCGCGATCGGGCAGCAGTTCATGCCGTCGATCGAGAAGGGCGTGAAGAGCCTGATGGACCACGGCGTGGTGGCCGGGTTCCCGGTGGTGGACGTTAAGGTCGAGGTCTACGACGGCAAGGAACACCCGGTCGATTCCAAGGACATCGCATTCCAGACGGCGGGGCGCGAGGCGTTCCGGCTCTGCGTCCAGCAGGCACACCCGGTCCTCCTCGAGCCGATCATGGAGATCGACATCACGGTTCCCGCCGCGAAGATGGGCGACATCATGGGCGACCTTTCCGGCCGGCGCGGGAAGATCCACGGGAGCGACACGGAGGGGCACAACGCGGTGATCAAGGCGCATATCCCGCTCGCGGAGATCAAGTCGTACGCCTCGGAACTCCGCTCGATCACGGGCGGGGAAGGGGAGTACACGGTGGAGTTCAGCCATTACGACGTCGTGCCGAACACGATTGCGCATTCGATCACGGAGGCGTTCCGGGCGTCGAAGGCGCACGAGAAGGTAGAAGAGTAGATTGCAACGGCTTGCGGAACTTGACGGGCGGCGCTTGCCGCCCGTTTTCTTTTGAGTGTTCACACGTGAGGCAAGTTCGGAGACGGGAGTTCGGAGACGGGAGAACGGCACAACGGAGCGACGGCAACGGATGCCTACGTGGAAATTGCGAGTGGAGTACGAGGGAACGCGCTACCGCGGCTGGCAGGAGCAGCCCGGCGAGCGGACTGTCGCGGGAGAACTTCGCCGCGCGGCTGAGGACGCCCTCCAGGCCGAGGTGGACCTGGGCGGCGCAGGCCGCACCGACGCCGGCGTCCACGCCCTGGCGCAGTTCGCCCACCTCCGCTCGAAAAACAAACATCGGTCGCCCTCCGGCCTCGCCGCCGCCATCAACGCCGGGCTCCCCGCTGACATCCACGTCCTCGCCGCCGACCCCGCCCCCGACCGCTTCCACGCCCGCCACGACGCCACCGGCCGCTCCTACCTCTACCAGGTCAGCCGCCGCCGCGCCGCGTTCCTCAAGCCTTTCGTCTGGTGGGTCCGCGACCCTCTCGACCTCGCCGCCATGCGCGCCGCCGCCACGGCGCTCCCCGGCATGCACGACTTCGCCGCGTTCAGCGAGCCCGACCCGGGACAGAAATCGACGAAGGTCGAGCTCCTCGAAGCGCGCTTCGAGGAACACGGCGACCTCCTCCTCCTCCGCCTCGCCGCTTCCCATTTCCTCTGGAAAATGGTCCGCCGCATCACCGGTGCGCTGGTCCGCGTCGGGACGGGCGAACTGCGCCCGGCCGCGTTCCGCGCGCTGGTCGAGTCGGGAAGCGGGACCGTCGCGGAGTGGACCGCGCCGCCTTCGGGGCTGTTCCTGGAATCCGTGCTGTATGGTTCCGGGAAGTTTCCGCCGATGCGCCCCGCGATCGCGGGCGGCGAGGGATTCGCTGATCGCCCCTGACTTGCTACGCCCTCGGGTGGAACGACTTGTGCATCTTCATCAGCCGGCTCGAGTCCACGTGCGTGTAGATCTGCGTCGTCGCGACGGAGGCGTGGCCCAGCATTTCCTGCACCGCCCGCAGGTGCGCCCCGCCTTCCAGCAGATGGGTCGCGAACGAATGCCGGAAGGTGTGCGGGTGGACGCCGTCCTGCCCGTTGGCGCGGGAAGCGCGTTCGACGAGGCGCCACGCGGTTTCGCGGCGCATCGGGCGATCGCCGCCCCGGCCCGGGAAAACGTACGGCGCTTTCCGGCCCGGCAGCCACGCCTTCAGTTTCGCCGCCGCCGAGCCGCCGAGCGGGACGAGCCGCTCCTTGGAGCCCTTGCCGAAGAGCCGCACGACGCCGAGATCGAAGTCGATGTCCGCTTCCTTCAGGTTCACCGCCTCCGAGACCCGCGCGCCGGTCGCGTAGAGGAATTCGAGGAACGCGGAGTCGCGGACGCCCAGTTCGCCGTCGAGGACCTGCGCGAGGGCAGGGGAGGACAGCGTCCGGGGAAGCCGGTGCTCCCCGCGCGGGGCCTCCGCCGCCGCCGCGACATCCTTCGAGCGCCGCTCGGCCGACAGGAATCGGTACAGCATCCGGATGGCGGCCAGCGCCCGGGAGCGCGATGAGGGCCGCAATCCCCGCTTCTCCTCCGCCCGCAGGAAATCCGCGATGTCGTCCGCCGTCGCCCGCGCGAACTTCCTGCGCCCTGCCACCGCCGCCCCGAACCGCCCCAGGTCCCTCGCGTACGCTGACCGCGAGTTTGGCGCCAGGCCGCATTCCGCCGAGAGATAGTCGTCGAAATCGGCGAGGTCCGCCTGCATCCCCTCCGGCAGCTCTTCGCGGGTCCCGGGCATCGGGATACTTATCGGCGCGCGCCGCCCCCGCGCTTTCATCAATCGTGTTGCGGGTTCCCCCCCGTGCCCTAGAATGGCCGATCCATGAACCGCATCCTCCCCGCCGTCCTCGCCGTCCTCGCCCTCGCCGGTTGCGTCTCCGCCGAAGAGCCCCTTCCGCTTCCCTTCACCGAAGGCTGGGTCGCCAAGGTGAACGGCGACCCGATCCTGGCAAGCGACGTCATCACGAAAATGGGGGACCGGATCGCGGGGCTCCGCAACTCCCACCCGCGCCGGGAGGACTTCGCACGCGAACTCGAACTGCTGTTCGACCAGACCCTTTACCGTCTCGCGCTCGACCGCGTGGTGCAGCAGAAAGCCAAGCGGATGAATATCCAGGTGAGCGATGACGAGGTCGAAACCGAGGTCAAGGAAGAGATCAAGCGCGAGGCCGACGGCAACCGCGAAAAGTTCGTTGAACAGATCGCCCAGAAGGGCTTCTCGATGTCGTCGTACAAGGACGTGCTCAAGTCCCAGATGCTGGGGGAACGGATTCTCGGCGGAAACATCGACCACACGGCGACCTTTGTTCGCCCGGAGGAAGTCTTCGCCTTCTTCAAGGATCATCCCGAGCTCTTCACCAGGCAGGAACGCGTCCGTCCGAGGGTGCTCCGGATCGTGGCGCGCGGCCCGGGTGCCGCCGACAAGGCGCTTCGCTACGCCGAGGGCCTGAAACGCCAGGTGGAAGCGGGGGCGGATTTCGCGGGGCTGGTGAAATGGAGCGAAGGCGACGTTGAGCGCGAGGCGCCGGTGGACCTGGAGTGGCGCGAGCGAGGGGACCTGGACCCGGTGCTGGTGCAGCCGGTGTTCGACGCCGAAGTGGGTGCGATCGTGGGGCCGGTCCAGGGGGAGACGGGCGTCTATCTCGTGAAGGTCGAAGGGCACGAGGCGTCGACCACGGTTTCGTTCGAAACAGCGCAATCCGCGATTTCGTCGGAGATCCGCCGCGAAAAGGTGCGCATTGAAATCGCCCGCGCGGACCACCAGCTCCTGAAAGAAGCGGTCGTCGAATTCCGAGTTGAGAGGTGCCGGCATTGGTACGAGGATCAGGCGGAGGACGGGGCAGGACGCTGACCGTCCACCGGCCCGGGCGGATTTCGTGGCGCGAGGGGTGGGAGTTTCAGCGCCGTCTCGCGGCCCGGGCAGCGGAAGACCGGGACAGCGCGCACCTGCTGCTCGTGGAGCACCCGCCAGTTTTCACCCTGGGCCGGAACGCGCGCCCTGACAGTCTCCTTGTCGCCGAGGAAGAAGTCCGCCGGCGCGGGATCGAGGTCGAGCGCTGCGACCGCGGCGGCGACGTGACATGGCACGGCCCCGGGCAGGTCGTGGGCTACCCGATCGTTCACCTCCCGACCTTTCGCCTCGGTGTCGGCGCGTTCGTGCACGGCCTCGAGGACGCCATGGTCCGGGCCTGCGCGGCGTTCGGGGTGGAAGCGGTCGCGGGGCGCAACCCCGTCGGCACCTGGGTCCGAAATAAAAAGATCGGGTCCATCGGCATCCACGTCTCCCGCGGCGTCTCCACCCATGGCTTCGCCTTCAACGCTTCTCCCGACCTCTCCCATTTCGCACTCATCCACCCCTGCGGCATGCCCGGCACCGCCATGACCACCCTCGCCGCTGAAACCCGCCGCGATGTTTCCTGGGACGAAGCGGCCGACGCCATGGAAAGGGAAGTCTTTTCCCTCCTGGGCAACCCGGCGCGCCCGTCCCCTGCGATAATGCCGCCATGACCCCGCTCCGCGCGTCCGTACTCCTCGCGCCCTTCCTCCTCGCCGCCTGCGGCGGATCCAAGCCCACGCCGAAGACTCCTCCACGGAGACCGGACGTCTCCGGCGTCATCGTGATGCTTCGCGACCGGAATCCCGACGCCTTCCGCGACGCGACCGTCCTCCTCTCCGGGCGCGGCCTCACCGCGCTCCCGGCCGGCGCCGGTGCCGCGAGATCCTGGACCCACTCCCCGGACCTCCGCCGCTGGACCTTTGAGATCGATTCCGCCGAAGCGTGGGCGCGCAGCTGGCCGGGTCCCGGCTCCGCTTCCGTTTCGTCCCCCTCGTCGCTCACCGTTCAGATCGACACTCCCGACCCAGAGTTCCCCGCGCGCCTCGCCTCCGTCGCGCCGGTCAACGACGGCCCCTACGGCCCCGCCCAGTCCCTCGGCCCCGACTGGCGTCTCCTTTCGCCTCGCGCCCCGGGACGCGGCCCTCTTCGCATCGGCATTTCCGACGACCCGCGCGAATCCATCGGCGCCTTCCGCGCGGGATTGACCACCCGCCTCGATTTCATCCCCCCCGACCATGCCACCGCGCTTCGCCAGGATCCCGCATTCCGCAGCCTCGCCACCGCTTCCACGATCGTCCTCGTCATCGACCTCGAAGAATCTCCCGTCCGCGCCGCGGTTGCCGGGGCGATCGATGCCGAAGCGCTCTGCCGCAAGGCTCTTTTCGATCCCGACCGCGCCGCGCGCCGGCTGGCTCCCGCCGTTCTCGGGCTGGCTGAACCCGGCACGGCGCGGCAGTCTCCTTCCGGTCGAGCCCCCACCTCGCTCACCGTTGCCGCCGCAACTGCCGGTGTCGAAACAGCGCTCCTCCTCCCCGCACTCCGCGCTTCCCTCCGCCAGGCCGGCATCCAGCCCGGCGAGCCCGAACCGGGCCACCCGGCCAGGCTCCGCCTCCTGGTGCTCAAGCCCGGCACCGCAGCCCTGGCCGACCTCTTTCGGCCGCTTCGCTTTCTCGCCGCGGATCACCCCGACATCGCGCCGCTTTTCGACAGCTTCGACTCTGCCCTCGATCCCGAGGAACGGGCGAACTGGGCCCGTGCCCTCGAGGCCGCCCTCATCGACGCGCGCCTCGTGGTTCCCATCGCGCAGGGAAGGGTTTATTCGCTCGTGCGGCCGGGAAGCGGCGTGGAGCTCGACCCGTGGGGGCGGTACGTGCCGGCGGCCGACGGGGCGCGCTAGGCGCTACTCGGCGGCGGGCCGGCGCAGGCCGAAAGCGATCACGATCACCACCAGCGCGAGTCCGCCAATCCCCACGCCGTACACCGCCGCATTGGAGGCGGGGCTGCCGATCGTCGCCGGCGGAAAATCGAGTTTGACCGACTTTCCCGCTTCCAGGTCGTCGAACTGCAACCCGACCTGGTACGTCCCCGCGACGTAAATGACCTGCGAGAACACGAATCGCCCGTCCTGCGGCGTCGCCTCCGCCGGGACTTCCTCCTTGGGCCGCAGGTCTTCCGGGTTGCCCGGCGCCGTCTTCAGGATCCCGGCCCGCATCAGCAGCGTCGGCGTCGTGCCCCCCGGCCCCGTCACCAGCAGCCGATACCGAACCAGGTCCCCCGGCTTCGGCGCCGCAGGGAACCACGACAGCTTCGCCTTGTACCCGTCCTTCTCCACCTCGACCGGCGTCGATTCCCCCGAGCCGCTCAAATCCGGCTCCGCGGCCTGCACCGGGCGCGTCGTCGGCATCCCGTGATCCGCGGACACGGCACACGCCGCCGCCAGCACCCATCCCGCGATCATCACTCCCGCGCGCCGGCTCATTTGTCCCCCGTCGCAATGCCCAGCGCTTCTTTCACCCGCCAGTCCGACTCACGCTCCGCACGCGATTTCACGCTCGCCTTCGCTTCCGGGCTCAGCGACGCTTCAGTCAGCGCATACGCTGCTTCCAGCCGAAGCGACGGTTCGTTTCCGTCCAGCACCTTGAAGGCGAATGTAACCCCGTCTTCCGCACCGGCCTGGACAGCGGCCCTGAGCGCGGCGACGCGAAGCGGCGTGGGCGCTGCGGTGTCGGCGGCGAACTCCTTGAATTTCGCGACCGACTCGGTGTGGAGCGCCAGCCCCAGCACTTTCACGGCCAGCAGCTTGCGCCCTGCATCCGTGCTTCCCAGCCCCTGCGCCACGAACTTGAGCGCCTCGGCGTCCTTCATGGTTGCCAGCGCATTTTCGACGGCGCGTTCCGCTTCGGCATCCGGCGGCTGCCCGACCGGCGGCAGAGCTTTCTCGAGAAGCGCGCCGGCGGCCTGCGCGGTGTTGGCCTCGCCGAGCAATCGGATCGCCCGCTCGCGGACTTCCCATTTTTGTCCGGGCGCTGCCGCCGCGCCCAGCGCTTCCGTGGCCCCGGCAAGCTCGCCCGACTCGGCGACCGCGTCGAGGATTGCAATCTGGACTTGCCAGTAGTTCTGGGCGAGAAGCGGGAGGAGTTTGGGGAGCGCTTCGTTGCGCAGCTGCCTGGACAGGATGCGGACGGCGTAATAGCGGGTCCAGCGCTCAGGGAACGTGAGTCCATCGGTGGCGAGCCAGTCCAGGGAGGTCTTATCGCGTGTCTGGAGCAGAGCGTTGTCGAGCGTTCCGCGCACCCCGGGGTCTTCGTCGCGCGCAATCGAAAGCAGGGTACGCGTGGCGGCGAGGTCTGCCTTCCCGAAAACCTCAGAGACTGCGGCTTTCCGGACGCTTGCGCTGGGATCGTGGAGTCTGCGTCCTGCCTCTGAGTAGTCGGGGAGCGACGGTGCGCGATTCTTCAGGAGGGCCATTCCCCCGAGGGTGAGGGCGGCGATGACGGCTGCGGCGAGGAGTGATTTGAGCATCTTGGCGCTCGTGGATTATATCGGGGCGGTGAAGGGGTGCAAGAAAGGGGTGGTGAAAGCTGAGGGGGAGCGGAGTGGCAACGATTTCCCTTCATTTCTCAGGGACAAAAAAACCGGCGCCGTCGGGGTTACCGAAGGCGCCGGCTGGTGATCGTTAGAGCAACGACTTACATGCAGCACTCGCTGATGCCGCAGTCCGAGGACGTCGAACCGCTGTTCGTGTCCTTGCCGCCGCCAGACGTGTAACCGCTG
>JAIOPR010000368.1 GCA_021413805.1 Planctomycetota bacterium
CCGCGGCGCACGTCCTGGCCTCGCTGGGCGGCGGGACTTCGCTGACCCTCTCGACCGTCGCGGGCGGCTACCGCGAGGACGGCAACGACAAGGCGGCGCGCGACGAAATGGCGCGCAACCTGGCCCAGTGCGCCGCCGCGCTTCACACGCTCAAGAACGAAACCGGCGTCAGCGTCCGCCTCTGCCTCGAGCCCGAACCCCTCACCACCTGCGAAACCGTCCCCGAGGCCATTGAGTTCTTCCGCCGCCACGTCTACCCCGGCGGCGAGCGCGCCCTTCACGGCACCGACCGCTACAACACCGAGCAGGCCTCCGACATCCTCCACGAACACCTCGGCCTCTGCTTCGACGCCTGCCACCACGCCGTGATGTGGGAGGACCCGGTGGAAGCGATCGACAAGATCGAGCGAAGCGGCATCGTGATCGGCAAGATGCAGGTCACCTGCGCGCTCGAAGGCCACCCCGCCGACCTCGCGAAATTCGACGAACCCCGCTACTTCCACCAGGTCGCGACCGTGACCGGCCGCCGCGCCGACGACATCGCCGACGCCCGCGCCTGGCGCGAAGGCCCCGCCCGCGCCCATTTCCACGTCCCCGTCTTCGTCGAGGAAATCGGCGGCATGAAAACAACGCAGGGCTTCCTGCGCGCCGCGATGGAAGAAGTGCTGAAGCGCGGGATGTGCAGCGATTTCGAAATCGAAACGTACACGTGGGACGTCATCCCGGCGGCGGAAAGGGCGAAGCTGTGCGGGGGGACGCTGATTGAGAGTTTGGAGAAGGAATATGCGTGGGTGATGGGGGTGATGGGGGCGTGAAGGAGTACCCGGAGCTCTGAGCGGATCGGGCACCCAGGCCTAGCGGTGGCACCTGGATCGGCCGATCACTCGAAGATCTCGGTGACTGGCGCGACGACTCCCTTCATGACCTCGGATGTCGCCGCCTCCCCGCGCCCGAACACACCGTGCAGCTTCCAGCCCTCCGCCCGCCAGACCAGGATAGTGATCGTCTCCGCCTCGGGATCGACGATCCAGTATTCCGGGACGCGGAACTCGTGGTAGAGCTTCTTCTTGGTCACCAGGTCGCGCTTTCGGTGGGCCTTCGACAGGATCTCGATCGCGACGTCGGGCGGGCCCTCGAGCCGCGGGTCCGCCCGTTTCAGGGTTTCGGTCGAAACGAAAAGGAGATCAGGCTGGACGACGTTGTGGACCGAGAGGACCGTGTCGAAGGGCGAAAGGACGATCTCGCCGATTCCGAGGCGCTTCACCTGGGGCGCAAGGATCAGGCCCAGCATGAGGAGGATCCTCTGGTGCCGGAGAGTGGGCGCAGGGCTCACGAGGAACTCTCCATCGATGAGCTCGACGCGTTCCTCGTCGTACGCCATGTAGTCGGCGACGGTCTTCCGGATGGGGCGGAGCATGGACATGGCCTCAGGATACGGGAAGGGCGGGGGCCGGAAAAGGCCGACCGTAAAGTGCGCTGAATGATCATTATGTAGGGGACTTGTAACATCAACTGCCATCATTGATATCACGCATTAAGAGCAAGTCAACCCGCTTCCACGAAAGAATCCGGAAGTGCCGCTGCGCTCCGAGGGAGACGGGGCAGCCTACCCAGGCTCGAAGAGCGACCACCACCCGTAATCGTGGGGCTGGCGACGGCTGGCCGAGCGCTCCATCTTGACGGCCAGGTGGCGCACCCGGGCCGCGCGGCCGCGCATCGCGCTGAGGATGCGTTCGAGCTCACCCTTGTCCAGCCAGACGCCGTGCTCGCCACAGACATCGACTTCCACGGGACCTTTCTTCTCGATCCGCATGGCCCGCTTGCAGACGGGGCACGGGACCTTCCCCGGCCGGACTTCGTCGAGCGGGTAGATTTCCTCAATCTCGTCGTTCGATCGCTTGGCGGGCATTCGGCTCTCCTTTGGCTCCCCGGGGACCCGGCGTCGGCGGCCTGTACTGCATGCAGGATGCCCGGCGGGGGATTGCTTCTCGAAGAGAAGAGGCCCCGGGCTTGAACATCCTTGTACGCGCTTCGCTCAGCCCTGTACACGCCGCGAAGGGCTTCCGGTCATTCGAAGAATTCCGACACCGGGGCGACGACGCCCCTCATTGAGGAAATCGGCGGCATGAAGACAACGCGGGCATTCCTGCGCGCCTCGATGGAGGAAGGGCCGCGGAATCCGCGGTTGAGGGAGATGTTCGAGTCGACGGAGGAGGAATGAAATGAGCGGGCATCTCTCGCTTTACGTACTGTCAAGTTCATTGGCATTCTCGGCGCGCCCAGTAACCCCTTAAGTCATTGTAGGACAATAAGTTGAGATGTTCTGCGTCCCCGGCGCGCTAGTTGCATCCCCATCACGCATGAAACACTCCCTCACCACCCTCGCCCTCGCTCTCGTCGCCACACTTGCCTTCGCCGACACACTCACCACGACCGACGGGCGCAAGCTCGAAGGCAAGGTCAAGGACCTTGGCGATGAGATCGTGCTGGAAGGGAAACTCGGCTCCACGCGCTTCAAGAAATCCCAGGTCGAGAAGATCGAGTACGGGAAGACCACGCTGGACCTGTACGGCGAGAAGGCGGCGGCGCTGAAGGACGACGACGCGAAGGGGCACTGGGCGCTGGCGAAGTGGTGCAAGGAGTCGGGGCTGGAGGCGGAGTACCGGAAAGAGGCGGGGAAGGTGATCGGGGCGGAACCGAACCACGAAGAAGCGCGGCTGGCGCTGGGGCACAAGCAGGTCGCGGGGCAGTGGATGTCGCCGGACGAGATTCATGTCGCGAACGGCGAGGTCAAGCGGAACGGCGACTGGATGACGGCGGACGAGGGCGCGCGGCTGGATGCGGAGGAGAGCGCGCGGAAATGCCTGGGCGAAGCGGGGTTGAAGGATGCGGCGAAGGCGGACGCCGCGGTGGTGGCGTTGCTCAAGCTCCGGCAGGATTCGCTGCTGGGCCCGTGCGTGCGGAGTGTCGCGAGCAGCAACAAGGGGACGCGGCTCGCGGCGTGGAAAGGGTTGCAGCGGTATTTCGTGTGGACCGGCGCGACGTTGCACGCGGTCCGGAATCTCCAGGAGCGGTTCGACAAGCTCGGCGACCTGACGTCGCTCGCGCTTCGTGAAAAGGACGACGACGTCCGCGCGGTGGCGATCGAGGCGACGCGGGGGATGGGGGACGAGTATGCGCGGATGTGGTACCAGAAGCGGGTGATCGAGGAAGAGAGCCTGGACGCGCGGCGGCGGTCGGCGCGGGTACTGGGTGAGATGGGGAGTGCGGAGAGCGTGCCGTACCTGATGGCGGCGTTCTACACGGTGTACATGGAAGTCCGGGCGACGAACGCGGTGCAGTCGCAGGACATCACGGATTCGTTCGTGGATTTCTTCCCGGACCCGACGCGCACGGCGATCCCGACGCCTTTGCGGATTGAGACGCCGAAGATGAGCGTGCAGCGGGTGCAGACGACGGTCGCGGTGCCGGAGGGGTTTCACCAGACGTCGGCGGAGTTCGGCGCGGTGCTGCAGAAGCTGACAGGGCAGGAATTCGGCGACGACTACACGCCGTGGAACAAGTGGTACCGCACGGGAGGGAAGGACTGGGTGAAGAAGCAGATCGAGGCGGAGCGGGAGGCGAAGGTGAAGGCGGCGGAGGGCAAGTAACGTCGTGTCGCCGTTCTCCGTGCCCCCAGTGCTTTCCGTGTAATGTCGTTCTGTTCTTGCCGTCTTATTTCGCCGCCGGCACGAAATGCGCCCGGGTCTTCTCGTTCGTGAGCACGTATTTCACGACCTTCTTCGCGCAGTCGTTGCAGTACCCCGCGTGCTCGACCCCCGTCGTCGCGCTCCGCTTCCGCAGGCTGTTCACAACCCGCGCGACCTCGCTCGCCGCTTTTTCAGAACTCCCCGCGCCCGGAACGCCTTTCACATCCGCGAACAGGTCCTGCTCCATGGGGTCGAAGCGCTCGAGCGCGAGCAGGAACGCCTGGAAATTGAATTTGTCGCGGACGTTGCGGTAGAGCCGTTCGCGGTACCGGTCGAACAGCTCGGGGACCGCGTCCTTCGGGTTGGGGCGGGCCCCCGCGGCGACGGCCGCCTTGCCGAACTTCTGCACCATCGAGACGCGGAAGTCGCCGCGCTGCGGGGCGCTGACGTCGAGGAATTCCTCTTCGCGCGCCAGGTACTCCTCCGGGTCGATGTTTTTTTTCTGGAATGTGTCGAAGACCGATTCCTTGCGCACGTAGGCGCGCGCGTGCTCGAGGTACCCCTCGACGCGCTTGAGGAGGTCGGCCTCGGTCACGTCGAAGAGCGCTTCCTCCACCTCGCTGACGACGTTGCGGTTGTACTCCTCCTGGACCATGTCGAGGAGGGGCTGGGTTTCGGCGTCGGTGGCGGACTGGATCTGGGAGTAGACCTGGAAGGGATTGATGCAGCGGTTGTTCTCGTCCATGGAGAGGCGGCCGAGGATGCGCTTGAACCAGCGGGGCGAGCGGCCGGTGGTGCCCTCGATGCCGCGGTGTTCCTCGCGGATCGCGGACAGGAACGCGTCGGTCAGGATGTCGGCGCGGTCGTGGTTCGTCCAGGCGAGGTCGCCGGCGTAGAGCTTGGCTTTCTGGAGGAGCGTCATCCGCTTGATCGTTTCTTCCTGGCGGTGGATCAGGAACTTGCGCGACTCGAACTTGGACTTGTCGTGCTCGTACTGCTGCATGCGGCGACGCTCGGCGCCGAAATAGTCGGCGAGCCCCGGGACGCGGAGGCGGGTGAGCACGGCGAAAAGCGCGCCGGTGCGGATCGAGTGCGGCGAAATGTGCTGCGACTTGCGGATCTCGCGGACGTTCGGCTCGTAGATCTGCTCTTCGTCGTGGAAGTTCAACAGGTACGGGACCTGGATCTGCTCGATCCGGTCGCGCAGCCCCTCGGTCAGGACGTCTTCCTCGAGCAGCCGGTTCTCGGGGAGGTTCGTGGAGCCGAAGATCGCGTAATCGACCTTCTGCGTCACGTCCCCGAAGCTCACGGTCTTTTCCTCGACCGCGCTCAGCAGGTGCTGCAGCTGCTGGTGGCTCTTGTTGAAGATGTCCTGGTAGTTGATCATCCCGCGGTTCGCGGAGGCCGGTTTCCCGTGGAAGTTATAGAGCCGGATGCCGCGCAGGAGGCCGGAGAGGTTGGACTTGTTTTCGTCGTGCGAAGCGGGCGAAAGCTCGGTCTCGACGTTGACGCCGGGATCGACCTCTGCGATGCCGCGACCCATCTCGAGCGAGTAGTGCCAGCGCGACACCTGGACGTGCTTCGTCATCTTCGCCCAGTCGCCCTCGTACAGGTCGAGCAACCGGTCGCGGATGTTCTGGCAGTTCCGGCACAGCTCGGCCTCGACGAGTTTCTGCGGCATCACGAGCGACTGCAGCCGCTTGACCTCTTCCTTCGCCGCGTCTGTCAGGTCGCGCTTGAGCGCCTCGATCCGAA
>JAIOPR010000335.1 GCA_021413805.1 Planctomycetota bacterium
TGGGGCCCGCGGCTCTCAGGCCAGCTGGTGGACCTGCCGGAGTTCACCGAGGTCTACCGCTCCGTCCGGCGCGCATTACGACAGGCGGAGATTATCGGGCCTCCGCGACCTTGACCACTTCCTCGAGACGAAGGGACTTCATCGGATACGTACCGTCTGCATGGTTCATGTACTTGTATTCAATCCGTTCCTCCAGCACCTGGAGTTCGGTGATGTCATCCGTCGTCAGCAATTTGGGCTGAATACCGTCCCTGTAGACGTACAAGCCTCCTTTGCGACTCGGATCCGCATAGGCCAGGTACACGAGGTACTTTTCAGCGATCACCACGCACGGCACGTGACCGGCGATGTAGTGGTCGATCTCCAGGTATTTCCCGTCTTTCATCTCGACGACATGCATCACGCGGCCGGAGTCATACGGAGATGTTTCGACGTAAGAGAAAAATGGGCCGCCAAGCTTTCGGTAGTCAATGGAAGAGCTTTTCTTTTCTTCGCAGCTGCAGCTGAGGGTACTGAGGCTGGCAAGCATTGCTGCCAAACCCCAGATGCAATTCCTCGGTCGCTGATGATTCATCGGGAATCAAATCCTGAGTTGGTCTGGCCACGTTGGTCTCGAACGGCAAGGCCATGATACCGATGTCCGTTCCTCTTCACTCCCTCCGCGAACCTTCTCCCCCCCTCGCGCGATCAACCCCTTCCCGAATCCCCCACCTTCAGGAGCGCGACCTCCGTATCATTCTCGACCCATGCCTCTTCCCCTCCCCGAAGACGTCGCGCCCCACGCCGAGGATCCCTCGCGGCGGCTGGGGCGGTATGTGCTGGCGAAGCGGATCGGGAAGGGCGGGCAGAGCGAAGTGTGGCGGGCGTGGGACACGGTGCTGGCGCGGCACGTGGCGGTGAAGATCTTGAAAGATGCGGACGCGGAGGACGTGGTGCGGTTCCGGCGGGAAGCGAACATCCTCGCGAACCTGCACCACCCGAACATTGCGCCGGTGTTCGCGATGGAGCAGGAGGGGAGCCGGGCTTATATCGCGATGCAGCTGGTGGACGGAGAGACGGTGGACCGCCTGAACGCGCCGCTTCCGCGCAAGCTGGAGCACGTCCGGGACGCGGCGAGGGCGCTGCATTTCGCGCACAAGCAGGGGATCATCCACCGGGACATCAAGCCGTCGAACATCATGGCTACGACGGACGGGCATCTGTTCCTGCTGGATTTCGGGATCGCGCGGCCGGTGCGCAAGGGAGCCACGATCACGGGGACGGATTTCCTCGTGGGGACGCCGGCGTACATGGCGCCGGAGCAAGCGCGCGGCGGGCGGTGCGACGAGCGGACGGACGTTTACGCGCTCGGCGCGACGCTCTACCGGCTGGCGACGCACTCCGACCCGTTCTACGGCGACGACCCGATGCAGGTGCTGCTGAAAGTGTCGAATGAAGCGCCGCCGCGTCCGCGGACGCTGGAGCCGACGATCCCGAAGCCGGTGGAGGACATCATCCGGATCGCGATGGCGAAGGAGCCTGAAGGGCGGTATCCGTCCGCGGAAGCCTTCGCGGAGCAGATCGACGCGCACCTGACCGGGAAACGAGTGCGCGCCGCGCCGCGCGACCCGATCAAGATCCCGCCGGGCGTGTGGATCGGCGTGCTCGCGGTCATCGCCGCCGCCGCGGTCGCGTTCGCGATCTTCAGGCCCCCGCCGCCGCGCCCCGTCGCGCCTAACCCTCCGCCGGCCGCCGTCATCCCGGCCGACCCTCCCGACAGCGCTTCCGACCACGCCCTCATGGCCGCCCGTGACCTCCTCGACCAGCTCCGCCAGCCCGGACTCAAGCCCGAGGTCCGCGACCGCTGCGCGAAGGACGCCCGCGGCCTCATCGCCGGCATCCTCAAGGCCGACCCCGGCCACGCCGCCGCCCTCTTCGAACTCACCAAGCTCGAATCCCTCCTCGGCAACGCCGACGCCGCCCTCAAGGCCGCCGACCGCGCCGTGGACGCCGACAAGGAGTCCGCCCCCGCCACGCTCCTCCGCGCCCGCCTCCGCATCAAGCAGGCCCTCGCCCTCAAGGTCCGCCACATCGCCACCCTCGAGCCCCTCGGCGACGACGCCCCCTCCACCAACCTGTTCCTCGAAGGCGCCGCCTCCGACACCCCCGAAATCCACCGCCTCTTCCAGGGCGCCGAGGCCGACCTCGCCCGTTTCCGCGCCCTCTCCCCCTCCGCCCAGGCCGCCGACCTCGCCTTCGCCAGGGGCCTGACCCAGTTCAACAACTCCCGCTTCAAGGACGCCGCCCGCTCCCTCGCCGCCGCCGCCGATTCCCCCTGGCTCGGCACCGACGCCCGCCTCCTCCTCGGCATCGCCTCCTACTTCGCCGACGATTTCAAGTCCGGCGAAGCGGCGCTTCTCCAGGCCGGCGCAGGAAACGACCTGGTGGAAACGCGCCTCCTACTGGCGATCCTGTTGCAGGTGGAAGCGGTGCGGACCAGCGCGAACGGCGGCAATCCGGCGCAGATCTACAGCCTGATCGCGCACGATTTCGAAGAGCTGGCGAAGGTGCGCCCGAAGTCCGCGGACTGGGTGGCGCTGGTGCCGATGAAGGGATTCTGGCTGCGCTCGTTCAAGCCCTGGCTGGACAAAGGCCGCTGATCCCATTCGTCGTCATCCGTCGTCATTCGCGTCCAGCCGTTCGTATTCCGTGACATTCGGCCGTCCAAATCAGAGTTCGCGCACGACAGGTCTATTCGTGGGTCTATAAGCCAGCGTGCAGATGCTCGCATTCACATGCGTGACGCCGCCGCGCTCGACCATCCCGTACGCCTCATGAATATGCCCGAACACATGCAACCGGGGCCGCACCCGTGACCCCACTTCCGCCGCCAGCGCATCGCATCCGACCTCGTCCCCGCTCATCGTGCGGTCCAGAATTCCCCGCGGCGGCCCGTGCGTCAGCAGGACATCCGTGTCCGCCGGGATCAGCGCCCACTTCTTCGCCAGGTCCTCTCGCCGCACGATGTTGAACGCCCAGCCGCAGAATTCCGGCTGCCACGGCGAACCCCAGAACTTCAACCCCCGGATCTCGACGCCGCTGTCCTGCAGGTAGACCACGCCGGGACAGCCCTTCGACAGGATCTCCCTCGCCTGCGCCGGGTCGCGCTCGAACAGCCAGTCGTGGTTTCCCGCGATCACCACTTTGTGCGCGAACGGCTGCGCCCCCAACCACGCCGAGAACGATTCGATCTCGTGCGGCCGCCCCATCCCCGAGACATCCCCCGCATGCACCAGCACATCTCCCGGCGGCAGACGCACCGCCGAGTGGTGGTTGTGCGTGTCCGAGATGCAGACAATCCGGGTGGGAGGTGGGGACACCGAGAGGTTCCAATGGGCGATGGGAAACCGGGGCGCCGATTCTATCTCTTCCCGACTTTGAACCAACCACGCTCCTCGCTTGTTCACAAGGCTCCGCCGTTTACACTCGTCTCCCCCGCTTCACAGGACCCGCCATGAAACTCGCCGAAGCTCTCCTCCTCCGCGCCGACCTCCAGAAGAAACTGGTGTCGCTTCGGACGCGCATCGCCCATAACGCCGTCGTGCAGCAGGGCGACAAGCCGCACGAGGACCCGAACAAGCTGCTCCTCGAGGCCGCCGGTGTGCTCGACCAGCTCGAGAAGCTGCTGTTCCAGATCAACTCCGCCAACCTCGGGCACAAGCTCAAGGACGGGCGGCCCCTGACGCAGGCCCTGGCGCACCGGGATGCTCTGGCGCTTCGGCATGGATTGCTGGAAGCGGCGATCGGCGGGGCCCAGAAGCCGCCGGAGCGGTACGGCTTGAAGGAAATCAAGTGGGTCGCGAAGGTCAACGTGGAGAAGCTGCAGAAGCAGTCCGACGACCTGTCGAAGCAGCTTCGCGTGTTGAACGGGGCGATCCAGGAAGCGAACTGGAAAATCGAAATCTAAGAAAGGGACCCTGGGCGAGCGCAGGACCCCGATGCTGGTTCAGGGGGTCGAACAAATACTGACCAGCCTGCCTCGCTATGGGCGGCGAATTGCGGACCTGGTCCGCGTTCACAACTTTGCCCATCACGCGGCACACGGGCAAACGACAACTCGCAACGTTCACTACCACGCGCTGACAGGGTCCTGTTTTTCCTTCCGGTCGGCGCTTGAGTCGCGCGGCGCCGCTCCCGTATGCTGCGCCGATGAGAACCCTTCTCCTCCTGCTCGCCCTCGTCACGGCCGCTTCTGCCGAAACCGTCGTCTCCGGCGCGATCCAGCCGCAGCTCGCGCAGGACACCGACGGCGGTTTCTACTGCGTGTTCATCCGGAACGGGAACATTGAGCTGACGGTCTCGGCGGACGGCGGGAAAACCTGGAGCGCGCCCGTCGTCGCGATCGATGCCGGCGGCAAGGCGAGCGGCGGACGGCAGCGCGGGCCGCGCATCGGGGTGGACGCGAAGAAGAACGTCTTCGTCACGGCGCCCGTGTGTTTCGACCCGGTCAAACAGAAGGAGAAATACCCGCCCGCCGAACTCTGGATCGCCGTCTCCAACGACGCCGGCAAGACCTTCGGCAAGCCGTCCCGCGTCAACGACGTCGATGGCGCCGCCGCGGAATCGCTTCATCAGATCGCTGTCGCCCCGTCCGGCGAAGCGCACGTCGTGTGGCTCGACAATCGCGAGGGAAAGGGGAACTGCGTCTGGTACGCGCGGATTTCCGGCGGGAAGGCGTCGAAAAACGTGCGCCTCACGCCGCCCTGCTGCCCGTGCTGTGCGCCGGGGATCGGGCTCGACGGGAAGGGCAACCCGTTCGTGGTGTACCGCGAGATGACCGACGACGGCAGCCGCGAGATCTTCATGACGGTCTCGCGCGACGGCGGGAAAAGCTTTTCGCCGACGGCCCGCGTGAACAGGAAGGACACCCGGATCCCCGACTGTCCCATGGATGCCCCCACGCTCGCCGTGAGCGACGACGGGAAGAAGTTCGCGGTCGGATGGATGGGCAACCCGGAGGGAAAAGACAAGGACGTCTTCTGGGCGGTTTCCGAGAACGGCGGGGTGCTGCCGCTGGAGAAGAGGATCTCCGACGACGCGAAAGGCGTGCAGGCCCACCCGACTGCCGGCACGGACGCGGCGGGTGTTTTCCACATCGCCTGGGAAGATGCGCGCGCCGGAAAGACCGCGATCTGGGCGACGACCTCGGCGCCGGGCGCAACAAACGAGCGCTTGAGTGCTGAGGGTGTGGAAGCGGCTTTCCCGAGCCTGTCCGCGGGGAAATCCGTCGGCATCGTCTGGGAGCAGGGTGGCGGCGTGGAGTTCCGGAAAATCAAGTAACGCGATTTTCTGCATGCCCGCCGCGGGCAGAGCGGCTACTCTCTCGCCCATGGACGTTGAAGCCCCGAAAGCCCCCGCCGAAGCACCGGTGCCTGCCGTATCCCGGCAGAAGCTCGACATGGCCGCGCACCCGTACCTCAAGAACCGGATCGCGCATGTCGTCGAGTTCATCGACCGCGGCGCGTTCGGGGCCGTCTTCCTCGGCGAGCTCGAAAACCTCTTCGGCCTCGTCGCTGAGCGCGTCTGGCTCGGCGAATCGGCGCTCGCGCCGCTGCTGGGAATCCCGGCGGCGGACCTCGAGGCGCGCCACTCCGATCCCGAATTGCGGCACGAGCTGTACGTCGCTTCACACGAGCGCTGGACCGAATACCGTCGCCTGAAAACGGAAGCCCCCGCGGTCGCCGAAGAGAAGTTCCACGACATCCTGCAGTACATCGATCCCGCGCTGTCCAGCCGGCAGGTCGCCATCAAGGTCCTCCGCCCCGCGCTGGGCACGACGGGCGACGCCGAGCAGGAGCAGCGCGTTGCCGAACTGATGAAGAGCCAGTTCCTGCGGGAAAGCCGGCTCCTCAACTCGCTCAAGCACCGCAACATCGTCGGCTTCTACGGCCTCGTGGACGATCCCCACTACGGCCTCTGCATGATCCTCGAGTACCTCAACGGCGTGACCCTCCACGACGGTCTTGCCAAGGGCCGCATGCCCCCTGACAAGGCCGTCGAGCTCGCGCTCGGCATCGCGGAGGCGCTTCGCTACTGCCACGTGGACCCGAGCCACCCGCCGGTCCTGCACCGCGACCTCAAGCCCGGCAACATCATGATCGTGAGCGAGGACACCGGCATGCGCCCGGTGCTCATCGACTTCGGCATCGGCAAGTTCGACGGCCCCGGGCAGACCCAGCTCACCATGCCCGGCTCGATCTCCGGCACGCCGCGCTACATGGCGCCGGAGCAGTGGGAAGGGGACTCGACGAAGATTTCCCCTGCGACCGACATGTACGCGCTCAGCCTGGTGCTGTTCGAGATGCTCGCCGGCGAGCCCGCCTACGGCACCGGCGACGACATTTCCGCGCTTCGCAGCTCCGCGCTCAACCCCCGCCTCCCGCACCCCAAGGGCCTTCGCGACTTCGAGCACCTCAAGGGCATTTCGCGGCGCCTCGAGGATCTCGTCGAGATCGGCCGCCTGAAAGACCCGGCGAAGCGCTGGACCATGAACGAGTTCATCCTGCAGGCGCGGACGATTTTCCAGACGCGGATCTTCGAGCAGCCGCCGGAAGTCCCGTCTTCGCTGACCGAGCTTCACATCGAAAAGAAGATCCACGACTGGCGCTCCCAGCAGATCGACACGCGCATCCACTACCTCCACGTGCAGGAAGGCATCGCCGAGACGTCGCAGCTGATGCGCGAAAGGCGTTTCGACGAGGCGAGCGCAAAGGCGAGGCAACTGACGAAGGATGTCCTGCCGCTGCCGAAGCGGTACGACCCGTTGAAGAAGGAACTCCTGCGGCGGATGACGGTCCTCGCCTGGCTCGAGTACCGCGCCGGGCTGTATCCCGAACTTCCCCGCCTCCTCGACGGCGCCCGCCTGCTCCTCGCTCCCCTCGCGGCCGCGGACAACGATCTCGTCACCCTGCGCTTCCGCTTCGTCGAGCGCCTCTTCGAACCCCACAAGGCCGTCGTCATGGCCCTGAACGTCATCCAGACGAACTTCGTCAACGACGTGCGCACAGCGCTCGCCGCCCTCGGCGCCACTCCGGACCCCGCGCAGCTTCGCGACCTCCAGGGCCGCGTCGAGACCGGCAAGGCGATGTTCGCGTCGCTGGACGCGCACCGCGTGGGGCAGGCCGCGCACAAGCGGACGGCGCGGGAGATCGAAGAGCTGACCTGCGCGCTCGCGAACCTCCTGGATGCGGGCGCCGCGGCGAAGTAACGGATGTGGCCCGGTGCGCCGCGATAAAATCTGGATTGGCCCCTTGGAAGTCCGCTAATATTTCAGCGAATGGGCGATGGCATCATCTACTGCGACGGTTGTGGCCAGCAGGTTCTCGAACCTGACCTGAGGAAGGGACGCGCGATTGCGGTCGCTTCGCACTCCTTCTGCCCCGAGTGCGTCGCCCAATCGGCGACGAAAACGAGCCCGGCGCCCAAGGCGGCCCGCGTCGCGCCCAGGCCGGCACTTCGGCCGGGAGAAACTGGCCCGGACAAGTCGCGCACGGCCGGGTTCGCGGTCGCCGGCGTCTGCGCGGTCGCCGTCGTGATCGCGGGAGCGATGTTGTTCGCGCGCACACCGAAACCGTCCCCGGCACCGGAGTCGCGCAGCGCGAAGATCGACCGTCCGTCGCAACCCGCCGCGGCTTCCGTCGCCCCCGTACCGAGCCTGCCATCACCGCAGGAACCGAAGCCAACGCCCGCGCCGGCGCCGGTGCCGGCGCCGCGCCCACCCCAGGGCTCCCGCGACGCCATCGCGCCCGAAAAAGCCGGCGACTTCGTCGGCAAGACCGTGACCGTGGAATTCACGGTCGTCGCCGTCGGCGCTTCAACACGTTCCGACACTCTTTTCCTCAACAGCCGGGCACGCGCAGAAAACGGGGCCTTCGTCGCCGTCATCTTCAAGTCGGCCCGCGCAGTTTTCGAGAAGCAACTCGGCGCGGATCTCGCTTCGCTGGAAGGACGGAAAGTCCGCGTGACGGGCGAAGTGAAGCTCTACAAGGATTCGCCCGAAATCGTCCTCGACTCCCCGAGCCAGCTTCAGGTCGTGCGCTGAGCAAACGGGGATCGCCCGCGATCCTACTTCGCCTTCTCCGCGATCCTGACCTCGAAGTCCGCGGTCGCCCAGTCCTCCCAGACCGGTTGCGTGTACGTCTTCGTCTCGAAGAAGTCGAGGTGGTACGAGCCGTGCACGAAATACACACCCGCTTTCACGAACGAGAACCACTTCGCCAGGTCAACCTCCTTCTCGAAAACCTCGCCGGGCTTCAGTTCGTGAATGACGGAAAGCCCGCCGAAATGCTGGTCCGAGCCGATGTCGGGAAGAGCCTTGTCGCCATCGGAAGCAC
>JAIOPR010000353.1 GCA_021413805.1 Planctomycetota bacterium
GACGACCTCGAACGCACACTCCAGATCCGCACCACCGCGGTCAACTGGCCTCTCGGCAACGGCCCCGGGTTCCGCGGGGTTTACGACCGGATCAACCGCGAAGTGAACCTCTACGAGCGGGTGAAGGGCGGGGCGTACCGCGCGCCGGTCTCCGTCCACGGGCTGGACGACGAAACGGTGAAGGAATCGCTGGACGAAGAAACGCTCGCGAAGGTCCGCCACGAGCTCGAACTGCTCGACGGCGCCGGCGAACCTTTCGACCTCGCCGCCGTCCGCAAGGGCGACATGACCCCGGTTTTCTTCGGAAGCGCCGCGAACAACTTCGGCGTCCAGTTCCTGCTCGACGCGTTCGTGGCGAGCGCTCCCCCGCCGGGTCCCCGGATGTCGAAGGCGGGCCTGATCCCGCCCGACCACCCGTCGTTCTCCGGGTTCATCTTCAAGATCCAGTCGAACATGGACCCGCGGCACCGCGACCGGATCGCATTCCTCCGCATCTGCTCCGGGAAATTCGTGCGCGACATGCAGGTCGTGCACTCGGGAAGCGGCGAAACCGTGCGTCTTTCCAGCTCGCATAAAGTCCTCGGCCGCGAACGCGAATCCATCACGGAGGCCTTCCCGGGCGACGTGATCGGTCTCGTCGGTCACTCCCGCTTCGGCGTCGGCGACACCCTCTCCGAGGACCCGGCGATCGTCTACCCCGAACTCCCGCGCTTTGCCCCCGAATGTTTCGCCATCGTCCACCGCGGCTCCACCGACCAGGACAAACGGTTCCGCAAGGGAATCGAGGATCTCCTCAAGGAAGGCCTCGCCCAGGTCTTCATGCTGAACGACTCCCAGAACTCTCTCCCCGTCCTCGGCGCCGTCGGGCCGCTTCAGTTCGAAGTCCTCCAGTACCGCCTGAAAGCCGAGTACGGCGCCGCCAGCCGCATCGAGACCAAGCCCTGGAAGGTCATCCGCTGGATCTCGCCGGAGACGCAGGCGGATTTCGACGCCGCTTCGATCCCGAACGGGATGCGGACGGCGCGGGACGAGAAGGGCGAGAGCGTGCTGCTGTCCGACACGGAATGGGACATGAAATATTTCGCCGACCGCAACCCGAAAGTCCGGCTGGCCACGACGGGCTCGGCGATCGCGAAGGCGACGGAGGCGCCCGTACGGTGGACCGGGGCGCAGGCGGGGAAAGCGTCGAACCCGCTGGCGAAGTGGAATTCGGAATCTCTAGGATAACTGGCGGGCATGGGTGACCGGTGCGCCGGGACGGTTGCCAAGAAGTTGACCGTCGACTTCCCGTTCGAATTGCCGCGATCTCATCGAACGCCTATAATGACGACATGAGCAGCCTGCGCGCGACCGTCAGGGACGGAAGACTAATCCTTGACCAGCCGACATCGCTTCCCGACGGGACGACCTTGGATCTCGTGTTGGACGACGAAGGCGACGATCTGACACCCGCGGAACGGAAGATCCTCGACGACGCGATCGCGAAAGCATGGGCCTCGGCGAAAGCCGGCACGCTCCGCCCCGCCGACGAGCTCATCCGGGACCTTCGCGCCCGGCGGTGACCATGCGCGTTGTCGTCACGCCCGAGGCGTCGCAGCAGGTCCTGAGGATTGAGGAGTGGTGGCGAAGAGAACGAACCGCCGCTCCCGATCTCTTCACGGAGGAACTTGCCAGCGCGTTCGAATTCATCGGAAACGCGCCGCAGGCCGGACGACGTTATCCACACGCCACGGTCGCCAAGGTGCGCCGTGTGCTCCTCCGGTCGAGCCGGCATCACGTCTATTACAGAATTCACGACAAAGACGTCATCGTGCTCGCGGTCTGGAGTGCGGTTCGTGGTTCCGGGCCGGACCTTAAGTAGCCCGCACCCATGGCCCTCCTCAGCCTCACCGGCGTCACCCTCTCCCACGGGGGGCCGCGCATCCTCGACGGCGTGTCGCTTCAGGTTGAAGACGGCGAGCGTCTCGGCCTGCTCGGACGAAATGCGTCCGGGAAGTCCACGCTGATGGGTGTGATTTCGGGGGACTTCGAAGCGGAAGGCGGCGATGTGGCGCGGCGCCAGGGGCTCACGATCGCACGGTTGCCTCAGGAAGTTCCGCGCGGGATGACAGGGACGGTTCGTGACACGGTCGCCGCGGTGGTGCCGGCGGGCGAAGAAGAGTGGCGCACGAAGGAGCGGCTGGCGCGCCTGTTCGAGGGGCTGCGGCTCGATCCGGAGGCCGACGTGGCGAAGCTCTCCGCCGGCCTTTCGCGCCGCGTGCTCCTCGCGCGCGCGCTCGCTTCCGCGCCCGATCTCCTCCTCCTCGACGAGCCCACGAACCACCTCGACGTCGAAAGCATCCAGTGGCTCGAGGCGCACCTTCTCGATCGAAGGGGCGCCACGGTCTTCGTGACGCACGACCGCGCGTTCCTTCGCCGACTGGCGACGCGCATCCTCGAGATCGACCGCGGACAGCTGACGTCGTGGCCCGGCGACTACGCGAACTACCTGCGCCGCCAGGAAGAGCGCGCGGAGGACGAGGCCCAGCGGCGGGCGCGGGCGGACAAGTTCCTCGCGAAGGAAGAAGTCTGGGCGTTGAAGGGCGTCAAGGCGCAGCGAAACCGCAATTACTCGCGCGTCGCGGACCTCGAGAAGCTGCGCAAGGAGCGCCGCGAACGCCGCGACAAGACCGGCACCGTGCGCCTGGGCATTGCCGAGGCCGAACGCTCCGGGCACCTCGTGTTCGAGGCGAAGGGCCTCACCGCGGGGCACGGGACGAAACCAGTTGTCCGCGGGCTTGACCTCACCGTCACGCGCGGTGATCGCCTCGGCCTTGTCGGTCCCAACGGGTGCGGCAAGACCACGCTGATCCGCACGCTCCTCGGCGACCTCCCGCCGCTCGCGGGCACCGTGCGCCGAGGGACCAACCTTGAGCCCATCTGGTTCGATCCGCTCAACGCCTCCCTCGACCCCAGCGCCACCATCATGGACAGCGTGACCGACGGCACGAGCGTCGTGGAAATCGACGGCAAGCCGCGCAACGTCATCTCCTACCTCGCCGATTTCCTTTTCGAGCCCGAACGCATCCGCCAGCGCGTCGGTGTCCTCTCCGGCGGCGAACGCGCCCGCCTTCTCCTCGCAAAACTGTTCGCCCGCCCCAGCAACCTCCTCGTCCTCGACGAGCCCACGAACGACCTCGACACCGAAACCCTCGACGTCCTCGAGGACGCCCTCCTCGCCTACCCCGGCACCGTCCTCGTCGTGAGCCACGACCGCGACTTTCTCGACCAGGCCGTCACGGGACTCCTCGTCTTCGATGGCAAGGGCGGCGTCCGCGAAGTCGTCGGCGGGTGGAGCGAGTGGGACCGCATCCGCACGGCGGAGGCCGCTTCCATGCGCCCCGCCGCCGCCGCTGTGTCCAAGCCTGCTTCCGACCACCGCGCCGCCGTCCGCGACCGGCGTGAAGTCGAGCGCCTCGAGAAAAAGATCGCCGCGCTCGAGGAAGAAAAGCGCACGCTCCACGTCGCGATGGAAGCGGCCTCGTTCTGGACCGGGCCGAAGGAGCCGCGCGATGCCACGCAGGCGCGGCTGGCCGAGGTCGGTCGCGAGATCGATGCGGCCTTCGAGCGGTGGAGCGAGTTGCAGGCATAGACGGAGTCCGAACCCGATTCCAGGAGCCCACGATGCGCTTTGCCGTCGCCCTCTCGCTATTCCTCGCTGCACTCCCCGCCGCGGTGTCCGCCGACGAAACGCGCGAGAAGACGCTTCAGAACGGCCTCAAGATCCTCGTGCACCCGATGACAGGGGCGCCGCTGGTGACGGTGATGACGATGTACCACGTGGGCTCGGCGAACGAGCCGGCCGGGCAGACGGGGATCACGCACCTCTGCGAGCACATGCTGTTCAAGGGAAGCAAGCGCTTCCCGGACGGCGAAGCGAACCGGGAGGCGGCGAAGAGCGGCGGGTACGTGAACGGGTATACGAACACCGACGAGATCACTTTTTTCCACGTGGTGCCGAAGGAGAGGCTGCTGGATTTCCTCGACCGGCATGCCGACGCGATGGAGAACGCGACGTTCGATGCGGCGGAGTTCCGGAAGGAGATGGTCGTCGTGCGTTCCGAGCTGGAAGGTGACGAGAACAACCCCCAATGGTTGCTCGCGCGCTCGATGTTCGCGACGGCGTTCCAGGCGCACGGGCTGCATCACCCGGTCATCGGCTGGCGTGCGGACGTCGAGAGGATCACCCCGGGGCAGGTGAAGACCTGGTACCAGACGCATTTCCGCCCGAACAACGCCGTGGTCATCGTGGTCGGCGACGTGGACGCCGACGCCGCGGTCGCGGAGATCGAAACGCGCTTCGCGGGCATCGCCCCCGGCCAGATCCCTTTCGAACCGGTGGCCGAGCCGCCGCAGGAAGGCGAGCGCCGCGTGACCGTGCGTGCGCCGTCCGCCGCGCCGATGGTCGAGATGTCCTGGCACAACGCCCCGACCGGGCATCCCGATTCTTTCGCGCTGGAGGTGATGCAGGAAGCGCTGGGCAGGGGGCAGCGGGCGCGGCTTTACCGGGCGCTCGTTGACACCGGCCTCGCGAGCGATCTCTGGGTCGGGAATGCCTGGAGCAAGTACCCGAATCTTTTCACGATCCACGTGACCGTCATTCCCGGAAAGGATCCGGCTGCGATCGAGAAGGTCCTGGACGGCGAAATCGAACGCATCCGGACCGAAGGAATTTCCGCCGACGAAACGGCGCGGTGCATCCGGCAAATCGCCCGGACCCGGGCATTTTCGCTCGACGCCACGGAAAAAGTCGCCGGCGCCCTCGCCGACTTCGAGGCGTACTCGTCGTGGCGGTACGGGCTCACGTTTTCGGATGAGGTCGCGAAAGTGACGCCGGAGCGCCTCAAGGCGGCCGCGAACAAGTACCTGCTCCGCGACAACCGCACCGTCGGCATCCTTCTGCCGGAAGCGAAATCCGCAAGCCCCGACCTCTCGAAATCCATGGGCGAGATCGACCGCGCGCCGAAAATCGCCGGGAAAGCCGCTGCTCCTGCCACCGAAACGGCCTCGACGGTGGAATTCACGCTCTCCAATGGCGTCCGCGTCCTCTTCTGGAAAAACCCGTCGAGTCCCACCGTCGCGCTTCAGGCCCGCTGGCCCGGCGGAAGAGCGAACGCCGGGGACGGGCCCGCGCTGTCCTCCGTCGCCCTCGAGATGCTGCACGAGGGAACCGTCGCGCACGAAAAGGCGGCGTTCGACGAACTGCTCGAGGCGCGCGGGTTCACGATGAGCCACTACCTTGGAACGGAGTTCGCCGAAGCGTCGACCGCGGGGCTCTCTGAGGATTTCGAAACAGCGGCGACCCTTCTTGCCGAATTCCTCCAGCAGCCGCGCTGGCCGGAAGCAGCCTTTGCGGTGGCCAAGGAGCGCGTGATCGGGAGGCTGGGGTCGGAGCCGGACAGCCCGGAGGAGACCGGGCACCGGGCGATTGGCCACGCCCTTTTTGCACCCGGGCATCCCCGTTACGCCGGCGCGCTCGACGACGTCCTCGCGGCGGCCGCCACGCTGACGCTGGCACAGGTCCGGACTTTCCACGAATCACACTGCCGGCCGAAATCGCTCGTCCTCGCGATTTCCGGCTCCCTTGACGAAGCGGCGGTCCGCCGCGTCGCGGAAAAGGCCTTCGGCGGCTGGAAGCTCGATGGAGCAGCACCACCGCTCGTTTTCCCGGCGCCGCGCGACACGCCTTCCGAAAAGCGGATCGTCGTTTTCCTCCCGGAAAAGTCCGAAGCCTTCGGCGCCGTCGCGCTTCCCTGCCCGATGCGCCGGGACGATCCCGAATTCGCAGCGTTTGATGTCCTGAACCACATCCTGGGGGGCGGAGAAGTCTGGACGACGCGTCTCGGGAAGACGATCCGCGTCGAAAACGGCCTCGCCTACGACACCCAGTCCGGGGTCACCTCCACGCGCGGCAACGGCTATTTCTACGCGCAATTCGGCAGCAACCCGGAAAATGTGGACAAGGCCCTGGCGCTTCTCAGGGAAGAGATTCGAAAGATCCACGACAACGGGGTGAGCGAGGAAGAAGTGAACGACGGGATTTCCTTCAAGGTGGGCGCCTTTCCGCGCCAGACGGAGACGTCGGAGCAGAAGGCGGCGCAACTTCTCGATCTCGCCTGGTACGGGATGGGGATCGACTACGTGTCCCGCCGGGCGAAGGAGTACCGTGCCGTCACCAGGGAAAAGGTCAACGCGGCGGCGAGAAGATACCTGGATCCGGACAAACTGATCGAGGTGATCGCAGGGACGTACGGCAAGAAGTAGGACGAGATGCGGTGCTGGTACACTCAAAGTGCGCCTCCTTTCCTCAACCCGATCCGTTGGCCCCCAAGGAGAAGTCCATGGCCTCCCGTGCCCGCCTTGCAATGGCCCTTGCGACATCGATCGTTCTCAGTGGCGGCAGCATCGCCCGCGCCGAGGACCCGCCGCTTCCCACCGATCCCGCGCTGGTCACGGGCCAGCTGGACAACGGGCTGCGGTACATTGTCCGCAAGCATGCGATCCCGGCGGGGCGCGCCACGATCTGGATCCACATGGGCACGGGCTCGCTGAACGAGACCGACCGCCAGCGCGGTATCGCGCACTACCTCGAGCACATGGCGTTCAACGGGTCGGAGAACTTCAAGCCCGGCTCCCTCATCCCGTTCTTCCAGTCCCTCGGGATGCAGTTCGGGCGCGACCAGAACGCGTTCACAAACATGGAGCAGACGACCTTTCAACTCTCGCTCCCCGACACGAAACCCGAAACGCTCGGCAAAGGCCTCCTGTTCTTCGCCGACGTGCTCTTCCGCCTCTCCCTGACCCCGGAAGAAATCGACGCCGAGCGGCAGATCATCCAGGAAGAACGCCGTCGCGGACTTTCGGCACGCCAGCGCACCAGCGACTACCTCATGGAGCACATCGCACCCGGTTCCCTGTTCGGCCAGCGCGACACCATCGGCACCGAAGCCACGATCAACGGCGTCAAGCAGGAGGACTTCAAGGACTACTACGGGAAGTGGTACGCCGCTTCCAACGCGACGGTCATGGTCGTCGCCGATGCCGACCCGAACGACATCATCAAGGCGATCACCGGGACATTCGGCCCCGCGCCGAAGAAGCCCCGGCCCACGGGGCAGGCGCCGGGAATCAAGGCCTACGAGAAGAGCTTCGCCATTGTCACGAGCGACCCGGAACTGACGTCCGAGGAAGTCCAGATCGTGCACCTGGAGCCCGTCCGCCCGCCCACCACCACCACCGGCATGTATCGCGACGACCTGGTCCTGAGCCTCGGCCAGGGCGCGCTGAACCGGCGCCTGGAGGGCAAGGTCGCGCGCGGCGGGACCAGCTACCTGAGCGGTCGCATTTCGGCGGGGAACGACGCCACGACGCTCTACACCACGGAATTGAATGGCCGCGCCGCACCCGGCAAGTGGAAATCCGCGCTTCAGGAACTCGCCCTGGAGCTGCAGCGGGCCCGCGCGTTCGGGTTCACGGCCCGCGAGCTGGACGACATGAAGAAGCAGATCCTGTCCGGCGCCGAGCGCGCGATCGAGACGGAATCTACCGTCCCCGCCAACTCACTCATCCAGCTCATGAACGCTTCCGTCACTTCCGGCGAACCGATCCTGTCGCCGCGCCAGCGTCTGGATCTATTGAAAACGCTCCTGCCCACGATCACGGCCGAGGAAGTCGCGAAGCGCTTCGCCAGCGAGTTCGACCCGAAGGCTGTCGCGTTCGTCGCGATGCTTCCCGCCGGCCCGGGCGTTCCCTCGGAGGCGCAGCTTCTCGAAATCGGGACGGCGGCGCTGGCAGTGAAGCCGACGCAGGATGTGGAAGTTGCGCACGCGACGCAGCTCATGACCGAGCTTCCGAAGGCCGGCACGATTGAGACGCCCGAAGAACACGCGGCCAGCCAGGTGTGGTCCGCGTGGCTGAGCAACAACGCGCGGCTTCACTACCGTTTCATGGATTACCGGAAGAACGAAGCGACGGTCACGATCACGCTGGTCGGCGGCGACCTGCTCGAGACGGCCGAAAATCGCGGCATCACGCAGGCCGCCCAGCAGGCCTGGTCGCACCCGGCGACGAAGAACCTGACCTCGACGGACATCCGCGAACTCATGACCGGCAAGAAAGTGGACGTCAGCGGAGGCGGGGGCGGTGGCGGGCGTGGAAGAGGCCGTCGCGGGGGCGGCGGAGGCGGTGGTGGCGGGACGATCTCGCTCACCATTTCGGGCAGCCCCGATGAACTCGAGACCGGCTTTCAGCTCGCCTACCTCCTGCTCACCCAACCGAAGATCGAAGAAGCGGCGTTCACGCAGTTCCAGTCCACCACGAAGCAGTTCCTCGAGGAGTCGCTGAAAACGCCCAGCGGGCTGGGAGCCCGCATGGCCGCGTCGCTTCCCTACCCCGATGACGACGCCCGCATGAAACCCGTCACCGGCGAGCAGATCGACAAACTGACCCTCGCGGCGTCCCAGGCCTGGCTCGAGAAGCTCATCAAGGAATCCCCGATCGAGATCGCGATCGTCGGCGACATCACGAAGGATCGCGCGCTCGAGCTCGCCGAGCACTACCTGGGCGCACTTCCCTCGCGCCCGCGCATCGGGCCCGGTACGTACCTGTCCGCCCGCACGCTCAAGCGCCCCGCGGGGCCGCGCACGTTCGAGAAGGAAATCGAAACGCCGACGAAGCAGGCCTACGTGATGTCCGGCTTCTACGGCGCCGACCAATCCAATCTCGCCGACGCCCGCGCGCTGAACATGGCGTCGCGCATCCTCTCCACCCGCATGACCACCGAGGTCCGCGAGAAAGCCCAGCTCGTCTACAGCATCGGCGCTTCTTCCCGCGCGGCCAGCACCTTCCCCGGTTTCGGCATTTTCTCAGCGAGCGCCCCGACCGAGCCCTCCAAGACCGCCGCGCTCGTCGAGAAGCTCGCGTCGATGTACGCCGAGTTCGCGAAGAACGGCCCCACCGAAGAGGAAATGGACGTCTCGAAGAAGCAGATGGCGAACACGTTCGAAGAACAGATGAAAGAGCCCGGCACCTGGTCCAGCCGGCTCGACCTCATGACGTACCAGGGCCTGAACCTCGACGACGTCGTGGGCGATCCCGCCGCGTTCCAGGCGCTCACAGGCAAGCAGGTGAAAGAGGCGTTCGCGAAGTACTACGACGTGAAGAACTCCATCGTCGTCGTGGTGAAGCCCGCAAAGTAACGGCTCGCTATCGTGGGGCAGGCTCGTCGAACGGCGGGACGCCGGCGCGGGAGCATTCTTCATGCATGTTCCTGGTGATCAACTGGAGCGCACGGACATCACCGATCTGCCGCAGGATTTCCGCGGCCTCACGCCAGGTTTCTCGCGCCAGGTCGGCCTGGCCGCGAACCAGCTGAAACAGTGCGTAGTCGGCCAAATGCCCGCCCTGGTAGGTCCGGTTTCCGATCTCCTCGTGAATGGACAGCGCCTGTGAGAATCCCCGCTCCGCGAGGTCGAACCGTCCCGTGTCTGCGTACAGGACCGCCAGATTTCCGAGGGTCATTCCCTCGAAACGGCGGTCGCCAACCTGCCGGATGATGGCGAGCGCTTCCCCAAAAGTCCGTTCGGCCAGTTCGAGCCGCCCGGTATCCGAGTACAAACCGGCGAGGCTTCCCAGTGCGACGCCCTCGGACCTTCGATTGCCGATTTCCCGGTGGATCGCGAGAGCCTGCGCAATGCACCGCTCGGCAAGCTCGAAGCGCTGAGTATCCCCGTACAGGAGCGCCAGGTTTCCCAGCCCGATTCCCTCCGAACGGCGATCGCCGGCCTCGTGGCGAATCGCGATCGCTTCCAGGTGCGTCCGTTCCGCCAGCTCGACACGCCCGGCGTCCGCGTAAACCATCGCCAGGTTTCCCAGCTCGATGCCCTCCAGCCCCCTGTCGCCGACCTCCCGATGGATCGCGAGCGCCTCGAGGTGCGTCCGCTCGGCCAACCCTGACCGGCCGGTTTCCGAGTACAGCGAGGCCAGGTTCCCAAGGGCGTTGCCCTCGGCACGACGGTCCCCGGCCTTTCGAATCTGGACCAGCGCCGCCTCGAGAAGCGCTTCGGCGACGGCCGACCGGCCGGTCCGCTGCGCGACCAGGCCAGCCCGGCGAAGTGCTTCGCCCCTTTCGGCGCCTGTCACGTGCTCCGCGTAGGATTTCCAGAGCCGTTCCGTTTCGTCGTTCTGGAAGTGCCTGATCGTGAATTCGATCGCCCGGCGCAGGTAGCATTTCTCCGCTGTTCGCATCTTCCTGACTTGCGCGCTCCCGAGTTCATTTCCGAGCCCGGCACCGGCAAGGCGGGCGTGATCGGCGAGGTCCAGCGCAAATGGGTCGGAGGGGTGGGGCCGGACGTCTTCCGCCTCCCTCAGCCGCAGGGTCTTCGGCTCCGGGGGCCGATCACCCGCCAGCTCTTCGATGACAGCGAACGCCAACGCATGGAGTCGCGCGCGATCGCCCGGCAACTGGAGCTGGTAGGCGGCATCCCGCAGGACGGCGTGGCGGAAAAGGTACGCGGATTCGGCGTTCACGACGGACATCGTACGGCATGAGATGCCCCCCAGGAGGCATCACATCCATCGATGTTCGCTCCCGTGATTCGGCGCCGCCGCACCGGATTCACGGAGAACTTCGTACATTACCGGTGAACCGAGACCCCAGGAGGATGGAATGGCTGTTCAGGGCTTGCCGCCCGTGCCCGCGAAACGCCCGAGCCTCATCCCCGGCGCGATCATCTTCTTCCTGATCGGCGCGGGATTGATCTACGGCGGGCGCCGGACGCAGGCCCGGTACGACAGTTACCCGACCACCAAGGGTCGTGTGGTCTCTTCGCGCATCGAGGAATCGCAGGGAAGCGACGGGCACAGGGATCGCCTGTACGGTGTCCGCGCGGAATACACATTTGCCGTGGAAGGAAAGGCGTACGCAGGGCACACCGTTCACCCGATGATGGAGTCCTCCAGCAGCCATTCCTCCGCCGTCAATGAACTCGCCCGCTACCCTGCCGGGAAGGAAGTGGACGTGCACTACAACCCCGCCGACCCGTCGAGCTGCTTCCTGGAGTGCAAGACCGACAGTTTCTGCATCGCCCTCCAGATCGGCGGCGTTGTGGTCATCCTGCTCGGGATCCTGGGGCTGACGGCGCGCGCGGTTAACCCCGAAGCGTAAGGCCTGAATACGCCGTGAAAAAGGAGAGGCGATGCCGGCCGAACAGAAAAACAATCCGCTTCATGGAATCACCCTCGAGCAGATGATCCTCGACCTCGTCGAGCGCTTCGGCTGGGAGCAGATGGGGGAAAAGATCCGCATCCGCTGCTTCACGACCGACCCCAGCGTGATGTCCAGCCTGAAATTCCTGCGCCGGACACCGTGGGCGAGGGAGAAGGTGGAACAACTGTATCTGAAATCCCGGAGCGCAAAATCAGGGGAATGTGGCAACGGTCCCGGCGCGCGGTAAGTCGTGGCGGCGTGAGACCTGGGTCACTTTCGGGTGATTAGAAAGTACAGAAACACCCCGAGCGCGATCGGCAGGACCAGGCAAAGAGCGCCGAGGACGCGCGCGGGAGTTCCCCGAACCGTCCTCTGGGCGGAGACCTTCATTTCTCCCTTCACGATCCCCGAATAGCTCATGGCGATGGCCATGACGACCGCGGCTACCAGCAGGATCTGGAACATGCAACTCCTCCGGAAATTCGGCAGTGGGATGAAACCTGCTATCAGGAGGTCGTCCTTGCGGGGATTGCCTCGCAACCTGGGGACCTCACCTCCGCTATTTGGAAAAGACCCACCGCCCGTTCGAATAGAGCCAGAACCGGTCGGCAATGACCTTTTCGTCGTACCGCGATTGCGGCTGCAAGTCGCGCAGAAACGATCCCCCGGAAGTCAGCTTCGCGTCGAGCGCCCCGGTCGCGGCCGACAACGCCTTGAAGTCCACCTCCTGCGCGGGCGGGTCGAACTTGACCCCTCCGCAGGAAGGACAGTTCCGTTTGCCGCCCGGGTTCACTTTTTCGACGAGCACGCTCGTGACATCCGTACCGCCTGTCTGCGTGGTGAGGTCCCGGAGATTGATCTCCTTCCGGATTTCGTCGAATTCGTGACCCGCCGTCGTGTGAATCCGGATTCCCATGACTGTCTTCTTGCCGTTCAGGTCCATCGAAATGGCCGGGTTGAAAATAACGTCCCTCTCGGCCTTGCAGTTCGTGCACAGCGCATTGCCCATTCCCAGGCACGCGCGGCAGAGCTTCCGTTCCGTCCCCTTGGCCTCGCGCCCCGTGGTGAAACTGCTTCGTGCGCCGGTCCCCCCACAGTCCGCACACTGCAGCGCCCCGGTTCCCTTGCACAACGGGCACTCGATCTGCGCGGTTCCTTCGCACGGCTTGCAGCGGATCCGCCGCTGAAGATCCGTCGTCATCGCGTCGAGCGATCGCCCCAGCGAGGCTTCTGCCTCCGTGGCCCCAGGCCCCCCCTGCGAATTCCTCAGGACCGGGACGGCCTCCGCGAAATTCTCGTTCGACGCCGCACGAAGCGCGTTTCGAAGCGCTTCAACACGGCGGCGCGCGGCGGATTCGAGGGTCTTCCGGCCGCTCGCCGCGAGGCGTCTCGCCTCCGGGTCCGCCGGGTCGGCGGCTTCCGCCCGCGCCCAGGCCTCCGCGGCCTCCTCGGGTCGGCCGTGAGCTTCCCATCCCCGCCCGAGAACCAGGTTGGCGCGCACCGCGAGCCTGGGATCCTGGGCGACCGGGATGGCGCAGAGCCTGCGAAACAGATCGGAGTCCCACACGGAGGCCCCTTCGCCAAGCAGCCAGCTGGCGACGTCAATGTACTCCTCGGGCTTTTCGAGCGTCAGGGCTTCGAGTTTTTCGTCGCGTTGCTGAAGAGTCGATGTCCCTTTGTCGATGCGCTCGACCTGGTCGCGCGGGACGGTCAGCGTCGCCCGTGCCGTGCGGATCTTGATCTCCCGGTCGTTCTCGGAGATCACGCGGCCCTCGAAAACGCGGCCGTCCTTCATGGTGAGCTTGTCGGCGACGGCCTCAAGCGCGAACAGCACCGCGAGCAATACCGTCGCCAGCGCGACCGCGCCCCGGATCCCGGGCCAGCGCGTTCCACGGCAAATTGGACCCAGCCAGTCGGGAAGCGAAATCCTCACTGGCGAACTGTAGTCCCTTGATTGAAGAGAAACAAGCACTGCTGGGAGGTCTCCACGGCTGAGGGCAGCCCCGTTCCCGATCTCCCGCATGCCTCTACTGCAGCAACCACTTCCCCGCTCGCCGCGCGGCTTTGCGGCTCCGGGTGACGAACAGTGCGAACAGCTGGTGGAGAGGGCGCGCCTTTTCGGCGCCTTCGAGCGCTTCCACCGCATGCGCCATGGACTCGAGCGTGGCCATGCCGTAGGGCGGCGGGCGGCGGAGGCGGGGCGTTGCGGGCGGCGGGGGGAACGAGAGGCGCGGGAGAAGCTGGAGGGAGGGGTGCTGGTGGAAGAGCCGCCTCGCTTCGCGCCAGGTCCCGTCGATGACGACAACGGTCCCGGGGCGCGGCTCGGACTCCGCGGGGATGCCGCCGCCCGGGTAGAGGAGCCACGCGCCGGGCGGGGGCTCGAATTCGGCGCGGTCGCGACGGTCGCGGCGATCGACGATTTCGCACCGGGAAAGCGCGAGCGCAGCGATGCGCCCGGAGTTAGAGCGGCGGCGGGCCTCGTTGGCGTGGCGGACGATCACGAACGCCGTGCGGGTCTCGACGCGCGGGACTTCCCGGCAGAGGCAAAGCCTCCCGTCGAACTGGCAGCGCGGGCAGAGGTCCACGGGGGAATGATAACGGGGAGCAGGTCCCGACGCCGCCGACACCCGTCATCCGCCGCGTTTCTTGAGCAGGACCGCCGCCTGCAACTGGCCGGCGCCCTCGGCGAGCGCGAGGGGCGTCTTGCCTTCGGCGGCGGCGCGCGGATCGGCGCCGGCGTCGAGAAGCGCCTCCAGGATCGCGACGCTTCCGCCTTGTGCGGCCAGGTGCAACGGCGTGAGCTTGCAGGGCGAATTCCGCGACTGGATGTCGGCGCCACTCGCGAGCAAGAGGTTCACAACGTCGCCGCGCCCTTTGGCGGCCGCGGCCTGCAGAGGTGTGTAGGAAAGCTGGTTCCGTGTGACCGCTTCCATCTCGGAGCCGGCGGTGATGAGGGCTCGTGCCACTCGCGCATGGCCGAAGTAGCAGGCCAGCTGGAAGGGCGTGAAGCCGTCGGGCGCGAAGGATTTCACCGCGGCCGCATTCTGCGAGACGAGATCCTTCACCCGGTCGATCGCCCCCGCCGCGCTCGCTTCGAAAAGATCGAGCGTCGCCCCGGAAGCAATCAGCATCTGCACGATGTCGGAGAGCCCGCGGTACGCCGCCAGAAGCGTGACCGCTTTCCCGGACTCGCTCCGGGCATTCGCCAGCGCGGGCTCCGCCGACAGGGCGGCCTGGACGCGCTCGACGTCCCCCGATTTCACGATCTCGATGAATTCCGCGCTTGTCGGCACGTTGGCCCCTCCTGGTGGTCAGTCAGCGTTGATGGATGATCTTGCACCCGATGCAGGGGTGATCGCAAGCGTGGATCGATCCGGATCGAGAAAGGAGCGACGGGACCCTTCCCGCTCCCGTAGAATTACAGGCCGGGGAGGGAACTTCCGTTATGTGCGGCGAGCCGCGGGGCGCGAGCGCCTGCCATTTTCCGCGGGGACTCACGATGCCGGTCGATCCAATTTCGGAAGCCATGCAGGTCCTGGCGCCGCACTACGGGCTGAAGGCGGAAGCGTTCGGCGCCTGGGCCGAAGCCTACAAGGAATCCCTGGCCCGCGCCTGCGACCGGGGCTACTTCGTGGTGAGGCGCGAAGCGATGCCCGGGCCATGTCAGCTGCGCCTTGCCGCCGGCGGTGTCGTCGGGAAGCTGATGCTGATGACCCGCAATCCCGATCTGGGAGAAGACGATCTTTCGACTTTTTTCCGCCAGGTCGGCGCCGTCTACTCCGCGCACCTCGTTCACGCGGTCGCCTGCAAGAACGTCCATGAGTCCCTGAAATTCAAGGGCCTTGAATCCCGCGTCGCAGGATACTGCCAGATGAAGCAGCGCACCGAGACGACACGCGTAAAGAAGGTCTGGCCGAACGCCGAGGGCAAGGTCATGCCGATCGTCGATCAGGCCCTGCGCGCCATGGCCTACACCGTCGGGACTGAAATGGGCGTCGCCCTTCATCTCCACGAACTCGCCAGCGGGCGGACAGACGGTCTTGCACGTTACTCGGCAATGCGCCCCATGCAGGCCCCCGAATACCTCCGCGAAATCGCGAAACAGATCGAAAAACGCTTCGATTCCGCTGAACCGCCCGAGTCGTGGCGCACCGCGATCCTGAAACCGATCACCCGGATGTTCAAGCCCAGGGTGTAGCCGGCCGCGAGTGACTCGGCACACGACGAGCGTGAACCGTCCACGGCGACAAGGAACTGGTCGAGAAACTCGGCAGGAACGATCTCTGCCCCTGCAGCTCCGGGAAGCGGTTTCAAGAAGTGCTGCATGCGCTCCGGCCGCTTTGACGGGGTCCTGCGGGGATACTTTTTTCAGGGAGTAGAGCGGCCGTGCCCGGCATGGTCCCCGCGCGGCCGAAAAAAAAGCCCCGGCCAAATGGCCGGGGCTTTGATTTTCACCAAGTCCCTTACTTCTTGTCGCCCGGCGGCGCTGCCGGCGCGTCCAGCTTCACGCCCATCTTCTTCAGGAGCGCCGCCGCGTCCTTGCCTTCCTTGTCGTCCGCGAAGTCCGTCGCCAGCTTCTTGTACGTCTCGATCGCGTCCTTCTTCTTCGCCATCTTCATCTGCGCGTCCGCCTTCGCCGCGAGGTTCTCCCGGTTGCCTTTCTTTGTCAGCTCCTCGAAGAGCGTCTTGAAGTCGGGGTTCGCGTTCGCCTGCTTGATCGCGTCCGCCGCCTGCTTGCCCGACTGCGAATCCGGGAACCAGGTCACGATCGTGTACAGGTTCTCCGCCATCACCTTCGCGTCCTGCGGCTTCGCGTTGGCGCCCTCGACGTACTTGTTCCAGAAGTCGTTCGTCCAGGTCCCGAGGAAATCATCGGGCTTCTCGAGGCCGCCCTCGACCCGCTTCAGCACCTCGCCGTTCGGCTTGATCATGAGGAGCGTCGGGTAGGCGTGGACATTGAAATCCTTGACCAGCTTCGCGCTTTCCTTGCCGCCGTCGCGGTTCACGTGCATGACGACGAGCGCCTTGCAGAACGTCTTCACCGACTCGGCCGGATACGTACCCGTATCCATGTTCTTGCAGTGAATTCAGCCTTCGAACCAGAAGTCGAGGAAGAGCAGCTTGGTCTGTTCGGCGGCCTTGAGCTTGGCGACGTCGAAGTTGGGCTCCCAGGCGTAACCCTCGGGGTCCTTGGACTTCTTGTCCTTGTCGCCGGCGAAAGCCGGGAGAAGGAGCGTGCAGGCGGCGACAGCGAAGGCTATACGCTTCATCGTGTTTCTCCTATTTGCGTGGCCGGACCAGATCGGATGTTACCGGATTTCCAACCGCGGGGGCTTCACGATTATTCCGGTCGTCGCGATTCCGGCACTTCCCGCGAGCGGGGGTTCAAGGACGGCGTTCAGCTCTGTCCAGTCTCAAGCGGGACGAGCCCTGCTTTCCTGCTCACGGAATTCATCCGGGCAGCCTTTCTCTCCAATTCCCCCTCGCCGGAGACCCCGCGAAGAATCGCCGCGCCTGAGCGCCAGAGGTATTCCGCTTCCGACCTTCGGCCGCCGAGCAGGAGGCCAATCGCCAGGTCGCAGGAGTGCGCTCCCTCGAAGTACGGGTTCTTCACGGCACGGTGGATTTCGAGCGCGAGCCGGAACATCTTCTCCGATTCATCGAAGCGGCCACGTTCCTGGAGAAGGCTTGCGAGGTTGCCGAGGCCGATGCCCTCGCTGGCGCGGTCCCCGATTCGTCGGCAGATGGCGATCGCCTGGGTGTAGGCGCGCTCGGCCAGCTCGATGCGGCCGGACTCCTGGTAGATACCGGCAAGATTGGAGCATGCAACCGCCTCACCTCGCAGGTTGCCAACCTCCCGGAAGATCACGAGGGCCTGCTCGTGAGTTCGCTCCGCCAGCTCCGCCCGTCCCGTTTCCGAATAGACGTTGGCGATGTTCTCGACCACGACGCCCTCGCATCTTCGGTCGCCGATCTCGCGGAACCCGGCCAGGGCCTGGTCGTAGGCTCGCTCGGAGTGCTCGACCCGACCGGTTTTCTTGTAGAGGGTTGCAATGTTGGACAGCGCGAGTCCTTCGTTTCGACGATCCCCGACCGCGCGAAGCAGCGCCAGGGACTGTTCGCCGGTGCGCTCGGCCAGCTCGACGCGGCCCGTCTCCAGGTAGAGGCTGCCCAGGTTCCCGAGAGTATTGCCCTCGCCGCGTCGATCACCGACCTCTCGAAACACCGCGAGCGCCGCTTCGTGGAACCTCCCCGATTCCTCGACTCGACCTGTTTCACTGCAGACACCGGCCAGGCCGGCCAGCGCAGCGGCTTCGCTGCCGCGGTTCCCGACTTCACGGTGAATGGCGAGCGCCTTCGTTAACGTTCTCTCGGCCAGTTCGACTCGCCCCGTGTCCTGGTACACGCCACCGAGGTGTGCCAGCGCGATGCCTTCCCCCCGGCGGTCGCCCGCTTCGCACATGATGGCCAGCGCCTCCTCCATCGTTCGCTCGGCCTGGGCAATCCGGTCGGTCCGCTGGTAGACCCCCGCCAGGAGGTCCAGCGTGATGCCTTCGCCCCGGCGATCCTTTGCCTCGCGGTGCATCGCCAGCGCCCGGTCGTAGAACTCCTCGGCGCTTCGCAGCCCGCCCCGGAGCATGGATTCAGATCCGGCACATCGAAGCGCCGCGGCACGCACCGGACCGGAGGACTCCTCCGCGAAGTCTTTCCAGCGCTCTGCCGCATCCGGCCGGAATTCCCGTTTGGCGAATTCGGCGGCGCGGCGCAGGTAAAGCTGGAGCGCCGCGAGAGAGATTCGCGCAGATCCTGACTTCCTCGCGGCCTTCGCGTGGTCGGCCAGTTCCCTGGCGAACGGGTCGGTTTCGTGCGGTGGAAGCGGTGTCGGCGCCGCGGCGTCGAGTGGCGGCGGCTCCGGTGGCCGGCCTCCGCACATTTCTTCAATGAGGGCGAATGCGATTCCATGAAGCGCGGCTCGATCTCCGGGCAACTGGAGCTGGTATGCAGCCTCGCGCAGGAGGGCGTGGCGGAAGAGGTACGCGGATTCCGCCAAGGGCTGCCTGGGCGAGTAGAAAGAGGCGTTCACGCGGACATCCCACGGATTTTCCCGGTTGGACCGCTCATGTCGGATCCAGGTGAACGCATGGATCTACTTCTGTTTCTCCGCACTGGCCTTGAGGCTCTCGAGACCCGCGATCCTGCGCTTCGCGTTCTCGCTGTCGGGCGCGGCTTTCGCCTTCTCGAGCAGCCCGTCAACCCGCTCCTTCACATCCTTCATCTGGGCCGCCAGCAGCTTCTGGAATTCCGCGTCGTCGAACACGTCCTTCCCGTCCGGGTGCTTCTCCGGATCCCAGCCCATCATCCAGTCGGCGCGCGTTTCGTCGTTGTCGATGGGGTAGCAGAACTCAAAGGGCGCGTGGCCGCCGAAGGAGCACCGGCCGATGCGTTCGTCCTCCTGGAGGTCCGGCCGCTTTACCTCCGCCCACGAGGCGGGGTAGGTTTTGAATTTCGACTCGAAGAGAGAAACGTAGACACCCATCTGGAGGAGGCGGTTGCGGCACTCCGTGGGCGAGTCGTTCGCGTCCCCGAGCTTGCGCGGCACGATCGTCGAGCCCGTCGCGTCGAATTTCCAGGCCTTGCCCTCGAGGACCAGCGCCCAGCGCACCCGGTTCCGCGGGTTCAGCGAGATGAGAACCGCTTTCTTGTCCTCCTTCGACTCCACCGCCGCCGATTCCGCCGCTCCCACCGACCACAGCTTCTTCATCTTCAGAAGGAAGAGCTCCCCTGCCAGCCGGTCCGCCGGCCACGGCGAAGTCTCGTCGGGCTTGGCGCGCGCCGCCAGGTCCGGCGGAAGCGACTTTGGTGCCATCGTGACCAGTAGCTTGTTGTCGGCCAGCTCCTTCTCGCGCGACGCTTCGCTGAAGCACTTCACGACGGCGGTCGGGTCGTCGGCCACCGCAGCGGCGCGAAGTCGCTCCCACGCCTGGAGAGGATCATCCGCTGTCTCGGCCTGGCACCCGCAGGCAAAGGCGAGAAAGGCGGCGACGAAGAAGCGCTTCATGTTGGCCTGCTCCGAAACAGGTTTCGCCAGACGACGGGAAGGGTGCATTCTACGCGACGGCGCGGTGGGGCGATCCGGAAGCGGTTTCAGGAAGTGCTGCGCGGGTGCCGGTCGCTTCGATGAAACTCTCTCCGGCAGGACCGACCGCTCGCTCTGAAGAGACGCCGGTTCTGTTAAGCTGGGCGGATGCGAGCAACCTTTCTTGTGGCGCTCCTGTTCGCTTCTGCGCTCGTTCCTCTCGCTTCGGCTGCGCCCGAATCCGGCTCCCCGACCGGCGGGCCAGGCCGCGTTCAGTGGCCCGCTTTGCCTCCCGGCAAGGAGCGGGTCGCCGAAGCATTCGAGCGGGGGAAAACCCATTTTGATCGCGCCGAATACGACGCGGCCCTGGCCGCTTTCCGTGACGCGCTTCAGGAGGGCCCGGATTGCTGGCAGGCGGAACTGGGGGCCGGGATGGCGCTGGCGTGCCTGGACCGCAATGCAGAAGCGGTGACATCGCTCACGAAGATCGTGCAGTCGCAGAAGGAAGAAAGCGGAGCGCGGATGTACCGGGCGTGGGCGTTCGTGAAGCTCGGCGAGTTCGATCGCGCGGTGAGGGATGTGGATGTCCTGCTGTCAGCAAGTCCCGATGACTACTGGTGCCACGGGACCCGGGGGTGGTGCGAGCTGCAAACGGGCGAGACGGACAAGGCGCTCGCGGACTTCGACGCCATTCTCGAACGGCTGCCGGGCGACGTCATGGCGCTCATCGAAAAAGCGGAGGCGCTGGCGTTGAAGGGCGACAAGGCGGAGGCGGTCAGGATCCTTGGCGGGATCCCGCCCGACATTCAGCTG
>JAIOPR010000338.1 GCA_021413805.1 Planctomycetota bacterium
CTTCGTCGAAGGACTTCACGGTGATCACGGACAGGACTGGGCCGAAGATCTCCTCCTGGGCCAGCATGTCCCCCGCCTTGACGTTGTCGAACACCGTGGGCTCGTAGAACCAGCCCTTCTTCAGCGCGCCGCTCGTGGCCGGCTTGCCGCCGCAGAGCAGCTTCGCACCGGCCTTCACGCCCTTTTCGACCCACTCGTGGACTTCCTTGACGCGGCCTTCGTTGACGAGCGGGCCGACCTTCACGGATTCGTCGAGGCCGGGGCCGAGCTTGAGCTTTTTCGCGCGGTCGATGAGGCGGGAGAGGTACTCGGCCTTCACCTTTTCGTGGACGATGATCCGGCTCGTCGCGGTGCAGCGCTGGCCGGTCGTCCCGAACGCGCCCCAGATCGAGCCGTCCACGGCGAGCTCGAGGTCGGCGTCGTCCATCACGATCGAGCCGTTCTTGCCGCCGAGTTCCAGGGAGCAGCGCTTGAGCGACCGGCCGCACTCGCTGGCGATTTCCTTGCCGACGCCGGACGACCCGGTGAACGAAATCAGCGCGACGCCCGGGTGCCGCACGATCGCCATCCCCACGTCCCCGCCGCCGCCGTGCACGAGGTTCAGGACGCCGCCCGGGATGCCGGCCTCTTCGAAGATCTTCACCAGCTCCGTCGCGATGATCGGCGTGTCCGACGCCGGCTTGAAGACGACCGTGTTGCCGCAAACGAGCGAAGGAAACAGTTTCCAGCTCGGGATTGCCGTCGGGAAATTCCACGGCGCAATCAGCCCGCACACCCCCATCGGCGCCCGCACCGTCATCGCGAACTTGTCCGGCAGCTCGCTCGGGACCGTCTCCCCCATCAGTCGCGTCCCCACCCCCGCCGCATACGCCGCCGTGTCGATCGACTCCTGCACGTCCCCGCGCGCTTCCTCGATCACCTTCCCCATCTCGCGCGTCAAAAGCTGCGACAGCTCTTCCTTCCGCTCCCGGAGAATTTGCGCCACCCGCCCCATCATCTCCCCGCGCTTCGGCGCCGGCACCAGCCGCCACGTCTTGAACGCCTTCGCCGCCGCCTTCACCGCCGCGTCGACATCCGAAGCGTCGCTCCGCGGCACTTCCCCGATCACATCCCCGTCGTCCGCCGGGTTCCGGTCCGCGCTCCACCGCCCCGTCTTCGATTCGACCCATTTCCCGGCGATGTAGTTCAGCCAGCGCGTCGCGGTTTTCGGCATGGAAAGGCTCCTGCTTTGGAGGAAGGGGGAGGAATCGTGCCGAAGGAGGCGGGGGGCGTCAATGAAGCGGGGGAATTCTCGGCCTTGAGCCCGAGTTCCCCGGACGTCCTGCCTACGTGGAATCTGTTACCGGGTATCGGGAAATTTGCGCCGGCTTGATACGCACGCTGGGGCAAGGAACCGCGGCTCGCGAATTGCGCTGCATTCCTCCCTGATCTGGAATTGCAGCCGCATCTACCCCAGGAGGATCCATGAAAGTCCGAGAAGTCTGCTCGCTCGACGTCCGCTCGTGCCGTCCCGACAGCAACCTCGCTGCCGCCGCCATGATCATGTGGGAAATGGACTGTGGCGTGGTGCCGGTGGTGGATGCGAAGAACAAGGTCGTGGGAGTCGTGACGGACCGCGACATCTGCATGGCCGTCGCGACCCGGCCGCTTCTGGCGTCCCAGATCCGCGTGGACCAGCTGATGCGAGGACCGCTTCATACGTGCCGCCTGGACGACGACATCAAGGCGGCTGTGCGCACGATGGCGGGAAGCGCCGTGCGGCGCCTGCCGGTGCTGAATGACGCGGGTGAGCTGGCGGGGGTCCTGTCGGTGACGGACGTGGTCATGGCCGCGAAGGATTCGAAGGTTGCGCGGCACGGCGAGCTCACGTGGACGGACTCGATCCCGATGATCGAAGCGATCTGTCGTCGGCCCGTCGCGAAATCCGTCACACCGGTTGCGGAAAGACCCGTATTCAACCTTTCGCTGGCCTAGTTACCGCAGGGCATCGGGGGGAGCCTCCGGTGCCCTGCGGGAGTTGTCCGCGAGCACGGCATTTGCGCCGAACCACCGCGTGGCCACCAAACGCCTCCTGACGCTTCTACACATCTCGGATACGCACATCGCCGAGGAAGGCTGCCAAACAGGCGGGGACCGCATTGACCCCGCTTCGCTTCCCCGTTGGCGGCGCGGAAGGGTCTGGCACGGGGTGCTCAGCCATTCGACCCCGGCGATGAGGGCGCTGGCGGAATTTGCGGCGCGGCTGCGGGACGACGAAGGTTCGATCACGGTCCACTCGGGCGACTTGACCTCCTGGGGGGCCCCCGGGCAATTCGAAGCGGCCTGGGCGATCCTGCCGGAGGTCCTTCGCGACCCGAAGGCTCTCGACCTGGCGATCCCGGGGAACCACGACCACTGGCCCGGCACAGGCGGGGTCCTCGGCCGTCCTTCCGCCGCACTCCGCGAGCGCTTCTCCGGCCTGCCCTGGGTCCGGCACCTTCCGTTGGGCCATGACCGCATCCTCACCATCGCCGCGATCGATTCCGACGCCGACGTCCCGCCGTGGAGCAACGCCCGGGCCTGGGGCCGCGGGCACTTCCAGTCCCAGCTCGCGGCGCTCGACGTGCTCATGCCGCCGCGGGTGCCGGGCGAAGTCCGCGTCCTGCTCATGCACCATTCGCCCTGGCTCGGGAGGTACCACCTGGGGATCACGCGCCGGAGCCGCGCGGCCCTCGAGACGTTTCTCCAGAAACACGGGTTCCGGGTCATCCTCTGCGGCCATGTCCATCGCGCCCGCGGCCACGTCCAGGTCCTGGGGCATGGCCAGGTCCTGGAAGCGCGTTGCGGGTCCACGACGCAGCGCGACTGCATCCCGGAAGACGGCGTGCAGGTCCGCCACGGCATCCCCCAGAACACGCTCATCGTGCATCGCCTCGAGGAGGACGAAGAGGGCGCGGTGACCTGGCGGTCGGAGCTGTTCCGTCACGGGCTGAAGGGGTTCGAATCGGCGGGGACACTGGCGGAGGTGGCGATGCCGTGATGCCTTGCGCGCGAACTCGTGAGGGGCCGCGGACCGGGCGTGGTACGGTGGCGGCGCTGGACATCACGGCCGCGGAAATCACCGGCGCCGTGGTCAGCGAAACAAGAATTCTGCCCGGCCGTTTCCAACAAACGCGCACTTCAGTGCGCGATCTGGAATGGCTGATCGAGTCCCGGCTGCGGCACTGGCTCCTGCGCAAAGCCCTGGGCGAGCCGATCCTGCTGTCCTTGCGTGTTGCTCTCGCGCAAGCACCTTACTCCACGAGGTCACCGAATGCCGCTGCCCATGAATCCCTTGAAACCATTGCCGCCATCTCCCGCGACGGTCGGCAAATTGGAAGTCGTCTCCGAGGCCCAACGCGCGGAGGCCCTGCTCAAAACGACGGCCCTTCAGAACGCGATCTTTAACAGCGCCAATTTCTCGAGCATCGCGACCGACGCGAAAGGCGTCATCCAGATCTTCAACGTCGGCGCGGAGCGAATGCTGGGCTACAAGGCCGCCGAGGTGGTGAACAAGATCACGCCCGCGGACATTTCGGATCCGCAGGAAGTCATCACGCGAGCAAAGGCGTTGAGCGCCGAGCTCTCCACCACGATCACGCCGGGCTTCGAGGCGCTGGTCTTCAAGGCCTCGCGGGGGATTGAGGACATCTATGAGCTGACCTACTTCCGCAAGGATGGGAGCCGATTCCCGGCCGTTGTCTCCGTCACGGCGCTTCGCGACGACCAGAAGGTGATCATCGGCTACCTGTTGATCGGGACGGACAACACCGCTCGCAAGCGGGCGGAAGAAGCGCTGCTCAAGGCGGGGGCTCTTCAGAGCGCCATCTTCAACAGCGCCAATTTCTCGAGCATCGCCACCGACGCGAAAGGCGTCATCCAGATTTTCAACGTCGGCGCGGAGCGCATGCTGGGATACGCGGCCGCCGACGTGATGAACAAAATCACGCCGGCCGACATTTCGGATCCGCAGGAAGTGATCGCGCGCGCCACGGCGCTCAGCGTCGAGCTCTCCACGAAGATCACGCCGGGCTTTGAAGCCCTGGTGTTCAAGGCCTCGCGCGGCATCGAGGACATCTACGAGCTGACCTACATCCGAAAGGACGGCAGCCGATTCCCGGCCGTCGTGTCGGTGACGGCGCTGCGCGACGACCAGAAGGCGATCATCGGCTACCTGCTGATCGGCACGGATAACACCGCGCGAAAGCAGGTCGAAGCGGAGCAGAAGAAGCTCGACCAGCGCCTGAGGGACCAGCAGTTCTACACGCGCTCCCTCATCGAATCCAACATCGACGCGCTGATGACAACCGACCCGTCCGGAATTATCACGGACGTCAACAAACAGATGGAAGCGCTCACAGGCTGCACGCGGGACGAGCTGATCGGCGCGCCGTTCAAGGATTACTTCACCGATCCGGATCGGGCCGAAGCGGCCATCAAACTGGTGTTGCGCGAGAAGAAGCTCACCAACTATGAACTCACGACGCGCGCCAGGGACGGCAAGGAAACGGTGGTGTCCTACAACGCGACCACCTTCTACAACCGGGACAGGAAGCTGCAGGGCGTGTTCGCCGCCGCGCGCGACGTCACCGAGCGCAAGCGCTTCGAACAGGAGCTCCAGGAAACAAACGTTGAAATGGAGAATTCGCGGTCCGCGGCGGAAAAGGCCAACCTGGCGAAATCGGACTTCCTTTCCAGCATGAGCCACGAGCTGCGGAGCCCCCTGAACGCGATCCTCGGCTTTGCCCAGCTGATGGATTCGGCTTCCCCGGCGCCGACGGTTTCCCAGAAGGAAAGCATCGGCCAGATCCTGCAGGCGGGATGGCATCTGCTGAAGCTGATCAACGAGATCCTCGATCTTTCGATGATCGAGTCCGGAAAAGTGTCACTGTCGCCGGAGGCTGTGTCCCTGGCCGAAGTCATTGCCGAATGCCAGTCCATGGTGGATGCGCAGGCACAACAGCGCGGCATCCAAATGACCTTCCCCACATTCCAGCTTCCTATATTCGTGAAGGCCGACCGGACCCGGTTGAAGCAGATCGTCATCAACCTGCTTTCGAACGCGATCAAGTACAACAAGGAGGGCGGGGCCGTCATCGTCGCGTGCACGGCGAAGACCCCGGGACGCATCCGCATCAGCGTCGCGGACACCGGCGCGGGATTGTCCCCGGAAAAACTGGCGCAACTCTTCCAGCCTTTCAATCGTCTTGGGCAGGCGGCGAGCGGCGTGCCCGGCACGGGCATCGGACTGGTGGTGACCAAGCGATTGGCAGAGCTGATGGACGGCGTCATCGGCGTGGAGAGCACGGTGGGCGAGGGAAGCGTGTTCTGGTGCGAACTGAGCTCCGCTTCGGCGCCCAAGCTCATCGTCCCGGGCGGCGAAGCCCCGGCCATTGTCCCGTCGCGAACGCCGGGCGGCACACGGTTGCGCACGCTTCTGTATGTCGAGGACAACCCGGCGAACATGAAGCTGGTCGAGCAGCTCATCGGGCGGTACCCGGACCTGAGGCTTCTGACCGCGGTGAACGGAACCCACGGAGTCGAGATCGCGCATGAAGCCCGGCCGAGTGTGATCGTGATGGACATCAACCTGCCCGGCTTGAGCGGTATTGAGGCGCTGAAGATCCTGAAGGAGGACCCTGCCACGGCACGAATCCCGGTGATTGCCCTCAGCGCCAACGCAATGCCCCGGGACATCGCGACGGGCCTGGAGGCGGGATTCTTCCGGTATCTCACCAAACCGATCAAGGTCAAAGAATTCATGGATACTCTGAACGTGGCCCTGGAATTCTCTGAAAAAGGCAAAGCATGACAGCCGGCAACGCCCCGCGTGTCCCGAACATCCTGATCGTGGACGACACGCCGGCGAATCTGCTGTTGATGGAGCGCATGCTCGCGGAGCGGGGTTACCGGCCGCGGCCGGTGCCCAGCGGCAGGCTGGCGCTGGAGGCCGCCCACGCCGAACCGCCCGACCTGATCCTGCTCGATATCTCCATGCCGGAAATGAACGGTTACGAAGTCTGCGCCCGTCTCAAGGCCGACACGGCGCTGAAGGAAATTCCCGTCATTTTCGTCAGCGCGATGAATGAAACGATCGACAAGCTGAAAGCGTTCCGGGCGGGTGCGGTGGACTACGTGACGAAGCCGTTCCAGTTCGAAGAGGTCTATGCCCGCATCCAGACGCATCTGCAATTGCGCCGGCTGGAGTCGTTTCGTGACGACCTCATCCACCTGATCGTCCACGATCTGCGCAACCCGCTGGCCGTCATCTGCAACTTCCTGGAGATCCTTGAATTGCGCGAAATCCGGAATCTCTCCACCAGTTCACAGGAGCTCGTCCCGGTCGCGCGTCGCAATGCCCGGGACCTGCTCGAAATGATCGGTTCGCTTCTCGATGTCAGCAAAATGCGCGCAGGCGAACTGAAACTCCAGCGCGAGCCGAATGATCTCTGCACGCTCATTCGCGCCGTGCTGGACATCACGAAACCGTTGCCGGGCGGCCGCACGGTGACGCTGGAAGTCCCGGAAGCGCCCGTCACGATCATCGCCGACGTCGGCCTGGTTCGCCGGGTGTTCCGGAACCTTCTCAGCAACGCGCTCAAGTTCACCCCGGACGGCGGCGACATCCGCGTTGTTGTCGCGCTCTCCGCCAGTGAGGTCCGCGTCTCCGTCACCGATAAAGGCCCCGGCATCTCGCCCGAACACCACCAGCGCATCTTCGAGAAGTTCGGCCAGGTCGAAGACGGCACCAGCCGCCCTGGCACCGGACTTGGACTGACCTTCTGCAAACTCGCCGTCGAAGCCCACGGCGGCCGCATCGGCGTCGAGAGCGAAGTCGGCAAGGGCAGCACCTTCTGGCTCGAGTTGCCGCGCCTGAGCCAGGCCCCGAGCCCCGTCGGGACCGCGTAACGCTTTCCGGCGCCAGGAAAAATTTTCCTTCCCCGGCCTTCGTCGCGCCTCATGACCCATTCGCCGTCACGGCACAGGCCTTGCGTTGCTGATTCCCAATTCCCGGTGCCGTGCGACCGGGCGAATCGCCTGGGATCTGGGCAGGCGGCCCGCGCATGGAAGGACAGGTTGCTCACTAACCGCTCCTGAATGTTCTTCTGAGATTCTCGTGACCCGCTTCAAGTGGAGGCATTCATGCGAAGGCACCCGGCCGGTCCGAAATGAAGATTCTCATCGCGGACGACCACGAACTGAACCGCAGGTCCCTCGGGATTACCCTTCAGAGCCTCGGGCATACCATCGTTGAGGCCGAGGACGGGGTGCAGGCGCTGGCGCTGCTGGAGGGCGAACCGGCCGACGTGCTGATTTCCGACATCCTGATGCCCAACATGGACGGGTACCGGCTGTGCGTCGAGATCCGGAAACACGCGCGCCTGGGAACGCTTCCCGTGGTCCTCTCCTGCGGCACTCACCACTCTCCCGCCGACCGCCAGCGGGCGGCGGAGTTCGGGGCGAGCGCCTTCCTCGAAAGGCCGGCCACAAGCGAGAGGATTGCCGAGATCCTGTCCCGTGTGGCGCTCGCGGCCTCGCATCCGGCTGGCCCGGCGGATCTCCCCAAAGACCTGCTTGTTCTCAAACAGTACAGCGCGCACCTGATCCGGAACATCGAGGAAAAGAACGAAGAGTTGCTGCAGAAGACGGAACGGCTGGCGGAAAGCGAAGAGAAGTTCCGCCAGATGGCCGAGAACATGGACCAGGTGTTCTGGATGGGGACGGCGGATCTTTCGCAACTGCTCTACGTGAGCCCCGCCTACGAGCGGGTTTTCGGTCGCACGGAAGCAGAGCTGTATGCGGAACCGCTGGCCTGGATCAAGGCCATCCATCCCGACGACCGAGCGGGGGCCGAAGAAGATTTCCGGAGCGGCCGGCACCTGAAAGGCACGATGGACCAGGAATACCGGATTGTGCGCCCCGACGGGTCGGTTCGATGGATCCACAACCGGTCCTTCCCCGTCCGCAATGCGGCGGGCGAGGTCTACCGGGTCACCGGTCTTGCGAAAGACATCACGGAGCGGCGCGACCTGGAGCGGAAGCTGCTGATGTCGCAGAAGATGGAAGCGGTGGGGCGCCTGGCGGGGGGCGTGGCGCATGACTTCAACAACATCCTGTCCGTCATCATCGGGTACACGGATCTGCTGATGGAGGACCTGAAGCCTGGCGAACCCATGCGGGCGGAACTGGACGAGATCCTGAAGGCGGGGCACCGCGCCGCCGGGCTGACGCAGCAACTGCTGGCGTTCGGGCGGCAGCAGGTCCTGGAACCGCGGCTGCTCGACCTCGACGGCGTCATCGAGGGCATCGAGAAGATGCTGCGGCGTGTCCTGGGCGAGGACATCAACCTGCATGTCCGGAAATCAAGTGACCTGCGCCCGGTCATGGCAGATCCTGGCCAGGTCGAACAGGTCCTCATGAACCTGGTCGTCAATGCCCGCGACGCCATGCCGCACGGCGGAAAACTGACGATCGAAACCGGGAACGTCGAGCTCGACTCCACCTACGCCTCTTCCCGCGACGTGACCCCAGGCCCGTACACCATGATCGCCGTGAGCGACACCGGCGAAGGCATGAACAAGGAAACTCTCGCCCGGATCTTCGAGCCCTTCTTCACGACCAAGGAAGTCGGCAAGGGAACCGGCCTGGGCCTCTCGACGGTGTTCGGCATCGTGAAACAGAGCCAGGGCAGCATCTGGGTCTACAGCGAACCCGGCAAGGGGGCGAGTTTCAAGGTCTACCTCCCCAGCGTGGCAGGCTCCCCGGTACTCACCGAGTCCGTCGTTTCGGCTCCCGGGTACGACGGCACCGAGACCATCCTGCTCGTGGAAGACGATGACGCGGTGCGATCCGTGGCGGCCACGATCCTCAAGCGAAGCGGTTACCGCATCCTGGAAGCGCGCGATCCCGAGGAAGCGCAGATGATCTGCGACACGACGTCGGAACCCATCGAGCTTCTTCTCACCGATGTGGTGATGCCGCACTTGAGCGGACCCGCGCTGGGGAAGATCCTGGCGGCGCGCATGCCCGGGCTGAAAATCCTGTGCATGTCGGGGTACACCGACGAGGCGGTGATCCGTCACGGCCTCCTGGAAAGCGGGATTGCGTTCCTCCAGAAGCCGCTTTCGCCGGTGTCGCTGTCGCGCAAGGTCCGTGAAGTGCTCGACGCGCCGCCGCACGAATAACGCCGTTCCCGTCGTAGCATGTCACCGTGAATGCCGAGCACGCCTATTTCTTCCGCCACGCCCTGCTGCGCGATGCCGCGTACCAGCTCCAGCTTCCCGGCGACCGGGCGCGGCTCCATGGACTGGCATTCGCCGTCATCGAGGATCTCGCCGGGGGCCCGCCGCCCGTCCCGAAGCCGTTGCACGCAACAAAGGCATCGCCCTTCGAGCCGCACCCGACGGATCCCGCCGCACCGGAACTCGCCGAGCACGCACGGCTCGCGGGAGGCACGATCGATACCGGACAGGACGCGTCCGTGTCGCGCCGCTTCGTTTCCGCGCAGCAGCTCTACCTTCGCCGCGCCGCCGAGCACGCCATGCATCACTTCCGCCCGGAGCTGTCCTCCCGCCTCTGGGAACAGCACGCGACCCTCGTCACGGGGGTGGAAAAGGGCCAGGCCCTTCGCAACGCCGCCGAGGACGCCCGCCTTTCCGGACAGCCGCAACGCGCCGAATTACTCTTCCGGGAAACCCTGGCCGTGCTCGGCGAGAACGGAAGTCCGCGGGCGAGAGGACTGGCACTTGCGGGATTGGCCGTCGTTTTCCAGCAGACGGGACGGGCCGACCTGGCCGAACGCGCCTACAAGGAGGCGCTGGAAATCCTCTTCGGGGACAGCGACCGGAACATCGAGGGGACCGTCCTCGGGAACCTGGCGACGCTCTACCTGGACAACGGGAGGTTCGAGGAGGCGGGAAGCGCCCTTGAGCGCGCGCTGGCTATTCATCGCGAAAGCGGCGAGCGGAACGCGATCGGCATCACTCTCGGAAACGTGGCGGGCCTGCACCAGCAGTCCGGGCGGCGCGAGCAGGCCGAGCGGGCCTATGACGAAGCGCTGGCGATCCACCGCGAAGCCGGCGACCGGCGGGGAGAGGGACGGCTTCTCGGGAACATGGGAACCCTGTGCAAGGAACTCGGCCAGGTCGAGCGGGCCGAGCGCCTGTTCGAGCAGGCCCTGGCAATCCACGCCGAGACGGGAAGCGCGCGTTCCCGGGGGATCGTCCTGGGAAACCTTGCCGGCTTCTACCAGGACACCGGGCGGAACGGTCCGGCCGAGCGCGTTCACGAACAGGCTCTGGCCATCCACCGGGAAGTCGGCAACCGGCGCTCCGAGGGCGTGTCGCTCCTCAGCCTCGCCAGTCTCTACCAGGACACCGGCCGGCTGGAGTTGGCCGAGCGCACGTTCGACGAGTCGCTCGCGATCCATCGCGAAGTCGGCAACCGACGGTGGGAGGGTATCACTCTCGGGATCCGGGCCGGGCTCTACCACGAAACGGGAAGGCTCGCCGAGGCCGAGCGCTCCCTCGATCAATCTCTCGCCATCCACCGTAAACTCGGAAACCGCCGCTTCGAGGGCTCCGACCTCTGCACTCACGCCGCCCTCATGGCCGCGCTCGGCCGCATCGATGAAGCGCAGCGGTCGTGGAAAGCGGGAACTTCCCGGCTGGCAGAATTCGGCGACACCGCGGAGATCGACCGCAAAACGGATGCGATGCGAGCGGCGTGCGCGAAGTCCGGCATCCGGTTCCCTGGCTAGGCGGCCTACATCCCCTTCACGTACTCCACCCACTCCTTCTCCAGCTTCGCCGCGTCGGGGAAAAACTTCGTGAGCGGGTCGGCGCCGCCTTTCGAGATCGACAGGCGGTACTCGGCATAGGCGTCGCGGGTGGCCTTGGAAGGGGCGTGGGTGAGGTAGTAGTTGAGCGACCAGCATTCGGCATAGAAGAGCAGCGCCTTCTGGGGGTCGCTGTTGATGAGCGTGAGCGCGTCGCCGCCGGTGACGTCGGCGAGCGAGAGCTGGCGGCCGGCTTTCATGGCGTCGCGGGCGAACGGGAGGCGGGACTCGCTGACGAAATTAAAGCGGTAGGCCTTGCCGTCCCAGGAAAAGCCCTCGAAGCCGGTGGCCATGCCCTCCGCGAACCACGACGGCGCCTTGGCGCCCGGGGCGATGCGGTACCAGAACAGGTGCGCGGCCTCGTGCGTCATGGTCTGCAGGAACATCTGCTGGTTGTGCGTGCGGTTCCAGCCGACGACGGTCATGGAGTCGCTCGCCGCGAACCCCGCCGCGTTGAGCTGCGCCTCCGCCTTCTTCTCGAGGCAGTAGCGGCGGTAGTCCTCGAACGTGCGGAACGCGAAGAGCTCCATCTTCTCGTTGCCGGCGAGCTTCGGCTCTTCGCCGTAGTACTCCTTGAGCGCCGCGTACGCCGGCTCCGCGACGAGCGCGAGTTCCTTCGCGAACCCCTCGCCTTCGTTCGTGCGGATGCGGAAGTGCGCGGTTTCCTCGACCCAGGCTTCTTCCCATTTCGAGCGGATCGCCTCGATGTCCTCGCGGGACGTCCACTGGCCTTTGTACTTGCGGAAGCCCTGGTTGAGAAGGGCGGCCTCGTCGCCGCTGACCCACTTGTCGCCGGCCTTGACGAGGCCCTTGGCAAGCTGCTCGCGGTCCTTCGGCGTGACCCACTGCCCCTCGAACGGCACGAGGCCCTTGTCGTAGTTCGCCTTCTCCTCGGCAGTGACGTACTGCCCCTTCGAAAGCAGAAACCCGTCCTTCGGCGTCGCGATGCCGCGGCGGCGGGCGACGAACGCGGCGACGCCGGCCTTGAGCGCGGGCTTTTTCTTCGACGCTTCCTCGAACGATTTCACCGCCAGCTCGCGCTCCCCGGCGTCCCAGGCGAGACACCCGAGGCTCAGCCGTTCCTCCGGGGTCGGGTCGGCGTCCGCCGCAAGCGCGCAGAAAATCGCGGTGTCGAGGGCGGCCCACGGGAAGCGCCCGCTTCCTTTCGGGATCGTGAAGTCGAACCCGCTCGCGTCCGCCTTCGTGATCGTCAGCTCCATCGAGCCGACCTTTACTTTCGTCTTGCCGGCCGCCTTGTTGACCATCGCGACGACTTTCGCCAGCGCGCTCGCCATCCCCTTGACTTCCGGAAGCCGCGCGTCGATTTCCGTGCGCCGCACCGCGGAGACGAGGGATTTCTGGAGAATCTCGTATTCGTCCGCGGCGCGCTGGAAGCGGTAATTCCGGACGAGGCCTTCGATTTCCGCGACCGTCAGGAGGTGCGTCGCGAGCTCGTGCCCGAGTTTTCCGCGGTCCGCCGCTTCGACCCGGTCGCCCTTGAGCTCCCCCGCGACCGACGCCGCGAACTCCGCAAACCCTTCGATCCGCCCCGCGTGGCCGACCATGTACGGGTTCAGGCGGAACGCGTCCCTCAGCGCCACCCGCGCTTCCGCCAGCTTCCCCAGCTTCCAGTACGCCGCCCCCGTCCAGAACGCCGTGCCGAAATGCGTGCGGCGGCCGCGCATCGTGAGGAGGTTGAGCGCGTCGGCGGGACGGCCGGTGAGGAGAAGCGCTCTTCCCTGGTTGACGATCTGGTTGGAGTCGAATTTCGAATCGGCGAGGGTCTTGAGGTCGCGCTCGGCCTGGTCGGGCTTGAACTGGGCGCCGGCCTGGGGCGTGGATTCGAGATACAGGCGGCAAGCGGAAGCGACCATCCGGTCCGCGCCTTCCACGGCCTTGGCGGCGGCGGCGGCGTCTTCCCAGCGGCCGAGCTCGACCAGCGCGACGACGCGGTACCAGACGTCCGCCATCTGCACGATCCCCGCCGCGCGACGGGCATCGATCTCGTCCACCAGCCCCTTCCAGTCGCCTTTGCGCGCCAGCGCTTCGCCCCTCACCCTCAACGTCGGGTTGTTGTTGTCGCCCTTGAGCGCCCGGTCCTGCTCCGCGAGTCCGCCGTCGACGTCCCCGGAGAGGACGAGCGCCATTCCGCGGAGGCTGACCGACTCTGGATGGTTGGGCGCCAGTTTCAGAAGCGCGTCAAGATCCCCGATCGCCTGTTCCGGCCGGTCGTACATGAGGTAGGCCTGGGCGCGATAGAACATCAGCGAGAAGTCGCCGGGCTGAAGGGCGAGCGCCTGGTTGTAGTCCTCGATGCAGGAGGGGCCGAGTGCGCCGGCGGACCGCGCGTCGCCGCGCTTTCCCCAAGCCTGGGCCCAGGTCGGGTCGGCCTCGATGGCCCGGGTGTACGCCGCTTCGGCCCCGGGGAAGTCGCCCCGCGCCAGGCGGGCGTCGCCGTCAGCAAGGGCGGACTGTGCGGCACCGCGGTCAGCGAAAACGGGGAGGGCGAGGAGGAGGAACGCGAGAAGTCGCATGGCGTGATGATACGCGATGAAGCCGCGTGTTGAAGCGACCCTCCGACGCGGTAGGATGGGGGCATGGAGGGGACGATGCGGGTGTCTGGCCAACGGCGAATGGGGCGGTTCCTTTTTGCCTTCCTCGCCGCTGCATTGGCCGGCTGCGCGCCCCGGCTGGTCGAGGTGCACGACGAGCCGCGTGTCGCTTCCGATGCGGAGAAGCTCGTGGTCGAGTCCTCCGTGAAGAACGAAGGGAAACTCGTCCTGCAGGTCTTCCGCGAGCGCGAGATCGTGACGGAGCAGCAGTACTGGCTGCAGCGGAAGGCGGAAATTCCCGGGGTCCGGCTTCTCATGGCGATGTCGCCTGCCGACGCCCAGGTCGCCTCGACCAACTGGGACGGGCTGATTTCGCCAGAAGGCGTTTACGTGGTCTTTCTGGTTGCTTTCTACGTCCCGATCATCTGTGTCAGCGAGATCGTCCACGGCGTGGAATTCCTCGCGAACGTCCTCCCCTTCGACGAGCAGAGAACGGTGGTCCGCAACGCCACAACCAGCCGGAAGCGCAGCTATTCCGCGACCATCGAGCGTGCCGACGGGAGCCGCCGCGTCCTCCTCGGGAAACAGCCTGACGCGGGGTACGTGCTGGACTCGAACACGATCGATCTCTTCGGCGGTCCCGGCGAGGTCGTCTTTCGCGACGGCGAACTTTCGGCGCACTTCAATCTCGAAAGGCCGCACTGAATGACCGCCTCCGCGAGAGGGAGAATCGTGTGCCTGCTGGCCTTCGTGGCTGCCGGGTGCTCGGGTTCGGCGCCGAAAACGCAGATCACGACAACCTCCGAGCAGCGCCTCGTCGCCCAGGCGGAGCCGCTGCCCGGTGGGAAGATCCTGTTGCGCGTCGGCCGCGAATGGACGCGGGAACGGACACGCATTTCGTTTCATGGGGACGGCGTGCAGGTCGCCGGGGAGCCCGTTCATACGTCTCACGGGCAGGTGGGCACCACCATCTACAACCCGGACGGTCCCGCCCGCGGCTTCGGCGGTGCCGATATCGGCCAGGCGGCGGCCTGGCTGCTCTACCCTTTGGTCTCCCTGATTCAGGCCATCGTGTCCTGGACGGGAGGAAACCGGGGCGATCACCCCCCCGAGTCCACGTTCGAGACCGTCTACGACCGGACCTGGCAGGCCACCATCGAGCCCGCTTCCGGCGATTTCGTCCTCAGCCTCGGCGCCCAGCCGGCGGGCGGATACGTGCTCGACGCGGAAACTGTGCGGCAGCTTGGAACTGAAGTCGTGGTGCGCGACCGGGAGCTGTCTGTCGCGATTCGACTGCCTGCCGGTCAGTAAGCCGGCGTCACTTCACCGCATGCTCGTTCCGCAGCTTCGTCGCCATCGTCGCGTACATCTCCTTTACCCACGGCTCCGCGCCCGGCGCGGTCCAGGCGGCGTCGCGGCGGAAATCGACGGGGGCGATCCAGATTTCGCGGCGGCTCTCGGGGACCTTCGCCAGCAGGCAGAAGACCTCTTCAATCGCCTCGTCCCCGATCGCGAGGCAGCCGATGGAAGCGGCTCCCCCGTGCATCATGATGTCGCCGCCGAGCTTGGAGGGATCGACGGAAGCGTGGGCGACGTCGTCGGCGTTGGGGTAGCTGACGTGGGCGCTGAGGTGAAAGAGGCTGTTGGGGTTGAGCGAGTCGAAGGTGTAGAACCCCTCGGGGACCTGCTTGTCGCCCTCGCGGCGCTTGGGGCCCGGCCCGCCGCTGGCCGCGAGCACGTCGTAGTCGGCGGCCTTGAAATACACGCCGCGGCGGCCGGCGACCCAGACCTCGACCTTCCGCTCCCGCTTGAACGCCAGCACCCGCACCTTCGTCGGCGGCCACGGCAACCCGAACTGCTTGCAGACGGGGGCGAAGCGCGCTTCGGATTTGGCCCCGTACTCCGCGATCACCTGCTCGACGGTCCGCTGCGGAGCTACGCCGCTTCGCAGCATCGCCACCCGCCATACCCCCGGGTATTTCCACAGCACGCCGCCCAGCCCGAGCACCCCGATCGCGCCCAGCACCCCCGCCCGGAGGGCAGGCGAATGGCGGCGGCGGCCGAAGGCGTGGCGCATGGGGGCTCCGTGGGAGTGAGAAGAGGCAACTCCCTTCATCGTCGCGGGAAGGGGGCGGGCTGAAGACGAACTAGCCGGTCCAGAGAGCGGAGATGGGAACCGCGTGGATGTTGGCATCGAAAGCCACGATGCTGTCGCCTCCGTACAGGACGATTCCGCGGAGAAATTGCTTCTTTGCCGCGGCCTCCAGCGCGCGCAGCCCCCGAAGGTCACCGGTGCCCACGCCCGATGCCCCGGACTTCACTTCCACGCCGATGATTCGCCCGGACGGGTCCTCGAGAACGAAATCCACTTCGTTTCCCGAGTGGTCCCGAAAGTGCATCAGTCGCGGCTGAATCGAGCTCCAGGCCGCCTGGCGGAAGATCTCGCCGCCGACAAAGGTCTCGAGAAGACTCCCGAACATGGAGGGCGCCGCTTCGACCCGGGACGCGTCGATCCCGAGAAGCGCGGCGGCGAGGCCGGAGTCGGCGAGGAGGAGCTTGGGGCGGCGGGCGAGGGACTTCCCGGCGCTGGTCGCCCAGGCGGGGACGAAATGGAGAAGGAACAGGGTCTGGAACAGCGCGAGGTAACGCTTCAGGGAACTCTGCGGTACCGCGCAAGCGTTGGAAAGCTCGGCGTAGTTGAGGGGTGCGGCGGAACGGGCGGCGGCGAGGGTGAGGATGCGGCGCAGATCCACGGTTCGCTCGATGTCCGCGAGGTCGCGGATGTCGCGGGCGAGAGTGGTCGTGACGTAAGAGTCGAACCATCGGGCGCGATCGGCAACAGGGCGTTGAAGGGCTGGAACGGGAAAACCGCCGCGGAGAACCCGTTCGACGAGGGCGGCGCGCGGCTCGGCGGGGGGAGAACCGAAGCGGCCCTCAAACCAGGCATCGAGGGCCGTTTCCGGCCGGCCCTGGAGTTCTCCCTGGGTCAGGGGACCGAGGGTGAGGATCTCCATGCGCCCGGCGAGGGAGTCTGAGAGGCGGGGGAGAAGGAGGATGTTTGCCGAACCCGTCAGGAGAAATCGCCCGGGTTTGCGATCGCGGTCGATGGCGAGCTTAAGGGAGGAGAAGAGTTCGGGGACTTTCTGGATTTCGTCCAGCACGACATCGCCGGTGAGGCCGGCAATGAAACCCGAGGGGTTGGCGGCGGCGGCGAGGCGACGGTCGTCCTGGTCGAAGGTGACGTAGGTGCGCTTGGGGCTGGTGACGGATTCGACGAGGGTTGACTTTCCCGTCTGCCGGGCCCCGGACAGGAGGACGGCCGGCGAGTACTTGAGAGCCTGGCGCAGGGGTGCCAGAAGTCCGCGTTGGAGCATGCTCTGAATTCAACCAGATCGTGGATGAAATTCAACCACCAAGTGGATACTTTTTAAAATACGATGTAAGTCATGTATTTATATATTGTTATGGATCATTGAAAGAACGGCTTGCGAGTCATTTCGCCACGGTTCTGGTCCAGGCCGGCGAGGTGCGGATCAAGTGAAGTGCTTCCAGGTTCCCCAGGGAACTCCTTGCGATGAACTGGCTCACCCCGGTCCAAAGAAAATTCCAATACTGTCTGATGAAAGTTCTAACACTCACTGTTACTTTTTCACTGAAAACCACAAAATATTTAAGGACAATAGGTTACGTCAACTCTCCGGTGGCATTCGTCCTACAGCAACCCCGCCGCCGGCATCACCCTCACCTCGTCGTAACTCGCGCGCCGGTCCGCCGAAACCGCCGTCACGATCGCCGCCGCGACGTCCTCCGGCTTCAGCATCTTCTCCGCCGGCGGCTTCTTCCCGCCCGGCCAGATCTCCGTGTCCACCGCGCCCGGCGCGACGATCGAAACCCGCACGCCCTTCTGCCTCACCTCCGCCGCCACCGACCGCGCGAACGCGAGAAGGCCGGCCTTGGAAGCGCAGTAAGCGCCCCAGGTGGGGAACGACTGGTACGACGCGATGCTCCCGATGAACACGAGGTCGCTCTTCGAGGTCAGCAGTTCCGGCAGGAACGCGCGCGCCGTGTGGAACGCGCCGGTGAGGTTGGTGGCGATGACCTCGGCCCAGGCCGCGGGATCCATTGAAGCGATCTCGCCGGTCTGCACGACGCCGGCGTTGGCGACAACGATGTCCGGCGGCGCGCCCCACTTTTTCTTGAGGTGATCCGCCGCGATCTGCAGCGACCGAAACTCGCGCACATCGCCCCGGAGGGCAAACGCCGCTTCCCCGATCGAGGCCGCCAGCGGCTTAAGTTTGTCGAGATTCCTCGAGAGCATGGCGACCCGCGCGCCCGCCAAGGCGAGGGCTCGCGAAGTAGCGAGCCCGATGCCAGACGAGGCGCCCGTGACAAACGCCCGCCGTCCCGCAAGATCCGTCACAGCGCCCCTCCCCGGACTTTTCGTTTTTCCTTTTTCATTTTTCCTTTTCGTTTTCCGTTTTCCTTTTTGCGTTTCGCCTTTTCGCCGTCAAACGGAAATCCGCCCATGCCTGATAAGGTCGAGGAACTCGCCGCGCGTCCGTCCATCTCTCCGAAACCTCCCCATCATCGCGCTCGTCAACGCATACGAATTCTGCTTCTGCACCCCCCTCATCATCATGCACAAGTGCTGCGCTTCACACACAACCCCCACCCCCCTCGCCCCCAGCAGCGACTGGATCGTCGTCGCGATCTCGCTCGTCATCCGTTCCTGCACCTGCAGCCGCCGCGCAAACACATCCACGATCCGCGGCAGTTTCGACAGGCCGATGATCTTCCCCGCCGGGAGATACGCAATGTGCACCTTCCCGAAGAACGGCAGCATGTGGTGCTCGCACATCGAGTAGAAATCGATGTCCTTCACGATCACCATGTCGTCCGATTCCGACTCGAACAGCGCCCCGTTCAGGATCTGCTTCGGGTCCTCCGAATACCCTTTCGTCAGGAACTCCAGCGACTCCGCCACTCGCTTCGGCGTCCGCTTCAGCCCCTCCCGCCTCGGGTCCTCTCCCACGATCTCGATCGCCCGCAGCAGGATCTTCTGCAGCTCCTCCCGCGTCCCGTCCGTCATCCGCTCGCCGCGTTTCATCGCTCACCCCGATACTCGAAAAAGTTGTCCCGCGTCTCCTGCAGCCGCACCGAGTCCAGCGGAATCCCCTCCGCTTTCAGCTTGTCCCAGATCAGCCGCGCGATCGATTCCCCGGTCGGCACCAGGCGGGCGAATTCGGGAAGCGCGTTGAGGTCGTTGTGATCGAAGCGGTCGAGGACGGATCGTTTCACGGCGGCGTCGAGCGCCGGCAGATCGCAGCAGAACCCCGTGCGCGGATCGACGGCGCCGGTGACGGTGACCTCGACGGCGTAATTGTGCCCGTGGCCGTGCGCGTTGTTGCACTTCCCGTAAAGCCGCGCGTTTTCCTCGGCCGAAAGGGCGTCGGAGTGCAGCCGGTGGGCGCTCGAGAACGTGTAGCGCCGGGTCAGGAACACGCTAGGCATCGCGCACCTCCACCGAAAGCGTCTCGTCCTCGCGGAGGCGGACGGCCTGGAGGCGCACGGGGGCGACGCGGGGACTCAGCCGTTCGAACAGGTAGAGCGCGATGTTCTCGGTGGAGGGATTGTGCGTCCGGAAGTGCGGCACATCCTGGTTGAGGTTGCGGTGGTCGAGCTCGGCGACGACGTCCTGCATGGCCTTCTTCAGGTCGAGGACGTTGATCACCATCCCGGTGCGAGGATCCGTGGCGCCCTCGACCGTGACTTCCAGCATGTAGTTGTGCCCGTGGTGCCGCACGCAGGCCCCGAACAGCCGCGCGTTTTCTTCCGAGGACGCGCCAGGGACGGAGTACGTGTGGGAAGCCGCGAATTCGAGGTGTTTGGTGACGCGGACGAACATGGGAGCAGAATCGCCCACCGGGGACGAAGCGTCTACTGGAAAACGGGAAGGGGCGCCCCGGCGGAATCGCGGAACCGATTGAGGCCGGGAGAGTCCAATACCCCGGGCCCACGCC
>JAIOPR010000339.1 GCA_021413805.1 Planctomycetota bacterium
GGCAAGGTCGTCGCCCACGCCGATCTCACGGCGCTTCCCACGGCGACTACCGCCGATCTGCTCGACGCCCGTGATTGGCTGGTCGAGTTGGCCCGTACGAACGATGGCCACGCCGACGTCGGGCCCATCGAGGCTGAAATCGCCCGTAGGCCTTTCGATCCCGCTGGCGATCGGGACGTCGAAGCCGCGGCCGAGGACGTCGTCCGTGAAATGATCATGGACGCCATCGTCGACCTTGCGCCGCGCCAGCTGTTCCCCTACCTGCTGGTCCACAGCGAGCTGATGGCGCTCGTGAAGGCGGTAGCCGAGCGCAGCGACGTGCCGCCGCTCTCGCTCAACGCGCCCGCTGCGCGTTCGAGGCCCTCGACGCGACTTCCGGCGCTCAGGGGTAAAAGAGCAGCCCTCGCGAGACTCGTACATGGGAGATCACCGCACGCGGGTGACCCCGCGTTCACTTCCAGCGCGCACGGTCCGGCATGAGCAGGAGCTTCTTCCGCGCCTTGTTCTTTGCCCGAACGCCTTCGAGGACGCCGTCGAAGTCTTTGACCCTGCCGAGAAGTCCGAGGCAGAGCCGGATATTCCGCAGGAAGGCCACGGCGTCGAGGCAGTGGTGCTCGTCCGAGACCTGAGCGACTTTTCGAGGAGCCGATGCCAAACCACAAGAGAATCGTCGGGGTGACCGTCCTGCCGTGCAGTCGCGAGACTGCTCCAGAGCTGATCATTACACCCTCGCGCGGTAGCCTCGCGCCAGGCGGACTCAAAATCCCCCTCGAAACAGAGAATGTCCACGAGGTTTGAGCTGTCCTCGCCCTGCCGGGGGATGCGCGCGTGATCGAGCGCCTGAATTCGCCAGGACTCCCAGCTGCGCGCAACCTCGGATCGCTTCTTGAGCCTCTCCCACGCGCTGCTTCCGGGGTGACGAAGGAATTCCTCCCATGCGAGCCGCACGGCGTCCTCGCCTCTTCCCTGGCGCACGTACTCTTCGGCGAGGAAGTCCCGCAAGCGGTAATCCCGCGGGTCCGGAAACTCGCCCACCCCGCGTTCGGCCCACGTCAGGGCTTCCGGAAACCGCCCTGAATCGCGCAAGACCTCGGCAACCTGGAGGTAGCTCCAAGGGCTTGAAAGATCCTTCGACTTCACGGCCACGACGTCATCGACAGTTCCGCTCGCGCGCGCGAGGGACTCCATCATGGTCGAAATCCGGAGGCGGTTCCCGGCGTGTGCCTTGAACTGGTCTCCAGCCTTGAGCGCAGGCACCTTCACCCATTCGGCTTCGGCCAGCGACCTGTAGACGGCGAGGCCACGGTCGCCGAGCACGTCTCTGTACAGGACCGGCGCGTCGCTGAAGGTGTCCCAGGCTCCGGACAAAGCCCATGCGAAGAGGCTGCGAGCGAGATCCTCGGGTTCCGGAGGGGCGGCGGTGCACGCACGAACGTGCATGGCTTCAAGTCGTTCCCGAAGAAGCTGCACGCCGATGCCCTCGCCGCTCAGGTGGGCCATGGCATTCTCGACGCCGCGCAACGCGGCCTCGATCAATCCAACGGACTCCTTCGCGTGACCCGTCTCGATCAGGCGCTCGACCTGGTCGACCACGGTCTCGATGCCCCTCGCATACACCTCGTCCTCGTTCCACGCGCGGCGTTCGGGATGTCGCAGGGCGGAGTCCAGGGCCTTCCGCAGGACCCTGGTATCCAGTCCAGCGGGCGTGTTCGCGCGCCCCGCAGCAACTTCGAGCCGCAGTGTCCGTAGCGCTACCGGGTCTTGATCGGCCAGCGTGACGATGCGACGGACAAGATCAGACTTTTTCTGCGATGCCAAGAACGCTTCGACCTCGACCGCCGATGGCTCGGGCTCCCTCGACTCGGTCGAGCCCCGCCTTAGCCATGCCAGCCCGGGGGCGACAATGTGCGCGCAGAAAACTCCGTCTGTGGCACGAGAGCAACTGCACGACCACTCAAGCTCCCTGGGTCCGGCGACGATTCGCACCTCGTAAGGCTGTGCTTCTCGGACCACCGCGGTCAAGATTGCGCCAAGCTCGCATTGCTCCACCACGGCAGAGGCGGCGAGAAGGTCTTCTCCGTGGCGAAAGCGGGAGTTCCTTGCAAGTCCACGTAGCGTTTCAACCGTGAGCATCTTCGCAAGGGTTCCCATGTCGGCATTGTCGCATCCTGGCGCAGGTGCTGCGAAGCCATCGCAAGCACATTCACGGAAGTCCGGAGGGCCTCCCGCCACGACGCTCGGGCCCGCATCGCGCAAGACATCGACTACGAGCGGAAGTCCACTCCAAGTCCAACCATGCCTCCGTCACGACGCGCCCCGCGTCTCGTGGCCGCGCTCCAGGTCGCCGGTCACCCGCCGCCAGATCTTCACCTGCTCCGTCGTCGACAACTGCGTCGTCTTCGCCTCCGCGTTGAACCCAGAGCGAACTACCAAGCTGCGCAGCTGGCGCCGAGCGAAGGGTTGGCCGATCGCCTACACACTAATGAATAATCACTAGGTCGACCGCCGAAAATGCCAGCGATAGACAGTGAAGTACATCGGCCATGTCCTCATCGCCACTTAACTGGACCACGACGTAGGGAGACATTGCCTGAACCTCGCTCCTGCGCACAAATTCTGTTAGGTCGCCAGGCTCGATAGGACCATTGAGCGGCCTCTGGCCGCTCCACGGCGCTCGAACCGGCCCTCCCGTCTCCGCTCCTGCCGGGCGGTCAGCATCTGGAAAGTCAACGGTATTCCAAACCACAGTCTCAATGGTTGTTAACCTGACTTTAGCGTGCGAGTCGACACCAATTCGGATCTCGACCCGAGGCGTCCCCTGCCCCCCCTTTAGCACCGAGACCTCACGCCCGAGTTGCCAAACAGAATCACCCCGCAACACTGGCAGCGGCACAGCTCGCAACTGATTTTCACAGTTAACCAAAAAGCCAATCCGGCAGAAGTCAGCTCGAAGCGCAGGCGCGATGGAAGTCAGTACACCGCTAAACGAGTCAGCTTCACGACATTCAAAGACCAAAGATTGCCTTCGAGTCCCAGATTCGGTTTCTCGCGGACTCATTTTCGTCAATTCACGCTCATCAATGATTGATCCGTCAAGAATCAACTTGCCATCATTGCCGATCGAGATGAGCCAAGCATCAGCAGGGATCTCCACTGCATATGGGACGGCAATTTTCTCACTATGGATGCTGCGGCCACGAAGCCAAGATCGTTCAGGCGGCGAAAGCCTACGCTCGCAACCCACGAAGGTACAGGCTAACAACGTGAAGAACGTCAAAGTGCTGATCGACAATGTCAGGGTAACCGCAAAAGGCAAACGCCTCGAGCTTCTGGATGGCAGGAAATTGGCACGTCGATCTCTGCTTGGTTCCATCTATCTACCTCGGCTTTCTTGCTACATGCTGTTGCGGCCCCGCAAGAATGCAAATGATCTGCTTTTCGCAGCAAGGGGTGTCTTTCAGGTTCACCAGGTTCCGCACCAAATCCGCGAGAGCATCGCTCCGAAGGATGTTCTCCTTAGGGTCGAACAAGCCACTTGCAGGTGCCTTAAAGATTCCAGCCCCGCTGGCCTTGTTTAGCGCTGCCGCGCTTGATCCTCCTCCACACACGCCAAGCCAGCAAGTGTCGGCCCGCGGATCCGCGGGCCAGATAAAATCGTCCGGATTCCCGGGAAGTTCGACAAAAGGATATTCGTCACCTCCGTGGGCCATTAAGAATACCTTGTCGCATTTCTGAAGTGCTTGCCCCAGAATCCTGTACGTAACGAGCGTTCGTACAATTGGGACGAAACACTGCGAGTCCCGAAGGCGAATGATCTCGCTCTCGAGTGCCATCAAATTCTGAACATTTATCTCACCATAAGTAACGGCCATCCCTTTTGAGTGCCCCGGGAGCGGGTGTGAATCTGTTGGCTCGAACATTGAGTCCACGCCGGGAGGTTTCGTCGTGCTCTTGTCGAGCCAGCCGGCATCTGGCGCTTTCTGGTCCCAATCTTGGTCAACAATCTCAAGCCCGAGGGGATCTTGGAACCGAGCAGGATTTCCAATCGCGATCATGTACGACGCGGGTGCGCCGGACAATCGAATCAAAAGGTCGGCTTGGAGGAAGGAAGCTCTAAACGGCAAATAGGTTCTGGCAGGGTAGTGGTATCTTCTGTTGTTGGAGTTGAACGCGACGAAGTCGGGGTCGAGTTCCTTGCCGTTGAATCTGTATTGATATGCGCCTGCTTCTAGGACGGAATAGGGCTGACCCCACGCGTCGTAGGTGTATAGATTAGCGCCCGCGCCCGCCGTATTCGAGACACCCAAGGTAGTACCGACTTGATCCTTGTGCAAAAACCACTTATTGCCGCTCGCGCCCAGGTCGATCATCAGGTGGGCGCCGATTCCGGCAATCGGCGTATATCCCTTGACGAAGCGATTCACTGATGCCAGCGCCAAGCTCTGCTCCAGAATGACGTCGATGCCGTCCCACGTGTAGACCTTGCCTCCCGTGGAATCCTGCTTTCTGATTCGTTCCCCGAGAGCGTTGTAGTAGAAATAATTTGTGGCTGTCGCTCCCGGGAAGTCCACTCGCGCAAGCAAGTTGCGTGCATCGTAGTCGTAGTAACTGCGGCCCGCCGATGCATTCACATCATGTTCGACCGAAAGATTCCCGTTCGTGTCAAACGCGAAGTACACCCGTGTTGCCGATCCCTGTTTCTGAAGCGTCAGTTGGTCAGCGAGGTCGTACTCCCAGTACTGTGTTATCCCAGAAGAAGGGTGACTCTTCTTGATTCGATTTCCAGCGGTATCGTAGTCGCAGGTGAAACCGTAGAGATCAGTTCCTCCGGCGTTCTTCGTCAGGTCTTTCGTGATTCTATTTGCCTGATCGTAGTTGAAATAGTGGGTTTGGAAAGTTGGAATTGTGATACTCGTCGGGTTCCCCGATTCGTCTCGGGCCAGATCGATTACCAGAAGAGGCGATCCACCAAAGCCCAGGCCGTGAAGTTCGATGGCCCTTCCGGCTGAATCATATTTGTAATAAATGTTCGTGCTGTTCGTTCGTTTCTCACTCAAGCATTGGTCGGCGGCGCTGTACTCGTAATACGCCAGCCATCCGCCGTAGTCGCTTGACCGGACCTCCTGCATACGATCAGATTTGTCCCAATCGTAGTAAATGAGCTTGCCGTCGGGATACTTGATCGTCGTCCGGTTTGAATTCGCATCAAACTGGTAATACAACTGCTGCACGCTTGCGGCCCCGCCGAAGGAGGGGTTTTTGCGATAGGTGGCGCGGCCGAGGCTATCGTACAGCCAGTATGTCCCGCCCGAGGAATCCGCCACCGCGCTCCGCTGTCTGGCGGCGTCGTATGCGAAGTAATCGGGCAGAAAGCCTGCCGGGTAGTCCACCCGGGTTAGAAGGTTGACCGAGTCGTACTGATAGTAGGTGGTCTGCACCTTGCCGTCCTTCACGGAGTTCACGTTCCCCGTTGGGTCGTAGGTCCAGTACCAGGACCTCGCCAGCGGGTCCTTCTGCGACTGCTTGCGGCTGAGCGCGTCGTACTCCCAGTACGTCAGCGCCGCTCGTGGGTTCGTCTGCACTTGCAAGTTCGACGCCGAGTCGTAGTCGTAGTACCAGACACTCGCGACTTCGTCCTTGGCGGAGTTCCGCCGATTCAACTCGTCGTACGTGAAATACTGAATCCCGACCTCGGCAGGCGTCACCGTCGCGCGGCGGGGGTTCTTGATCGACATCGTGTTCCCCACCACGTCGAATTCAAAATACGTACGGTTCCGCAGCCCGTCCTCGCTCGCGTATTGCCGGTTCAGCGAGTCGAAGTAGAAGTAGTTCATGCGAGCGACCGGATCCTTGACGCTCGTCCTGTTCCCAACCGAGTCGAAGGCGTAGTACGTGAATCCCGCGACGGGCGACTGCTGGGAGAACAGCCGGTTCAGCCCGTCGTAGTACATGTAGGTGACAAACCCGCGCGGGTTCTTGACGCTGTCATTGTTCGACGCCGCGTCGAAGGTGAAATATCTGAAACCCGCCAAGGCGTCCTGCGTCGAGAAGCGCCGGCCGTTTCCGTCAAAGTAGTAGTACGTCACCCGTCCCAGCGGGTCCATCTGGCTCGAGGTGTTTCCCCCAGCGTCGAAAGTGAAGTAACTCCTCGCCTGCTTCGCGTCCTCTGAGCAGGAAAGGCGGTTGAGCGTGTCGAAGTAGAAGTACGAAAGATTTCCCCTGGCATCCTTCAAGTTCGTGCGATTCGACGCCGCGTCGTAAGCCAGGTACGTCGTTTCGTTCAACGGCGTCGTCGCCGAGATATTCCGGTTGTCCTTGTCGAAATCGAAGTAGCTCGTGTTCCCCCGCGCGTCCCGGCTCGCGATCCGGTTCGAGTTCGCGTCGAACTGCATGTACGTCACGCCGCCGCGCGCGTCCTTCGCCGCGAATTGCCGCTCAAGGGCGTCGTAGTACAGATAGCTAACGTACCCTCGGGCGTTCTTCGCGGACGACACCGGCCCGCGCTGCTCGAAGGTGTAGTACGTCAGGTTCTTTTCAGCGTCCTCCACCGCGAAACGGCGCTCCATCGAATCGAAATAAAAATACGTCCGCCGCCGGAGCGCATCCTCCGCGCAGGTCTGGTTCCCCTCTACGTCGTAGTAAAAGTAGGAGACCTGATTCAGTGCATCTCGCCGCGCCGTCAGCCGATCGATCTCGTCGTAGTAGAGATACGTCGTGTTCCCCCGCGGATCGGTCGTTGCCGAGTTGTCCCCGTCAGGGTCGAATCGGTAGTACGTGACGTTCCCGACGCCATCCTTCATCGACGTCTTTCGGTGCAGCGCGTCGTACGTGTAGTACGCTGCGATCCCGCGCGCATCCTTCACGCTCTCCACCTGCCCGGCGGAGGTGTACGTGTAGTAGGTCAGTTCCTTGAGCGCGTCCTCGACCGCGAGCAGCCGCTTCTCGGACGTGTAGTAGAAGTATGCCGGGTTGCCCCGCGGGTCCACCCGGCTTGAGAGCAGGTTCGTGCGGCTGTAGTTGAAGTAGCTGGTGTTGAGAAGCGCCGTCCGCGCCACCTGCTTCCGGGACAGTCCGTCGTACTCCCAGTACCAGGCGTTCGCGCGCTTGTCGATCATCACCGTCAGATTCGACCGGTTGTCGAAGCCGTAGTCGGTGATCTGCCCGAGGAAATCCTTCCACCTCGTGATGCGCCCTCGCTTGTCGTGGTGGAAATAGGTGACGTTCGCGAGTTCGTCAATCACCAGCTCGACTTCGGCCCCCGGGTTCCAGTCGAAATACCGCACCGTCAGGTCCGCAGTTTTCAGCGACGTCACGAGCCCCTGGCTGTTGTACGTGAAGTACGTCACGTTCCCGCGGCGGTCCTTCCCGCTCGTGATCTTCCCGTAGGTGTCCCGTTCGAAGTAGGTCGCTTGGCCCTTCCGGTCGATCCAGTTCGTCTGGTAGCCGCTGGCGTTGCAGTTCCAGTACGTCATCCGCCCCTCGGCGTTCTTCCACGAGGTCATCCGCCCCTGCGCCCCGTACGTGAAGTACTGGAGCGAGTCCAAGGGCGACCTCATCGCCGTCATCTGCCCCGACGAGTCCCACTCGTAGTACGTCTCCGTTCCGTCCGTCCCACGCGCCCTCGTCGGCTTCGCTTCTCCGTCATAGGAGAAGTAGGTGTACTCCGACCCCATGAGCACGAGCTCAGGCAGCCCCGCCCACTGGTAGTCCACCTGCTTGTCCGGCCCGCCCGCTTGTGACCTCACTTGCCTCGGTACAGAGTCCGTGTACGTGAAGTACACGGCCGCGCCCATGGGCAGGTTGATTTCCTGGATTCTCGGAATCGTCTGCGAGCCGTAGTTGAAGTAGGCCCGGTAGTTGTCGGGGTTTGTCTCCTGCGACAGATTGTCGTTTCCGTCGTAGTCGAAGTACGAGATGCAGTTCTCCGGCCAGATCGCCTTGTTCATCCTCCCCGAGACGTCGTAGTCGTAGTACGTCACCCGCTCCTTCGACACGTCTGCGGATTCGAGCGTCATCGCGTTCACGCGGCCGCTCGCGTCATAGCTGAAGTACGGCTTATACCCAAGCCCCGGCCCTGTGATCCTGACCATCTGGCTGGAGCCGTTGTAGTTGAAGTACACCGGGTTGCCGTCCGTGCTCCGGTCCTTGATCTTCTGGAGGCGCCCGGCGGAATCAAAGTCGTAATACGTCGAGTCCTTCGTGGTCCTCGTGAAACTCCCGTCGCCCTGCTTCGTCAGCGTCCCGAAGCTCCCTCTCGGCGCGGAGAAAGTGGCCCCCCCATTCGTCGTCCGCCACCCCTCGATCGACCTGTCGCCCCAGTAGATCGCGACGTTCCCCGCCGTGTCCTGGATCAGGCGCACCTGCCACCCGAACATCGTCTTCTTCCCGGCAATCCGCTCCGCGCTCACCAGCGCGTCGGGGACGTTTGAAAACCACGTGCACAACTCCACCGGCTTGCCACGCGTAACCAGCGCCCCGCAGCCGCTCTTCAACTGCACGATCCCGTACGGCCGCGTCCACGCCTGGCTCATCGAGGCCGTTTTCTCGGACGCGCAGAACATGGGCGCCCCCTGCACCAGCCCCGACGCCGCCGACCCGCCACCGGGCGTCGCCGTGTTCGCGGACGAGCCGTCGCCACCATTGGAGCCGTCCGGCTCTTGCACCGACATCGGCGGCCCGCATGTGCATTCCTGCTGCGGTGCGGTCAGCCCGGATATCCCAAGCTCTGCGATCGAGGTTTGAATCTGCACGCAACCAGGCACCCAGCCCGCGCCCTGCTCGTTGTCCTCGTCCACCAACGGCGGCGTCACCGGCACGGTCGTGTCCCCGGGTCCCTGCGGATTGTCCCGGTTCTTCGGCGTCGTCCCCGGGGTCCCTTGCCCCTCCGTCACTTGCGATAGGACGTTTGTGTGGTTGATGAACGACGGCCCCTGCACCAGCACCACGGACATCTGCGCCGACACCCCCGTCCCCTGATCGCGGGCCGTAACGGTGCAAACGTCCGAGCCTTTGTTCCCGGAGCCGTCCGTGTTTAGGACGGACGAGGGCATGGCGATGACCGCGCTTGCGCCAGCTCCTACCGTCGAGGGCGCACCGTTGTTAACGGTCAACGTCCAGGTTACCTGGGCGGGGTTCTCGGGCGCCGTCACGCTGGCCTGGAAGCGACCAAAGGCGCCTACAGACAAGATCACACCTGACGCCACGGGATTGATGATCACTACCGGCATAGAAAAACTCCGAAGCCTGTCCCCAAATTCCTCACCCTCGATCTGCCCGAGAACTTACTCCTCCGCAGGCGGGCGTTCAAGGGGAATGTCACGACCGTCTCTGATCGTGGGCATGTTCCCGCGCGCGAGCCTTCGTTAGTGCCGTTCTGCCAAGTTTCGCAGGCCCACTTCGACGGTCGCTGCGTTCCCTGTGTTCAACGCCAGAGCGATGGAGCCCCTTGCAATAACCTTGAATTCCCTTGTCCTGCCCCTTCTCCCCGTCGATAGCCGCTACAACCCTCACTCCGCCATCCACAACAACCTCGGCGAACGCGAGCTCCGCGCCGTCGCCATCGGACGCAAGAACTGGGAATTCGCGGGCTCGGACGAAGGCGGCCGACGGGCCGCAATCCTGTACAGCCTGGTCGCCAGCTGCAAGGCGCTCAAGGTCGAGCCTTGGGCCTACCTTCGCGACGTCCTGGAACGGGTCGGCTCAACACCGCAAAGCAGGATCGCGGAGTTGCTGCCGGATCAATGGAGAGCAACATCTCTGGCTCCAGAACCAGCGAAAAAGCTGTAGCAACGTCCACCTCGCCAATACAGGCGGCGCTACGCACCCCGGGATGGTCTCGCCGGACGGTTACTGTACGACCGCGCCGGGTAGTGGTACCGCCTATTGTTGGAGTTAATCGCCGCTAGGCCGGGACCCTACGATCCAGAAGAGCTGTGACCGTGAATAAACCCATTCGCACGTAGCACCTCGCGCAATGGTGCCTTTCGTGAATCCACTATCTGGAAAAACCCACGCACGCTATTTGGCATATTCGCATCGCGTGATATTTCGAAAACAATGACAATTGACAAGTCGTTTGAGATTGACATTAATTGAGTCTGCCCGTTGCCATCCTTCGTTCTGAGATAACATATAGATGGCAGAGGTTGGTAGTCCTGGTGTGAGCCATTTGGAGCCAATTGACGCGCTCCCTGACAAGCTGCGACAACATTCATAGCGTCGTCGGCAGACAGGAATTTCCAAGGACCATTGGCGGAGACAGAAATCTCGACAGAATCGGGAGCGCTTGAAAATGCTAGAGTTGTTGGTGTTACCACAAATGCCTCCTTAGTCGGCAACGCGTACCGATTTCTTAGGCAATAGTACGTCACGGCAAGCGACAAGGTCAGAGCCAGGGCGATGACTCGGAGCACAATTCCAGTAATCCGATCGCTCACTTTCTCATAATCAGGGTTCATCTCAAATTACCCCAATTTCGGAAATTTTGGCAAGGCGGTTGCGCCCTCCGGGACTACGCACCTATCGTACACATTCGCCACAATTCTTGCGGTTAATGGCGCGCAGAGGGTGCCCATTGAGATCATCGCGCTTGCTATGACGCAAGCTTTTCGGTCGGCGTTTCCCGGCAAAAGCACGCCGTTTGTATCGCATTGTCTCGCAAAACTGTATGCGCGTATCTCTCGACAGGCCTTTTCCTCGCAATCCGCCATTTCCTTAAGACCCCAGTCGGTAATCGTTGCAGAGGGATAACGATTGAACCCTTTGCAATGATCAGCGGCATGTGCAAATTCGTGCCTTACATATTGGTCGATTTCGTCAGGGGTGCTACCGCTCGGAATATGGTCGATGCACATAGTTATCTTGGTTAGATCAGTCACACCGGCCATCCCGGCATGATCCTGACAACACCACTTACAGGTGACGTCGGGCACGCAGCCGCCGGGCCCCCAATTGAATTCTTTGGTCATTTCTTTAATCAGCCGTTTTGCACTTGCTAAACATTCTTCATCAGTGATATTTAGGCCAAGCGGGTCAACTGCTAAGGTGGGAGCATTTCGTACGAAGATGTACGATGCGAGTGGCAGTCCTTCTGCATCTGACTTGTACGTTACACGATCACGGCACAAGGGATCAACGAGTGCGAATGCTGCACGGAATGGGACGTATGTCCGGGCCGGGTAATGATACCGTCTGTTGTTGGAGTTGAACGCCACGAAGTCGGGGTCGAGTTCCTTGCCGTTGAACTGGTAATTCTGGACAGTGCCGCTTGCCTCAAAGGGCTGGCCCCAGGCATCGTAACGAAGCGTCCCCAGCACCCCGCCAGTGGCATTTGTCAGCTTGACGGTGCTCCCCACCTGGTTCTTTAGCGGAAAGCGTTTAGGTGTCGCGGCAATTGTTGTGGCGTGCATGACGTATGCGCCAATGCCCGCAATAGGCGTCACGCCCTTGATATTTCGCACCTGCAATGCGCCGTTCGAGACAGCTTTTTCCTGCAATACGTCGATTCCGTCCCACGTGTAAACGTTCTGGGTTGAGTTGTCGTCCTTGCGAATTCGCTCCCCGACGGCATTGTAATAGAAGTAGTTTGTTTTCGTTGCTCCCGGAAAGTCGACTCTGGAGAGCAGGTTGCGTGGCTCGTAGTCGTAGTAAGTTCTCCCGGCGGAGGCGTTGGTGTCGTGTTCAACCGCAAGATTGCCGTTCGCGTCAAACTCAAAGTAGACCCCAACGGCTCCTCCGTCCCTTTGCTTCTGCAGCTGATCAGCCGCGTCGTATTCCCAATATTGGGACGCCGCACTCAGCGCATCAGTCTTCGTCGCTCTATTCCCTGCTGCATCGTAAGTGTACAGAAAGCCGTAAAGATGCGGGGTCGATCCAAGAGCTACCAGCCAGGCTTCCTTTGTGATTCGATTCGCAGAGTCGTAATTAAAGTACATTTGAAGACCATTAGCCTGCGAGACCGCGATCCTGACGGGGTTGCCTGCTTCGTCACGGGTGTAATCCTGTTTCTCGATTTCTGTCAGAGCGTCCGTACGGTGCTGGATTTGCGAAACGCGTCCGGCGGCGTCGTAGCCATGGTAAGTCACCGTCGTGTTTTGGCGCTTCTCATAGACCATCTGGTCCGACTTGTTGTACTCGTAGTAGGAAATCCAGCCGCCGTACGTCGAGCTCCGGATTTCCTTGGTGCGGTCTGCGGAATCCCAGTCGTAGTAAATCGTGACGCTGTCCTGATCCTTCAATGTAACTCGATTGCCGTTTGGATCGTATTGATAGTAGAGCCGTTGCTTTGTGACCGCCGCCCCGATTGACCCAAACCAAGGGTTCAGCCTGAAGGTGGTTCTCCCGAGGTTGTCGTAAAGCCAATAAGTCCCGCCTGTTTTGTCCGCCATAGCCGTTCGCTGTCTTCCTGCGTCGTAGACGAAGTAATCAGGGAGGAAACTGCCCGGGTAGTCCACACGGGTGAGGAGGTTGACCGAGTCGTAGTGGTAGTACGTCGTCTGCGCCTTGCCGTTTTTGACGGAATTCACGTTCCCGGTTGCGTCGTACGTCCAGTACCAAGATCGCGCCAGCGGGTCCTTCTGTGACTGCTTCCGATTGAGCGCGTCGCACGCCCAGTACGTCAGCGCCGCGCGCGGATTCGTCTGCACCTGCAAGTTCGACGCCGAGTCGTAGTCGTAGTACCAGACGCTCGCGACTTCGTCCTTCGCGGAGTTCCGCCGATTCAACTCGTCGTACGTGAAATACTGAATCCCGACCTCGGCAGGCGTCACCGTCGCGCGGCGGGGGTTCTTAATCGACATCGTGTTGCCCATTACGTCGAATTCAAAATACGTCCGGTTCCGTAGCCCGTCTTCGCTCGCGTACTGCCGGTTGAGCGAGTCGAAGTAGAAGTAATTCATGCGAGCGACCGGATCTTTGACGCTCGTCCTGTTCCCAACTGCGTCGAAGGCGAAGTAGGTGAATCCCGCAACGGGCGACTGCTGCGAGAACAGGCGGTTCAGCCCGTCGTAGTACATGTAGGTGACAAATCCGCGCGGGTTCTTGACGCTGTCATTGTTCGACGCCGCGTCGAAGGTGAAATATCTGAAACCCGCAAGGGCGTCCTGCGTCGAGAAGCGCCGGCTATTCCCGTCGTAGTAGTGGTACGTCACCCGCCCCAGCGGGTCCATCTCGCTGGATGCGTTCCCGGCGGAATCGAAGGTGAAGTAACTTCTCGCCTGCTTCGCGTCCTCGGAGCAGGAAAGGCGGTTCAGGGTGTCGAAGTAGAAGTACGAGAGATTTCCCCTGGCGTCCTTCACGTTCGTGCGATTCGCCGCCGCGTCGTAAGCCAGGTACGTCGTCTCGTTCAACGGTGTCGTCGCCGAGATATTCCGGTTGTCCTTGTCGAAATCGAAGTAGCTCGTGTTCCCACGCGCGTCCCGGCTCGCGACGCGGTTCGAGTTCGCGTCGTACTGCATGTACGTCACGCCGCCGCGCGCGTCCTTCGCCGCGAATTGCCGCTCAAGGGCGTCGTAGTACAGATAGCCAACGTACCCTCGGGCGTTCTTCGCCGACGACACCGGCCCTCGCTGCTCGAAGGTGTAGTACGTCAGGTTCTTCTGCGCGTCCTCGACCGCGAAGCGGCGCTCCATCGAGTCGAAGTAGAAGTACGTCCTCCGCCGGAGCGCATCCTCCGCGCAGGTCTGGTTCCCCTCCGCGTCGTAGTAGAAGTACGACACCTCGCTGAGGGGATTCCGGCGCGCGAAGGTCCTGTCCATCTCGTCGTAATAAAGGTAGGTGGTGTTCCCGCGGGCATCCGTGACTGCGGACATGTCGCCATCGACGTCGTAGAGGTTCGTCGCAACGTTGCCAACGGCGTCCTTCACGGTCGAGACCCGATGGAAGACATCGTAAGTCCAGTACTGCGCGTACCCACGCGGGTTCCTTATGCTCTCCATCTGTCCAGCGGCCGTGTACGTGAAGTACGTCAGCTCCTTGAGCGCAGTCTCCTGCGCCAGGAGCCGCTTCTCGGCGGTGTAGTAGAAGTAGGTCGGGTTTGCGCGAGGGTCAACGACGCTCGTCCTGAGGTTTGCGCGGTTGTAGCTGAAATAGCTCGTGTTCAGGAGGGCAGTCCGCGCGACGGTCCGCCTCGAAAGCCCGTCGTACTCCCAGTACCAGGCGTTCGCGCGCTTGTCGATCATCACCGTGAGGTTCGACCGGTTGTCGAAGCCGTAGTCGGTGATCTGCCCGAGGTTGTCCTTCCAGCGCGTGATTCGGCCGCGCTTGTCGTGGTGGAAATAGGTGACGTTTGCAAGCTCGTCGATCACAAGCTCGACTTCGGCCCCAGGGTTCCAGTCGAAGTACCGCACCGTCAGGTCCGCGGCCTTGCGGGAAGTCACAAGGCCCTGCGCGTTGTGGGTGAAATAGGTGACGTTCGCGTTGCGGTCCTTGACCGATGCGATTTTGCCGAAGGAATCCCGCTCGAAATACGTGACATTGCCTTTGCGGTCGATCCAGTTCTTCTGGAAGCCCGTGGCGTCGTAGTTCCAGTAGGTCATCCGTCCAGCGGGATTCTTCCAGCTCGTGATCCGCCCGCTTCCGCCATACGTGAAGTACTGCAAGGAGTCCTGAGGCTCCCGCGTAACCGTCATCTGCCCCGAGGCGTCCCACTCGTAGTACGTCCGGTTGCCGTCCGTACCTTGGGCCATGGTGGGCTTCGCGTTCGCGTCGAAGCTGAAGTACGAGGCTTCGCTGCCGATCAGGATCTTTTCGCCAAGGCCAGCCCACTGGTAGTCGAACTGCTTCGTCGTCCCCCCGGCCTGCGCCCTCGTGTGCCGCGGCACCGTGTCGTCGTACGTGAAGTAAAGGGCCGCCGTTAGGGGCAGGTTGATTTCGCGGATGCGCGGGACGGCCTGCGCGCCATAGTTGAAGTACGTGATGAAGTTGTCGGCGTTCGTCTCCTGCGACAGGTTGTCGTTCCCGTCGTAGTCGAAATACGAGATGCAGTTCTCCGGCCAGATCATCTTGTTCATCCGGCCGGACGCATCGTAGTCAAAGTACGTCGTCCTCTCGGGCCAGGGACTCGCACCCTCAAGGTTCATGGCGTTGATGCGGTTGTTGGCGTCGTACGTGAAGTAGGGCTTGTACCCGAGACCAGGTCCCGTGATTCGGATCGGCTGGTTCGAGCCGTTGTAGTTGTAATAGACGACGTTGCCGTCGGCACTCCGGTCCTTAATGGTCTGGAGGCGACCTGCGGAGTCGAAATCGTAATACGTCGTGTCCTTCGTCGCCCTCGTGAAGCTCCCGTCGCCCTGCTTGGTCAGCGTCCCGAAGTTCCCCTTGGGGGCCGTGAAGGTCGCGCCACCATCGGTCGTCTGCCAGGCCTCGACCGTCCGGTCGCCCCAGTAGATCGCGACGTTCCCCGTGGTGTCCTGGATCAGTCGGGCCATCCAGCCGAACATCGTCTTCTTGCCCGCGTATCGCTCGGCGGCGACAAGCCCATCGGGGACGTTCGAGAACCACGTGCAGAGCTCAACCGGTTTCCCCCGCGTGACCAAGGCCCCGCATCCGGACTTCACCTGGATGACGCCGTAGGGTCGCGTCCACGCCTGGCTCGCAAGAACACTGTTTTCCGCGGCGCAGATCATCGCCCCGGGCTGGATCAACCCTGCGGCAGCTCCGCCGCCCGGCGTGGCTACGTTCGAGGGACCTCCTCCGCCCGACAGCGTAAACGTCCCGCTGCCGTCGAAGAACGACAACGACATCGGCGGGGCGCAACTGCATCCTTCCCCGCCGCTGAATTCGGCGACCACGGGCTGAAGCGGGACGCAGGCTCCGCTCCCTTCTCCCGGATCGTTCTCCTCGTCCGTCATCGGATTCCCGACCGGAACAGTCGTGTCGGTCACGCCTCCAGGGTTCACGCGATCCTTCGGGCGGTCCTCCGGTATGGACTGCTCATCAGTGATCTGGCCGAGCGGATTCGTATGGTTGATGTTGGCCGGTCCCTGACCGATCAGCACGGTCACGGATGAGCTGACCATCGTGTGCTGATCCGTCGCGGTAAGCACTGCAACGTCGACGCCTGCGGCGCCGTTGGCGTCGGTGTTCTGAATCGAGGCGGGCGTCGTGAATATCGCCGAGGCGCCAATGCCAAACATCGTCGAGCCGCCGCCGTTGATGGTGTACGACCAAGTTGTGGTGATCGGACTTTCAGGGGCGACGATCGTCGCCCTGACGCCGATAGGCTGGATCAAGCCACCCTGGCTCGGGCTTCCAGCAGGACTCGTGATCGTAATGGACACGGATTAGCCCTCAACCTGACGTCAAATTGTCCACACTACCCGCAGCGTATCTAACGACACGCGCACGGCAGCGTTCAAGCGAAAACTGCCGTCAGGGCGCCCCCCCACTGGCATGATTGGATTGATGCTATTCACCTGGTTTCCGTCTTGGCCAACTCGACGGCCAACTTCAGTGCGCGTACGGCCGTCGCCGCGCAGTGATTCTTGCCGAGGGGAAGTCCTCCCAACATCTTTTCCAGCAGTTCGGCGGTCATGCTTCGAGCTTCGATCAGCGACTTCCCAGCCAGCCACTCTGTAAGCACGCTTCCAGCCGCAATGGAGGCGACGCATCCGTAGGTCTCGAACCCGGCGCGCTGAATCCGGCCTTCAACCGTCACGAGGAAAACCCGCATGAATGGTCCCGCACTCGGATCACCCGATATTCCGACGGCGTTGGCTCCCGCCGGACGCCCGACGTTTCGAGGGTTTCCGAAATGATCGAGTACGGTGGACGAGTACATCAGGGGCCTCTCCCGATGCAGACGGCTTCGACGGCGCTACTCAGAGCCGCCGCACTCTGGGCCGCCCGGGCTTCCAGTCGTTTGTAGCCTGCCCCGGCGTCGATTTCGCTGCGACGCGACCGACCCGCCGTTGCCGCCGCGAGTATCGTCTCCGTCAACCCCATGGCGTCTGGGTCCGGGACAATAGTCACGTCGCACCCGGCCTCCCGCGCTTCCGCAGCGGCAGGCGTCGGGATTGCAACCACCGGAAGAATTGCGAGCGCGGCTTGCCAAAGGCCAATGCCGCTCGGATCGTAGCGGGACGGGGCAACCAGGAGGTCGGCGACCTGCATCACGGCGTTCAGGACGTTGTCGCCGATTTCACCGAGCACGCGGAGCCGCCCGCTCCTTTCCGCACGGTCGCGCTGCTCTCGCATTCCAGGATCGAGCGGCGGTTCCCCGACAAAAACACACTTCACCTTCGGGTTCTTGTAGAGGATCTCGGGCAGGGACGCGAGCAGGATGTCGAAACCGTTTCTCTTTTCGCCCGCGCCAACGAAGAGGAGCAAAAAGTCATCCGGATCCGCGAGGGTGCGGCGGAATTCTTCTGCGTCGACAGCGGTTGATCGAGCCGACATCGCCGCGACCATCGGCGCGCAAGTCACCGGCGCGCAAAGTTGTGGGAAACGCGCACGCAGTTCTTGCCCAGCGTGCGCTGAGGGAACCACGACGTGGTCCGCAAGTTCGACAGCTCGCCCCTCCATTTCCGCAATCCACGCCGTCTCGATGCCACCCGCTCCGGCCCGTGCTTCCCCCGCGCCGTTGTACACGTGGATCAGCGGCTTGTGGAAGGCCCGCTTCATCACGGACGCGGCGATGGCCGACGACCAGTCGAAACTCATGATCACGTCTGCCGAGCTTGCGATGCGGGCGTCATCCGAGGCCCGGTCGGACATCCGGAACGCGTCGAGAGTCGCCTGAAGGTGCGCAGTCGGAGCGACGAACGGGAGTTCCAAGACCTGATGCGTCGGAAGTCCGTCCCATCGTCTGTCAAGTCGGCCTCCGAGGGCGGTTGAGGTCAACAGGGCGACTTCAATGCCGCGGGTCTTCATCAATTTGGCGTACTCAAGTGCGAGTCGGCCGAAACTGCGTCCCTTCGGCGGCAGGTGGTGGGCCAGCAGCAGGACCTTCATCGCGTTTTCGCGGCCTCCACGATGACCGACCAAGTGGCCTTCGCAGCATTCTCCCAGTCGAACGCCTTCGCGCGGGCTGTCCCCTTTTCGGCGAGGTCACGGCACGCGGCCGAATCTTCGCTGATTACCCGTAGACCTTCGCTCCATCCTGCGACATCTTCCTGATGGACCAGAAGCCCCGCGCCTCCGAGGACTTCCTCGCAAGCAGGAATTCGGGAGCACAGGATCGGAAGCTCGGCGGACATGGCCTCGACGAGAGGGAGTCCGAATCCTTCATACCGGGACGGGAATGCGAAAGCTGTCGCCTCCCGAAAAAGTTCCGCAATCCGGGCGTCGCTCACCCCCTCCTCGAATCGCACGACCGAACTCAACCCAAGGTCCTTGGCGCGTTGCTTGAGGGCAACAAGCGTCCTGCCCGGTCTTCCCGCCAGGACCAGCCGGGCCTGCTTTCCAGGTTTGCTCTTTGCGAACGCCTCCAGGAGGACGCCCTGATTCTTGTTCGGCTCGAAGGAGGAGACGCAGAGGATGTTCGGCGCACTTCCCCGAGGCTTCGTCCGCTTGGTCGATTTGTGCGGGCCGCCATGATGGACGACGCGTATCGCCTCGGGCGAAACCTGATACCGGTCAACGAGGCGGCCCTTGGTGAACTCCGAGACCGCGATCATCCGCTCTGCGGACCGGCAAGTGAGCGCGGTCCATCGCGTGAGGTGCTCGCGCAGGCGTACGTCGAAGTCCTCGGGATGGTCCAGGAACGCCAGGTCATGCAGGACGGCTACTCCGGGACAGCCTCGGGTCACCGGGAGGATCCCGGTCGGCGAGAAGATCACATCGCACCCGGCGTACGCGGCCACGGCGCTGAATTGCTCCCAGGCAGGATTGAGCAGTGTTTCGGCCCCCGCGAGGACGTGATTGACGACCCGGAGCTCCTTCGGGAGTTCCATTTCCTCGGCAGTCTTCGGGCCGACCAGGACGAATTCAGCTCCGTCCGCGACACCCCCGAGGCGTCTCAGAATCTCAATCGTGTAGCGGCCAGTCCCCGTGTGAGGAGCCACCGCCATTCGCGCATCCACGGCGACCCGGAGCGTTTTCCGGTTCGTTGATTCACCCCTCTGCTCCGGAGACGACGCTGGCCGAATGGGCGGGCGCACTTCAGCCGTCTCCCTTGCGATCAAAGGGTTCGCCAGAGCCGACCGGTAAACTTCCAGCGTGGCTCTCGCGGTCAGGTCCCAGGAAAACTCTAGGGCGCGCGAGAGGCCTCGCCGACAGAGGTCGAGTCGCAGGTCCTTCTCGACGAGGATTTTCTCAAGCGCCGCCGAGAGACCGTCCTCGTCCCCGGCTGGAACCATCAGAGCTGCGTCGCTCGCAATCTCCGACAGGGCACCGCCGTCGGAGCAGACCACGGGCACTCCCGCGAGCATGGCCTCAAGTACCGGCAGGCCGAAGCCCTCGTACAGCGAGGGGTACGCCAAGGCAGACGCGCCTGCCAGAGCCCGCGAGAGGTCATAATCGGAAATGTGCCCTGCGAGGAAAACGTCCGATCCCTGTGGAAGCCTGCGCAATTCCTCATCGAGCCGCGGGTCCTCCGAATTCGCGGCCATGGTCATGAGCAGCCCGACCCCTTTCCCCGCTCCGGCTTCGACCGCGCGCGCGAAGGAGCGAAGAAGCCCGAGGGCATTCTTTCGGCGCTGCTTCATGCCGATCGCGAGGACGTAAGGAGCCCCGCCATGAAACGTTCCTTTTGAAAGCTCCGCCAATGCGCCGCTCCTTCGTGGAGAAGTCCCCTCGCCTGGGGCCTCCGGAACGCATGAAACACGGTCGGCGGCGACCGAGAATCGCTCGCCCAGATCCCGCCGTGTGCATTCGGAAACCGCAATGATTCCCGAGGCGGTACTTAGCGCCTGGCGCAGTTCGCCGCGGAGGTGCTCGACGAATCTGGAGGGATACCATTCGGGGTGGATGTCGAACGCGACGTCATGCGCGGTCACGACTCCGGGGCAGGATAGCCCGCGCGGCAGTGTGAAAGCCGGACCGTGATAGACGTCCGGCTGGATTTGATCCACAGCCGCTCGAATCTCGCGCGCCTCTCCTGCGACGTCTCCTGGACGGCAGGTCACGATCCGGCACTTGATCCCGCGAAGCGGTCCGATTTTCCGGACGAGTACTTTGGGATCGTTCGACAGGACGTGCAGGTCCACTGCGTTTGAAAGTCGGCTGAGCCCACGAACAAGCCCCGCGACGTAGGCCCCGATCCCATCGGTCGCGTCCTGGACCGCTCGCGCATCCAGCAACACTCGGAGGCGTTTTTCGCCTTCCGCTGCTGGTGGGCGCGCGGTACCGGCAAACCATTTCTTTCGCGCCTCGCTCCCGGGATCGGGCAGCCCGCCGTTCGCATAGCGGTACCGCTCGCCCCACTTCTCCTCGAACCGCGCTTCGTTCCGGTCCGTCACCTCCCGCCATTCGCGCCGCTCTCTCGTGGCTTCGTCGGCCATCCGGCTCGACTTCCCGCTGAAGTGGTACGCGAGGCAGTCCTCCGCGCGAAGCATTTCGGCATCGGCAAAGGACAGCCGGTAAAAGAGATCAGGGTCGTTCGCAGGACCAGGGTTAAATCTCTCGTCCAGTTCCCCCACCTCCTGCCAAAGCGTCCGCGCAAGTGCGAATGGGTAGTTCACGCCGGGCACGGTGGCCTCCCGCGAGAGCTTCCCCGCGGCGGCCTCGAAACCGGCCCAATCGAACTCCTCATGCCGAGTTCCGAGATTCACCGCGTGGAATATCGGCGCGACCGGGACGATGCCCGGCTCGATGCAGGCAAGCGAAACGACCGTGCGCGGGCCTAGGCGGCGGAGCAGCGCTTCGTCCCAGCCCGGAGCCAGGACGTGATCCGTGTTCGGGAAGAACAGGTATCCCCGCGTCGCGAACTTTGCGGCGTTGTTCATCGCCGTACAGATGCCGCGGTTCACAGGGTCGTGCTTCCAGAGCAAATCCGGCTGATCCCCCAGCCACGCCTCGGTGCCATCCGTCGAGCCGTCGCTCCAGACGACGATCTCGTTGTCGAAGACTGAATGTCTGCGGAGACTCTCAACGAGGAGCTTCGTGTAGCCGAGGCCGTTAAAGGCGCAGATGACCACGGAAAGCGGGGACTTCGGGCGCGCGGAGGTCATCGACACCCCCAAGTCTCAAGAATCTCGGGCAACTCGCGGTCAGGAGCTTCGACCGCCCGAGCATACGCCGCTGGATGCACCGGATGGAGGTCGTGGAGTTCGTGATTGGAATCCCAACCTTTCCAGACTCTCTCAAACCAGCCGGGAACCACCTCTTGGGCGTGTCCCCAGGTCTGGAGCTTTTCCTGCAACTCCGCGTCGGTGCGCACGTAGGAAAGGTGGTGGCACCAGGCATCGAGTGTGCGGACATTCCCCGCCACAGTGCGCAATCCCGCGTACCTTCGGTCCCGACGGAGAACCAGCTTGATGGTCCCGGGCTCGGGAGGTTCGATCCGGTGTTGAGACGTTTTCCAGTAGGTGTGGAGAGGAACGGCGAGAATTTCAGGACGCTCGTCGCGGCAGACCGAAACGATTGCGCGCAAGTCCTTCTCCGAAAACACCTCGTCCGTGTCGATGCCAATCACGTGTTCGCAATCCTCAAGGAAATCGATTCCCGCGTTTCGCGTCGCCGCCTCCCCGGACCATACTCCTTCGAGCACCTCCACCCGGGGATCCATCCTGGGGATCGGCGAGTAAGCCACGGGCGCGCCCGAAAGGCTTCTCAGGCCCCGAAGGAGGACTACCCGGTCCACGACTGAAAGCAGCTGCCCAACCACGGCGGGAAGAAATCGCCACTCGTTCAGGACCGGAATCGCGGCGCCGATCCGCCAGGGGGTCGTCATCATTCCTTCCACTCCTCAAGCTCAAGCCCGACCTCGTCCACCATGAACCTGTAGTCGTTGGCCGGATCAAGCTTCGAGTACAAGTCGAGCTTGTGCTTCGAGATGTCCTCATGGAGGTGACCGTAGTGCTTCACGCGAATGTCCGAGACGACCTTGCCACCGACGACACCGCGAATTTGGGCGCTGCCGAGCGCCTGGTTGGCCGGGTAATACAACCCCGGCTGGTAACGGACGAGCCGAGGGATTGGAAATTCCCGGGTCTCACGTCCCCACTTTCCGTCCACGCGGTAGTGCGTCCGCGATCGCCAGAAATGGCAGAAGCGGAAGCCGTAGAGCGCGACATCCTCCCGCGCCATCAACGCGGGGACTTCCCGCTTGAATCGGGCCTCGAAAACCTCGTCGATATCCGGGAGAAGAATCCACTCCGGTTGGCGCTCCGCGATCAGCCAGAGCAGCGTGTGGCGATCCAACCCCTCATGGAAAAAGTTTCGCTCAGAGCGGTAGATCGTCGAGACCTTGGGAAAACCCCGGCAGATCGCCGGTGTCCGATCCGTGCTCCCGTCGTCGAAGATCACGATGTCGTCCACGTATTCGGACAAGTCCTTGAGGCATTCCTCCGCGAAGAGCTCGCCGTTCTTCACGCGAATCCCCGCGGTTAGCCTCGGTCGCTTGCGGAGGATGGCAGGAGAATCTGGCGCGGGAGTAGAAGGCGCGCGGCCCGAATAGATCGGCTCCAGCAGCGTTGCGACGCGGTTCCAGTTGTAAACCCCTCGCGCCCGCTCTCGCCCGCCGATGGCCAGTCGCTTGGCCTCGTCCGGACGATCAAGGAGATGGCACATCGCCTGCCCCAGGGCTCGCGCGTCGCCGGGCGGCACCCTGAGTCCGCTCCTGCCGTGTTCCACGATCTCGGCCATGCCGCCCACGTCCGACGCGATGACCGGGACTCCGTTGACCATTCCCTCCAGCGGGACGATGCCAAACGGCTCGTAAGTGGAAGGACACACCAAGAGATCGGAAACCTTGTAGAGCGCCTCAAGCGCGCCGCCCGTGACGTAACCCAGGAAGACAACGCGCCCCTGAATGCCAACCGCCTCGACTTGGTGGCGAAGCTTGTCTTCCTCCCCGCCTTTCCCGGCGATGACAAGCCGCGACATCGGAAATCTCCGGGCGACTTCCGAGAATGCTTCGATGAGGCAATCCACGCCCTTTTCCGGATCAAGGCGGCCCACGTATGTCAGCACCTTCTCGTCGGGGGTAGCCAAGGCCGCTCGAAGATCCGGAAGCAACTCCCGCGCCACCGACTGGAACCATGCTTCACTCACCGCAGCGGGGACCGCGTGGAGCTTCTCCCTGGAGGCCTCATAAGGCCCGGCGAGTTCTTCGAGGACCTGGCGGCTGACCGCCACAGTTGCGTCCGCTTGTTTGCACCCGTGACGCTCGATGTGCGCCACGTACCTGTCTTCGTTCGTCATCTTCCCGGAGGTCTTCCCGATGACCGTGTCGTGCATGGTGTGGACCCAGCGGCACGAAAGGCGACGCCGGATCGACTGAGCTGCGAGAGCAGTAAGCCAGTCGTGGGACACAACCACGTCGAATGCCCCGAGGCGATCCTGCATTTCCAGGAATCGTTCCAGAAGGGCCACGTTGAAAATCATCACCTGCGTGGCCCCGTCCGGCGGCATCGGGGGGCTGGGCCAGTTAATGCGGTGAACGCGCACCCCGTGGACCTGCACCTCCTGGTCGCGCCCGGAAAGGCTGTTCGTCATGACGTGCACTTCGTCGCCGCGCTCGGCCTGCGCCCGCCCGAGGTCGTGCACGTAGCGCCCGAGCCCGAAAATGCGGGCGGGTGGAAACTCTGACGCGAGATGCAGAATGCGCACGGAAAGTAGATCCTCCCTGATCCCAGCCGGGCCCCTCCCGGCAACTGTGCTCGAACAGAAACCAGACGGGCGCTAGAATACCCTCGGACCAGAAAAATCGGGAGGATGTGAAATGCTCGGGCTATGGGATTACTCAAAGGTGAAAGCCCCCATCCCCTTCGGCGACGCGACCACCTACCAGAAGGGAATGGAATTCCTGGACGACTGCGACGTGGTCGAGGACTGGGGGTGCGGAACGGCGTTTGCCAAAATGCACCGCAAGCGCGGGACGTACGTGGGCGTTGACGGAAGCCCGAGCCCCTTCACCGATCGGATTGCGGACCTGCGGGAGTATCGCTCTCAAGCCGACGGCATCTTCATGCGCCACATCCTGGAGCACAACTTCGAGTGGCGCCGAATCCTGGAGAATGCCGTGGCTTCTTTCCGGAAGAAATTTGTGCTCATCATGTTCACACCGTTCGTTGCGGAGACGAAGCAGATCGCCACCAACTGGTCCAACATCCCGGACCTGTCGTTCCGAAAGGAAGACCTCACCCAGTGTTTTCAAGGCCTGACATGGCGGGAAGAAGCCCTCACCACCGACACCCAGTACCGGACGGAGTGCGTTTTCTACATCGAGCGGGGGATGGCGATTCCGGGAAAGCCGGGATGGGACTTCACGCCGCAATCGACGCCGCGGGCTTGAGCAATCAGCTTCGAGCGACCTTTTCATAGAGCGCGAGGTGGCGCTCGGCGGATCGCCGCCAGGTGAACTCCGCGGCGCGAAGGCGTCCCTTTCGGACCAGGTCGGAACGAAGCATCCCGTCGCGCACCACGGAAGCGATCGCCGCGCTCAGCCCGGAGGCATCATCCGGATCGACGATGAGCGCCGCATCGCCCACCACCTCCGGGAGGCTGGATGTGCCCGCGACAATGGTGGGCACTCCGCGAAGCATGGCTTCGAGCGGAGGCAGCCCGAAACCTTCGTAGAGCGACGGATAGACAAACGCAGACGCAGCGGCGTACAGCGACTCCAGCACCTCGTCCGCCACGTGTCCGGGGAGCAGCACGTCTCCCTTCGATGACGCTTGGCGCAGCCGCGCGCCCAGCTCCAGATCCACTGGGACATGAGTCCCCGCAAGGACCAGCTTCAGTCCCCGAAATTCAACGCTGTCTGTCAGGATTGCGAAGGCATCGAGCAGTACGCCGATGTTTTTCTTCCGTTCAATGCTGCCGACGTAGAGGACGTACCCTCCAGGGGTGAGCCCAAGGTCTGCCAGGCTTCTGTGGAAGGAGGTCCCTGGACTCACACGCGGAGAATGCACGCCGTTGTGGATGACTTCCAATTTCGACGCATCGACCGAGTACGCCTCTGCTATTTCGCCCTTCGAGAACTCAGAAACCGTAATCAGGCGATCGGCGCCCCGGCACGCACGCCGCGTCGCGGCGTCCAGGTACTGCCGGAGCCGGGGTTCGACCCGCTCGGGGTGTCTATGGAAAACGACGTCGTGGACCGTCGAGACAAGCTTCGTCTGGCCGTGGATCGAAGGAATAGAAAAGGTCGGGTTGTGATACAGGTCGATCTCATCCTCTTCGAGCAGGCTGGGCAGGATGAGCTGGTCGAGCCGCTCGTCGATCATGCCCGCTTCAAAGACGCGGACACTCACGTTGTCCGCCAGGCTGAGCGGGGCGGGAGGGGGGAGATGCGTGAAGTAGCAGACGAATTCATGGCGTTTCCCGATCTCCGCGAACTGGTGCAGGAGCGACCAGGTGTACCGCCCGATTCCGCCCATTCCTTGAAAGGCCGAACGGCAGTCAAGTGCGATCCTCATCTGGCCTCCCGCGCGACGGCCTCGTACAGACTTCGCATTTGCCTTGCTTGACACTCAAGGGAGAATTCCGCGGCGCGGAGCAAACCCCTGCGCTTCAAATCTGCGGCGAGCGCGCGATCCGAAAGGATCCGCTGAATTCCGTCAGCGAGTTCTCGCGCCGACTCGGGTGCGACAAGGACCGCTGCGCCTCCGCTGACTTCTGGCAGTGATGAGCAGCCGGTGGTGACGACAGGCGTTCCGCAGGCCATCGCCTCCAGGACCGGGAGCCCGAAGCCTTCGTAAAGAGTGGGAAAGATGAAAGCGGATGCACCGCCGTAGAGCGCGGGGAGATGGTCGTCCGAAACACGACCAAGGAGGCGAACCCTCTTGCCGAGGCCGCGTTGAGCCACCTCCGTGTTTAGGTTGAGCGCGTCCCCAGATGGCGCCCCCGCGATGACAAGGAGGGGCCTTGCTCCGGAGGCAGGCAACAGCGCCCATGCGTCAAGCAGGAACACCAAGCCCTTGCGTCGGTCGATGGCCCCAACGAACAGGGCGAATCCCGGATCAAGTCCAAGGACCCCGAGATGGCGACGAGCCTCGTCCGGGGCGAGTTGGCGGAACTGGGGCGCGATGGGCTGATAGACGACTTCGACCTTGCCCGCCGCATCCGGAAAATATCGCAGGATGTCGCCCTTCGAGAATTCGGAGACCGTGACGATCCGGGCTGCCGCCTGTATGGCATGGGGAACGCTGGCCTCGAAGAAGTTGCTGAAGTCGGCGCTGGTCAAGTCTGGCCGCGCCCGCGGGATCACATCGTGAATCGTCGCCACGCAGGCGCAGGGGCGCACGGACGGGAGGACGAAAAGCGGTGAGTGGAAGACGTCCGCGTCCAGCCGCGCCAAGAGGTCGGGAAGTTCCAGACTGCTCCACGCGGCACCGGCGTTCCGCATGATGAGAAGTTGGACATGCGTCGGTCGACCGAGCATCTCGGCGCCCTCCGGTCCGATAAGGGCCGAAACTTCGAGTCCGCCTTCCAGGTCCAGGGAACGAAGGAGGTTCATGGCGTAGCGACCGATCCCCGTCAGCCCCGGGTGAACGGAACGCGCGTCCACGACAACCCGCAGGCGGTTGCCCATCACGTATTCACCTCGGAGGCGAATGCTGCGAGGTCTCCCGAAAGTCGGACGCGGGCGTCCTTGACCGCGCAACCGAACCCACTCTGGTGCAGTCCTGGAAGTTCAGCCTTGGGGTCCGGCATCGCAGCCCAGAATCGCTCCATGTCCCCGTTCAGGTGGATGTCGTCGAAGAAGCTCGTCCCGCCGTCGCGCAGGAAGGACCGGTAAAGCGCATATTCTCGACCGGCCGTTTCAAATGAGTGGTCGGCGTCGATGAAGAGAGCGTCGAGCCGCGGCAGATAGCGGAGCCTACGCGGCAACTCAAGAGAATGGCCCACGAGCGAAACGACGTTCGGCAAACCAATGGCCTCGGTCAGCCGTTTCGCCTGCTCCTTGACGTCGAGAGTGATGACAAGTCCTTCGGGATTCCCTGCCGCCGCATGGGCCGCCGCCTTTCCCTCGCAGGTGCCGATCTCCAGAAAGACAGCCGGCCGATATCGCTTCGCGAACTCGAAGAAGTAGCGGTAGTAGGTTCCGGCCGGATCGTTGTCGAGCGACGCAAGCCAAGCCGGGCGCAGGTCTGGAGGTGCTTCGTGTTCGGACGCGAGCCGAAGAAGTTCCCCGAGCGATGGCAAAGTCATCGCGCTCCCCTTTCACGAGAAAATCCAGCGGCCCTCATCCCCTTGACTCACCCACAGCAAGTCTATCCGGTCGTGCTCTTGTGGTAGAGAGACTCGCGAACCAGTTCGGCGCCTCCGAAATGCCTTCCCAAGTCGAAGGTGACTGGTTGCCGGACCTCGTCACGGGTATGCGCGGTGGAAGCGAGTGACCGCGCCATGAAATCGAGAGCGGCGCCGCCGAGTCATCGCGGCACCGCTCCCCTTATCGCCGACTACTGCGCTGGACGCCTCCAGACCCACACGAACTGGCTGGAGACCTGCGCCACGTTCTGGAACGCCACGAGCACCGCGCACGAGACCACGCACGAACGGCGATGGGACGCCCGGGACTGGCTCGCGACCGATGGCCGGAGTGTTCCAGCGCCATTAGTGATCTCGGCGCCCGCAAGGATCTGTCACGCTGGACCGCGGAGCTGCGTACCTCCTGCACGGCCGCGAGAGCCTCTCGTCTCGACGGGCCATCCAGGTGAGCAGCGGCAAGCGTCAGGTTGCACTTGATCGACTCCACCAGCGTCGGGATACTCTCCGCGGGTAGTGCCCGATTCGCGTTCGGCTTTTGCCATTCCCTCTCGTTTTCATGGAGCGTCCTGCATGCGCGTCGCGATCTTTGTCGACGGCAAGAACTTCTACGCCGGGTGGAAGGACCAGTCCCACGGCCGCGACGTTGACTTCCGCAAGCTGTCCCAGTGGATCGTGCGGACCGCTGGTGGCGACCACCTCATGGGCGCGTACTACTACACCGGCATCGACACCGCTCTGCCGACGACTGCCTCCCAGGAGCGACTCGACGCGTTCCTCGGAATGCTGGAGGTGCAGCCCGGTTTCTTCGTCCAGCGTTTCGTGCAGAGGAACCGGACGCATACCTGCGCGCACTGCGGCACCCCGAATACGTTTTCGCAGGAGAAGGAAGTAGATACCACCATCGTCGCGGACATGCTTCGGCTCGCGGCCAGCGGAGGCTTCGACATCGCCGTTCTCCTCTCCGGCGACGCCGACCTGGTCCCCGCCGTCGAGGGCGTCCGCGCCCTCGGGAAGCAGGTGTTCGTCGCATCCTGGGGCTCCAGCGGCCTCTCTGCACGCATCCGGCGCGCGGCATTCGATCACATCGACCTGCTAGTCGGATTACCGGAGTTCGAGCGTCAGGGCGGTTTCCACTCCTCACCGACCACCAGCGCGC
>JAIOPR010000033.1 GCA_021413805.1 Planctomycetota bacterium
TGTGGCGGCGGGCTCAATCCCATGCAGTATGGCCGACTGGCAGGCACCGGAACTCCTTCCGGCGTCGCTTCGATATTCAGTGCCGAAACGCCGCTCAACGGCACGCCGCAACCATTCGGCCGCTATCTCCTGCGCCGGGAACTCGGGCGGGGGGGGATGGGCATTGTCTGGGAAGCGCTGGACACCGACCTCGGCCGTCCGGTTGCGCTGAAGATGCTTCTGGCCTCCGGGGAGGAGATGGAAGGAGGCGCGGTGGAGCGGCTGCTGCGTGAAGCGCGTGCGGCGGCCCGGCTTCGGCACCCGGGGATCGTTGGCATCCTGGACATCGGGCAGGCGGACGGCAGGCATTACTTCACGATGGACATGGTCCCGGGAAAATCGTTTGAGAAACTCCTGAGGGGGCCCGGTCTCCCGGAGCGATTCAGGCTGGAGGTCGTGGCAGCAGTCGCGGAGGCGTTGGGTGCCGCCCACCGGGAAGGAATCGTCCACCGCGATGTCAAGCCCTCCAACATCATCGTGGACTCGAACGGGCGCCCCGTCCTGGTGGATTTCGGCCTTGCCCGCGACGGCGCCGCCGGCGGGAACGCCCTCACCCTGACGGGCGCGTTGATCGGGACTCTGCATTACATGTCTCCCGAGCAGGCCTGTCGCGCTCCACGATCCGCCAGCCCGCCGAGCGACGTCTTCAGCCTCGGTGTCGTCCTGTTCCGTGCGCTGACCGGGCACCTTCCTTTCCTGCGCGACGATGCGCAGTTGCTGGTGGCAATTCTCCAGGAAGAACCCCCCACGCCGTCCAGGATCAACGCCGAAATATCGCGAGACCTGGACACGATCTGCCTCAAGTGCCTCGAGAAGAATCCCGACCGCCGCTACCCGGACGGCTCGGCGCTCGCGGCAGACCTGCGACGCTACCTCGCGGGTACACCGATTGAAGCGAGCCCCGTCTCCCGGACGCGCCGTTTCTTCCGGCGCCTTTTCGGGATCGACGGCTCGGGGGTGACCGCGGATCTGCGAAAGGCGGAGGAGGAACGCGTTGCGGTGGCCGAGCGCGCCCAGGCGCAACTGGAGGCACTCAAGAAGCTGGAGCGGGCGCGTCCGGCCCTCGAGCAGGCACGGCAGATCCTGTACGACCGGGAAGCGACCGGTGAGGACCTTCTCCGGCGCGTTGATGCCGCCCAGTCGCTCATCGAGCAGGCCCTGGCGCGGTGTCCGGACCTTGCCTTGGGGTACTACCTTCTCGGGAGAGCCCTCATGTTGCGCGGCCACGACGATCGCGCCGAAGAGGCGCTGCGTCGCGCCATCCAGCTCGATCCGGATTTTGGCCCGGCGCACTTCCACCTTGGCGGCCTGGTCGTCGAGGCCGCGATTTTCGAGTTCCTCTCCTGGCCCGTCGAGGAACGCGTTCTTCACGCAGGGCAGATGCGGAAGCGACTTGCCGATGGCGAGGTGCAACTCGCCAGGGCGCTCCTGCTTGGGAGGGGATTTGAGGACGTGGCGCGGCTCCACCTCGCGAGCGCGATGGGTGCTTGTGCCCGGGACGACAAGGCGCGGGCTGCCGAGCTCTGCCGCGAGGGGATCACGAATTTCCCCCGGGCCGAGGGACGGGAGATTTATCACTGGCTTCTCGGGTTCTGCGCAGCGGATCCCTATGAACAGGTGCACGGATTCGACGGCGCGCTCGAAGTCCGGCCCCGCTTCGCGCCGGCGCTCGCCGCGCGAGGGAACGCGATGGCTCTCCTGGCCAGGTGGAGCGAGGCGCTGCCAGACCTGGACGAATCGATCCGGCTGAAACCGCGGAACACCCCGGCGGTCATCAGCCGGGGGCTTATACGTTCCCGAATCGGGGATCTCGAGGGCGCCCGGGCCGATCTCGAGGAAGGCGTTTCGCTTCGGCCCGATTCCCCGAGCGCCTGGCAGGGACGCGGGGCCGTGCGCGCGCTCCAGGGCGACTGGCGCGGGGCGAAGGCGGACTTCGAGGAAAGCCTGAAGCGACAGCCGGACTTTGCCGCGGCGCGATCAGGCCTCGATTCAGCGATGTGCGAACTCAGTGCGATGGCCGGGCAGGCGGGCGACGGTAATGGCCGCGCAGACTCGAAGCGTGCCTCGTGATTCCCATGCCCCTTTCCTCCACGCTCGTCGGCCGGACCCTGGGAGGCTTCCTCATCCAGGGACAGCTGGGCTCTGGCGGAATGGGCGTCGTATATCGCGCCCACGATGAGCGCCTGAACCGCACCGTCGCGGTCAAGGTCCTGCACCCGAAGTTCACCGCGGACACCGAGCTGCGCGAGCGCTTCGTCCGCGAAGGCCGGACGGCTGCCCTGATCGATCACCCGAACGTCGTGCGGGTGATTTCGGCGGGGGAAGAGGACGGCATCCCGTACCTCGTCATGGAGTACGTCGAGGGGGGCACGCTGGACCGCATGCTCGAACGACCGGAATGCCTGTCGGTGGCGCGATGCTTGAGGATCGCCAAGCAGCTGGCCGAAGCGCTGGCGTCGGCGCATCGCGTGGGGGTGATGCATCGCGACGTGAAACCGGCGAACGTGCTCTTCACGAACGCCGGCGAGCCGAAGCTGGCGGACTTTGGCCTGGCGCGTGAGGAAGCCGGCGACCACAACCTGTCGCAGACAGGAATTCTGCTGGGGACGCCGCACTACATGTCGCCGGAGGCGTGCGAGGGGAGGCACGGCGACGCGCGATCGGACATATATTCTCTCGGCGTGTTGTTGTACGCGATGCTTGAGAAGCGGCTTCCGTTCCAGGGTGACTCGCAGGCGGGGATCCTGATCGCGCAGATCCAGGCGCCGGTTCCGCCGTTGACCCAGGCGCCGGCCGCGCTGAAGCAGGTCGTGTACAAGGCTCTCGAGAAAAAGGCTGCCGACCGCTGGGCCAGTGCCTCGGAATTCGCCGCCGCGCTGGAGCGGGTGCTGGAGGAGATCTATCTCCCGCCTTCCCAGTGGACCGGGGGCGCCACGCCAGTTCGGGGCAATGGTGCGTCCCGGCATTCGTCCGGTCCGACCGAGGCCATTCACCCGGCGGCGAAGGCGGATGGTTTGGCCGCGACGGTGTTTCGCGGCAAGCGGTCCAGTCGCCGGCGCCGTCTGATCGGTGCCAGCACCGTGGCCGTCCTGCTGGTCGCCGGGGTGTTCCTGGCTCCTTCGTTCCGCCGCCGCGGAAATGTGTCCACGCCCTCCACCGCCGGGGAACTCGCGGCCATGCCGCCCGTTTCTTCTTCCACGGACATCGTTCCCGATCCCCCGGTTTCCGCGGTCACCAATCTGACCATCGGACCCCCCGATTTCGTGGCTGGCGGGCCGGACGATTCCGACGAAGAGTTCAAGCGAGTGTCACAAAAGGCGGAGACCCTCGAGTCCTTCGGCGAATTCCTCGCCGCGATGGCCGCCTGGACGGAATTTCAGCCGACTTCGCGGAAGGCTCAGTTCGCGCTGGAACTTGCGCGGAAGGAGCTTCGCGAAAGGTCCGCAGCCCGGGTCAAGCGTGAACTGGCGCTCAAGCCACGCGGGGCAAAAGCGGCGGCGGACCTGCGCATCCTGGCCACCCGGTTCCCGGAGCCGGAATCCCTCCGCTTGCTGGCGGCTGCGGCCGAAGCGGACAAGGGATGGACGGCAGCCGATGGGCTGGATGGCCTGCGATACGGGTTCGTGCACCATGACTGCGCCAGCCTCCTCGCCGAGATCGATGCGGCGGGAACAGGAGTGTCGGCCGACGACAAATCCCGGATCGAATCCGCCCGGAATTCCGTCCGTCGCCTCGGCCTGATGCTCGACCGGTCTTTCGCCTGGTATCGATCTCACCGCGGAACGGTCATCGACGCCCAGCGGACCGATGGGTCTGCCGTGCACGGGACCATCCAGACCGTCGATGAAGCCGCCCGCCTCGTCTACATCGAAACTCCCGGGGCGCTCGTCAACCTCTCCTCCAGTGAGCTGTCCACCGCCGAACTCGTGGGCCGGGCTCTCCAGGACAATCCCCCCGACGAGGTGCTTCTCGCAGCCCTCGATCTTCTCATCCTGGCCGGCGACTCTCCCGAGGCGTGGCCGGTCGCTCTTCGAGTGCGTCGCCGGGGCCTGTGCATCGAGCCGGACAGGGAGGAGCTGAGCTTCTTGCGGGGCAGATTCCCGCGGAAAGTACCTCGGCCGCGAAGGCTGCACTGCTTGAACTTGAGTCTCTCCGCGGCGACGCAGTCCGGCTCCGCGCCGCTTCCCGCGACTGGCTCCGGAAGTACCGGGCGTTGCCGCTGGATCCGGTCGATGTGGAGAGCGCCCGGGACGCCCTGCGCCAGGGGGGCGGCATCGCGAGCGCGGAGGATGTCGAGTTGTGCTGCGCGGCCCGCGTGTCGGGACGTGGGAAGACGATCTCGCTCGACTACGGTGCTCCTGAAGCGCTCCTGGGGGACTTCGACTCTTCGGGTGCTTTCGCCGTGGTACCCGGGGAATTGGCGGCGATCCGGCCGGCCCCGATCCCCAAGGTGCAGCTCCTCAAGGGACTCGTCTGGAAGGAAGGTGTCATCGAAATGCAGCTCCGCACCGCTTCGACCTTCTCGGTGCTCGTGGGCTGGCGCGGTCCCGCGGAGCGTTTTGAGTTTGTTGTCAGCCCGGCCCGTGACGGGCGAATTGCGATTTCGCTCCCGATCAAGGAGATGAGCTTTGAGGCGGCGGCGCTGGCGGAAGGATGGATCGACCTGAGGTTCGCGTGGGCCGCCGGCAAGATTGTTGTCCGGGTCAACGGGACAACGCGTGAATGCCCGCTTCCCAGGGACTGGTCCGGGGCGATCGGCTTTGCGCCAGGAGGGTCCTGGTCATGGCGCTCGCTTCAGGTGTATGGCCAGGCGGACTTTGAGCCTCCCGCGAAGGCTGGCGCGTTCGAGGGGGTACCGCAGGTAAAACGGGACCTCAAGTCATCCTGGGGAACGTGGGTTTCCCCGAGGTCGACGAAGAACGAGATTTCGCTAGGTTCGGGGGAAGAGGTGGAGTGGGCGGCGCCGGCCAATTGGGAGGCAGGTAACGATTACCGTGTAGTTTTTGGCATGCGCTTACTGCCGGGTGCGACGGTGATGTTCGATATTGGGGTCGGTGACGGGCACCGCCGGGTGTCTCTTGGCGCGGAGGGCGGGAGCGGATTTGTGCTGGGCGGTTCGCTTTTCCGGTCCGGGCTCGCGGCCGCGGATCCGGGGGCGCGGGAGGTTTCGGTGGAGATCTTCGTTTACGGGGGAAGCGCCCGGATCCTGATGGAAGGAAGCGAGGTCTGGAGGGGGCAGGTACCGGCCTCGAACAGGGGAGGCTTGACGGTCGGTTCGTCGGGGGGACGGGTGATCTTCAGCGACCTGAAGGTGTCAGTGCTTGAGCCCTGATCGTCCGTGTCCTTGTAGTCCGGAAAGTACTGCGGAACGCTCGGGCATGCGGCTTGCGCAGAAGTCTTTCCTCTTGGGGCAGCCCTAGTCTTTAACGGCGGGCGCGCCCTGATCGGGCCATGATCGCTCTGAAGATCATCGGAATCAAATGCTCGGGGAAATCACGGAGCCAACGACGATGCCGATCGATGAAAGGACCCCGGGAATCAAGAAACCGCCAGTTCCCGCGGTCGTGGACATCAGCGGCCGGTCGCTGCCCTCCTTGAAAGCGTCGCACGATCTGCTGCGCGTCACGCTGACCAGCATCGGGGACGGGGTGATCACGACGGACGCGAGCAGCCGGGTCACCTTCCTGAATCCCGTCGCCCAGCGTCTCACAGGCTGGACGCAGGCGGACGCCCTCGGGCTCCCCATGGAGAGCGTCTTCCATATCATCAACGAGAGTACCCGGCAGACGGTCGAAAGCCCCATCGCGAGGGCTCTCAAGGCCGGCGTGGCGGTCGGGTTGGCGAACCACACGATCCTGGTCGCGAAGGACGGAAGCGAGACGACGATCGAGGACAGCGCGGCGCCGGTCCGCGATGAAAAGGGAATCGTGACCGGCGCGGTTCTCGTCTTCCGCGACGTCAGCGAACGCAGACGCCAGGAGCGGCGTGCTGACGAGACGCTGGCCTACGCCCAAGGCATCCTGGACACCCTGAGGCACGGGTTTCTGGTCCTCGACGGCAAGCTGCGGGTGAAGTCCGCGAATGCGGCCTTCTACCGGAAATTCCAGGTCGCGGAGAAGGACACGGTCAACCGTCTCGTCTACGAACTGGGCGGCGGCGAGTGGAATATCCCGCGCCTCCGGACGCTGCTCGAGGAGATCATCCCGAACAACAACGCGTTCGAAGATTTCGAAGTCGAGCACGACTTCCCGCAGCTCGGGCGCCGCATCCTCATGCTCAACGCACGCCGCCTCAAGAACGAAGAGGCCGGCGAACGGATCCTGATGGTGATCGAAGACGTGACCGATCGTCGCGCGGCAGACCAGGCTCTCCGGGATTCCGAGATCCGGTTCCGCCGGCTCTTCCAGTTCGCCAAGGACGGCATCATGATCCTGGACGCAAATACCGGAAAGATCATCGACGCCAACTCGTTCATGTGCGGGCTCCTGGGCCAGGAATTGACCGAACTGGCCGGCAAGGAGCTGTACCAGATCGGCTTGTTCAAGGACGTCGAAGAGAACAAGGCGATGTTTGAAAAGCTCCGGAAGGAAGGCTACGTTCGCTATGACCATCTCCCCGTCCAGACGCCGGGCGGGAAAAGCACTTCGGTGGAATTCGTCAGCAACGTCTACGCCGAGGACCACCGGCTCGTGGCGCAATGCAATGTGCGCGACATCTCGGACCGGGTGCGCCTTGAAGAGCAGGTTAAGGCGCAGGCCGCGGCGCTGGCAGACCAGAGCCGTCGCAAGGACGAGTTCCTGGCCATGCTTTCGCACGAGTTGCGCAACCCGCTGGCGCCGATTCTCAGCGCGACTCACCTGCTGAAACTCCAGGAAAACAGTATCGAGAACCCGGTCCAGCAGCAGTCCCGCGAGGTCATCGAACGGCAGGTCGCGAACCTCACCCGCATCGTGAGCGACCTGCTCGAAGTGTCGCGCGTCGTCAGCGGCCATATCCAGCTCCGCATCGAAACCGTGGATTTCTGCCAGATCGTCAGGCACGCGCACGAGGCCGCCGGGCCGCTCTTCGCCCGCCGCCAGCAGAAGGTCAGCCTCGCACTCCCGAAGGATCCTGTCTGGGTCAACGGCGATGCCACCCGGCTGGAACAGATCGTCATGAACCTGCTCGACAACGCCATCAAGTACACCGACGAAGGCGGCCAGATCGCGCTCGAACTCGAAGGCAGCCACGGGCGCGCCGGGCTGCATGTCCGCGATTCGGGAATCGGCATCGCCGCCGAACTCCTCCCCTGCGTTTTTGACCTCTTCATGCAGGCGGACCGCTCGCTCGACCGCGTCCAGGGCGGCCTTGGCCTCGGCCTCAACCTCGTGCAGCGACTGACGAAAATGCAGGGCGGCACGGTGGAAGCGCACAGTGAAGGGTCGGGCAAGGGAAGCGAATTCGTGGTGTGGCTGCCGGTGGTCGCGGGGCCGGTCATCGTCGCGAAATCCCCGGTCACGGACCCGGTCGCCCCGCCCGGGGAACTCCTGAGGGTCCTGGTGGTCGATGACAACGTGGATGCCTGCAACATGCTCACGATGCTGCTGGAGCAGAGGGGACATACCGTGCAGAAGGCCTACACGGGCCTTGTCGCCCTCGAATCCGCCCTCTCCGGACGGCCGGATGTGATCCTGCTCGACATCGGGCTTCCCGGTATGAACGGTTACGAGATCGCCCGCCGCCTGCGCCAGAACCCGGCGATGAAAAATACACGGCTCGTAGCCCTCACGGGATACGGCACAAGCGAAGACGTCGTCCTGGCCCGGGAAGCAGGTTTCGACGCGCACCTGCTCAAGCCGGTCGATCTTTCGGAAGTGGAGAAGCTCCTGAAAGCCCCCAACAGATGACGCCTCTTCCGCCCTTGAGCACCACCCAAGGCAGGCGTAGAGTGCAGTCACCGAGAGAAAGGTTCCCGTGTTGAAGATCCTGGACCCATCTGCGGATGCCGATTCCCGGAAGGTCAGCCTTGATCTGCTCCGGGCCCGGTTGATGTCCAACCTCGCCCCGGCGCAGGCGCACACCCTGCGCGGCCTCCTGAACGGCATTGTCCTCTCCGGCGAAGTCGTCCGGCTGTCGGCGGCGGGGAAGTGCGATGCCACGGCCGCCCTCGCGGCAGGTGAGTCGCTTCGGACCTCGACTTCTCGCTTCCGCGATGCGTTCGAGAATTTTCTCAACCACCTTGTCATGCCGGACCTCGACGAAGCCTCGTGCGAGGCCGGACGGGCGATGCGGGATGCCGCGGCGCTTGTCGCGCCGCTGGCGCAGAAGCGCAGGATCACGGTCGAAGCCTCTTCGTGCCCCCCGGGATTTCCGACGGCGCCGCTGTCCCGGGCGCTCGTGACGGTCCTCGCCTTTGCGGCGGTGGAGGTCATGAAGGATGTGGCCGACGGCGGGCGAGTCGTGTTCGAGGCAAAAACGCTTTCGCCAGGCGCCCACATCGTTGTCTCCGGGGGCCCTTGGATGGTTCATGGCGCGGAAAGCCCGACCCTTCCCGTTGCCCTGGATGATGCTGTGGCGGCCTTCGGCGGTTCGAGGACGGCAGTTGCCGGGCCTGGTTTCTCCTTCAACGTGGCGGAATCCAAATCATGAAAAAGCGCAGCGAAATGCCGCATGCTCTTGTCGTCGAGGACGAACCCGTGGAACGCGAAGCTCTGGCGCGGATCGTCGGCGCGCAGGGTTTCTCGGTTGCGTCGGCGGGAACGATCGAGGAGGCTCGCAGGCTTTTCAAGGCGCAGCCGGCCGGGTTGATCCTGTCGGACCTTGTCCTCCCTGATGGCTCGGGGCTGGATCTCCTGGACGAGGTCCGTGAATCGGGAGGAGCCGAATTCATCCTCATCACCGGGCATTCCTCAGTGGAAACGGCGGTCCAGGCCTTGCGCCGCGGCGCCACGGATTACGTCGTCAAACCCACCGACCCCGCCCACCTCGAGAGAATCCTCGCCAGCGCGCTTCGGGCCCTGAAAATGCGCGGCGAAATCGGCAGCCTCCGGAACAAGCTGCGGGAACTGGGACATTTCGGCCAGCTGGACGGGTCTTCATCGGCGATGCAGAAGGTGTACGATTTCCTCGGGCGTGTCGGCCCCACCGAGGTCTCCGTCCTCATCACGGGCGAGAGCGGCAGCGGCAAGGAACTCACCGCCCAGACGATTCACGACCTCAGCCCGCGGCGTGACGGACCGATGCTCGCCCTGAACTGCGGCGCCGTGCCGGCCAACATCATCGAGAGCGAGCTCTTCGGCCACGAGCGCGGAAGTTTCACGGGCGCCCTGCAGCGGCACGAAGGTTATTTTTCGCGAGCCAATGGCGGGACGCTGTTCCTCGATGAGATCGCCGAGATGCAGTACGACCTGCAGGTGAAGTTGCTTCGCGTGCTCGAGACGGGAAAGCTGACGCGGATCGGCGGGGAGCGCGAGGTCGCGGTGGACGTGCGGATCATCGCCGCAACCAACCGGGATGTGAAGGCGGCCGTCGCTGCCGGGAAACTGCGCGAGGACCTGTACTACCGCCTGAAAGTCATGAGCGTGTACCTGCCGCCGCTCAGGGAGCGCGGCGACGATGTCATCGAACTGGCCGAATTGTTCCTGCGCAAGGTGAACGAGAAGAACGGCACTTCGAAGCGGTTTGACACGGCCGCGCTCGACCGGTTGAAGGCTCATTCCTGGCCAGGGAACGTGCGCGAGCTGAAGAACGTCGTGCAGTCGGCGGCGATCATGGCGGACGACCGGATTCTGCCGCACCACCTGGCGCTGGGAGATGCCGAGGTCGCGGCCGGGCCGGCCATGGCCGCGGCCGCGCCGCAGGCCAGCGCAGGGAAGATTATCGTCGAGGTCGGGACTTCCACCGTGGAAGACACGGAACGGCGCCTGGTCATGGCGACGCTGGAGGCGTGCGGCAACAACAAGACGCGCGCCGCGAAGCAGCTGGGGCTCAATCTAAAGACGCTCTACAACCGGATGAAGGCGTGGGAAAGCCTCTCCAAACCCTAGCGCGCGAGAAATCCAGCGGGCCAGGCTGCGTCAGCCCGGGGATTGATAGGCGCACGGCCTTTCCTGGGAGGGCCGACTCCGCCCGGCCCGCAGGATTTCTCGCGCGCTAGGGAAAACGGCGAACGGATTCGCCAAGGCGGAACAGGGGCGCCTTACTTCTTCTTGCTCCCGCCCAGCATCCACTCCACGAAGCTTGCGATCGGCTTGATGACGACGCGAACCGGAAGCGGGTGCGCGTCAGGCGCCGTCCAGGTCCCTGTTACTTCGACGTCGATCAGAAGGTTCTGGGAGAACAGATCCGTCGCCGGGTGGATGAGCTCGCGCACATCCTCGATGCCGGGCGGAAGCTCGCCGATCGCGCTCGGGATGAAATTGAGGTCCACGCGGCTGTCGAGGAAGACGTCGCCGTCGCCGAAGAGGCAGAGGCCCGGGGTCAGGACGTAGAAGCGGTCGAAATGGAGGCGGTCGTCGAGGACCCGGAAGTCGGTGCGGCACGCGCTGACGGCGGAATCGCCCGGGAGGGTGAGGCGCAGGACGTTGAACACTGACAGGAGCACCGGCAGCTCGAGGATCTTCGCCTCCTCGACATCGATCCATCCTGCGCCGATGGCCCCCCGGGTCGAGCCGTCGCCGCGCCCCAGGGACAGGAACCCGTCCAGACGCCCCTCGAGCTTCTTCGCCTCGAGCGCAGTCCCGCGCGTCATTTCGGCCACGCCGGCGTTCTTCACGTTGAGCTGGACCGACCAGTCGTCGTCGCCCTCTCGCCCGATGAACCCGGAGAGCGACGCCCGGCCCCCCATCGACATCCCCTCCACCGCCGTCCATTCGTAGCGCTTCGGAAGGACGTTGATCGAGGCATCAATCGTCCCGAATGTTGTCTTGAGGAAGGAGGTGTTGAAGTGGAGGAGCCCGCCCTCGATGCCGTACGTCGGCGGGAGGCGGATCGGGTCCGGGGACGGAGGCGGCGCTTCTGGCGGGCGCTTGAGAATTTTCTGGATGTCGAAGTGCCCGTCGGGATCGAGCGTGATGGAAACATCGGGGTGGACGATGCGGAGGGACTCTATGGCCGGCCGGCCGAAACCGAAGATCGGCCGGTCGAGGACGATGACGACGGAGTCCGCCGTCCCGTAGACGCGGCCCGCGCGGTCGGTGAGGGAGACGCCGTGGAGGCGGACTTCGTGGAACCCGACGCTGGCCCAGCCGATGTTGAGATGCGCGTACGACCGCTCCGCGAGCCATCCCGAGATGTGGCGGCGGACGAGGATGGGGGCGACGACCCATTTCGCGAGCACGGCCAGCAGGACCAGGGCCACCAGCGGAATCACGCCGAAGGCGATGACCCGGCGCAGCCAGCGGCGGCGAGGCGGAGACGGGACTTCAGGGGGGATTTCCGGGGACATGGGCTCAGGAAACCTGTCCTGCCGTCGGCGACGAAACCGGCGCCTCAACCGGCACGGCCGCTGCTGCCGAAGCGGCCGCAGCCGACGCCACCAGCCGCTTCACGACCTCGCGGCATTCCTCGATGGTTGAGGCTGAATGAAGCGTGGGAGATTCCGCGGAGGGCGCGGCGTCGGCGGTCCCGTTCGCGGGAAGGCGTGCGGCGACGACCGGGATGGCCGGGTAACGCGTGAGGAGGCGGCGCGTCAGGGACTCGAGCCGCCGCGGGGAGGGGGAGCGCACATCCAGGACGCAGAAAACCGAGGGTTTCCGGGCCTCCGCGACTGCGGCGGCGATCGCTTCCGGCAGACACACCCGCGCCGAAATTCCCTCGAGTTCGAGCACGCGGGTCAGCATCCGGCAGCAGGCTGCGTCCGTCTCGTCGCTCGCCGGGATGCAGAGAACTTCTCCCACGGGCACAGGCGGTGCCGCCGTCATGGCCTCCTCGGCGGCTTCCTCGGCGATTTCCTCAACTGCGCGGACGATGCGCTGCGCTTCTTCCGGCTCCACTTCTCCCGCGCGGCGGTTTCGTTTCAGCAGCTCCAGCGCGGGAACGAGCGTGACATCGAACGCCTCGGCGAGACCCGACCGCAGGCGTTCTTCGGAAACCGCCTCCCAGACGGCATCGCGGTCGGAAGCGACGAGCCTGGGGTAGAGGCGTGCCGCGAGGGACTTATCGACGACTTCGCCCATGAGGATGTGGAAGAAGTGGAGAGGCGGGTAGTGTTTGCCGAGGACGTAGATGCAGACGGTGAGGGGCGTGGAGAGGATGAGGCCGACGGGGCCCCAGAGCCAGGTCCAGAAAGCGGCGGCGGCGAGGATGGCGACGGCGGAGAGGCCGGTGCTGCGGCCGTGGACGAGAGGTTCGATGATGTTGTTGACGACCAGCTCGACGCCGGCGAAGAAGCCGATGGTGGCGAGGGGGAGGCCCCAGCCGGAGGAGACTGCGAGGGACATCCCGATCGGCATTGCTGCGGCGAGGATGGGGCCGACGTAGGGGACGAACCGGAGCAGGCCGCAGAGGAGGCCCCAGACGAAAGCGTTGGGAATACCGATCAGGAGGAGTCCGACGGTGATGACGACCCCGTAGAGCGTGTTCAGCGCGACCTCGGCGAGGATGTAACGGCTGAGTTTTTGGGAGGCTTCATTCAGGGCCTGCGAAGTGACTCCATAGCGGCCGCCGCCGGCGACGCGGAGGGCGCGGGCGTGAAGATCTCTTCGCTGAAGAAGTATGAAGATCACCAGGATCACGACGCCGCCGGCGGTGCCGAGGAACTGGATCGATTTCCCGGCGCTGTCCCAGAGGGGAACATAATTGGGAGTTTCCGGCCGGGGCGCGGACGCGGAAGGATCGGTCGCGGCCGTGGCGCCGGGTTTTTCCGGTTCCTGGCTGGCTCGAGCGAGTTCGCCCGTGGCGCTGGTCCATTTCCGTTCCAGGCGGCGCACGACTTCGAACTTTTTCGAGAGATTTCCCCGGTAATCAGGAAGCCTGGTCATCAGGTCAGCGGCCTGTCCGGCGACCAGGAGCACCGTCCCGGCCGCCAGGGCGACGCCCAGGAAGACGATGGTCAGGACCGACCCGGCGTGGCCGAAGTGCCAGCGCTCGAGGCGCGCCACGAGGGGGGTCAGGGCGAAGCTGATCAGGATCGAAAGGGCGATCGGGACCAGGATGGGCGCACCGAACGACAGCCCGGCCACGACGATCACCGCCGCGGCCACCTTGACGACGTTCGAGGACTCGTGGAGGTTCTGGGGCATGGCGATATAGAAAAGCAATCGTCATGCCCGCGGTGCACCGTCGGACCGTGCGCCGGCAGAAGCACGACCCGGTAGGAATTTCCCGCCGGGGGCCGCCGGCCTCTTCCGCAAATGGGGAAGAGCGTCCGGCGGCGATTCGGGCGTTACTTGCGGCGGAAGAGCCACGCGACGAGCATGCCGGCGGCTGCTGCCCTCGGTGGCACGATCTCCGGTCCTGCGCGCCAGTGAAGCGGCGCTTTCTTTCATGGATTCGAGCTTCGCCCCGACCGCTTCTTTCACGATCTCCCGGAGGTCGCCGAGGTCGACAGCAATATCGTGCCCCTTCTGGCGGATCCGGGTTCCGTAATTATTCGTCGTAGACATGGGTATTGTCCTTATGGGCACCGAGTGACCTGGATGACCTGGCTACCGGATGACTTCGGTGGCGAGCTTCTTCCAGTCCAGCTCGATTGCATTGGCGTCGGGTATCGACCTGGCATGGACGGTCAGCACGAAACCGCCGCGTTTCACGTGTTCTTCGATCAGCTTGACGCGTTTCTCGGGAATGTCCGCCCCGACCATGGCGCCGATGACGACACCGATGGCGCCGCCGACTCCTGCACCCGCCATACCTGCGACGATGGGGCCGGCCAGCACGAGGCCGACGCCGGGGAGGAGAAGGGCGCTTCCGACCGCAATGAGGACGGCGGTCATCGCGCCGGCGGAGAGCCCGATGGCACCGCCGACTCCAGCGCCTTCAAGAGCCTTATCAGCGGCCGGCCTGGGCTCGATCGCGAGGAGGGTCTTATGTGTGTCCTGGGAAATGACGGCATTGATGTCGGAGGGCTTGTACCCGCGGGCGATGACGGCGTCCCAGCCGCGTTCAGCGGACGGGCGGTCAGGGAACAGCGCGGTCACGATCGTCGAGAGTCTGCTCCGGTCGGGTGCGAGATGAATCGTCATTGTGCCCTCCTCAAGTTGGCCCGGGTACGGACCGGGCGGATCGATGAACTTGTGCCCGGGAACGTGTGTCGCCTCCGGGCGTTCGAGGAACCAGAAAGCAACGAACGTGCCGTTTTCGTTCGCAGGGGGAGATCGAAAAATGGCGGCGTGCGGCATGGCAGCGCTTACCCGGAACACGTAGGAATTGCCGGGAAAATCAGGGGCCGTGGAACTACTTACAGTTCCGTCCGGCCCGAGCGGAGGGTGGCGATGCCGATGACGCCGCACACGACCGCGACAATGACGGGCGCCGCCCAGCGGTGGCTCGCGTCAACGATCGTCTCAAGCCAGGAATTGAACCCGATCGCGCCGAAGACGAGCGCGAGGACCACCGCGGCCGCACCGACGATCAGCGGCATCGCACTCCGCACGACGGTGCGCTTCGCCCTTTCCACCGCTCCGGAAAGGACTCCGCCGAACATGTCCTGGGCGAGGCGGAAGGTGCGGTCGAGCAGGCCGTCGAAATGGGAGTTCATCATTTTCTCCTGAACCAGGAGGAAATGACGAAACCGAGCGCGAAGGACAGCGCCAGGCCGGTCGCCGGCTTCTCCTTCGTGAAAGTCTCGACCTGCGTGAATCCCTCGGCAAGCCACTTCCGCCAGTCCGAGAGAAGCTCACGGGCTTTTTCGCAAGTGGCGTCCGCCGGGCAGGGATCGCCCTGGCCGGTCTTCGGTTCCTCGGGCATGGATTCCTCCCTCGCGGCACAGGGGTTCTTGGAATTGGGGCACAGGGACAAAAAGCAAAGGGAGTGCCCGTTGCCGGCCGGGGGAAGCGCCATCGGCCGGGCGCGAGGCCGTGCAATTCCTACGTGGCCGTGAAATTTTTACCTGGGACTGTGGTTTGCTCCTTTGCCACCAGCCCTGCCGTCCCCGGGGGCAGGGGTGTATCCATCGGTGCCCACCCCGTATCGTGTTCGCCCCTTGTTCGGTGACTTTGCAGGTAACCCGAAAGTCTCCCGAACCATTTGCCCGCCGCCGACGTCATAATTCCAGCCCCCCGGGCCGCGCGGGGAAACTGTCTCCAGGAGAAAACGACATGTCGCTTCGCAAAGCCGTCCTGTTCGCCGCCCTGATCGCCGTCGTCTGTCTCGTCAATGCCGCCCCCCCGCCGACCGATGCGCGGGCCGCGGGGGAAGTCGCGCTGAAGGACCGCGACTGGGCGAAGGCGGAGCAGTTGCTGACACAGGCGCTGGGCGAAGCGAAATCAGGCCAGGATGAGATCCTGCTGCTGATCGCGACGGCGCAGCAGAACGCGAAGAACTGGGACGGGGCGATCGCGACGCTCGACAAGCTGGTGAAGGACTACCCGGCGAGCGGGTACCGGATGAAGGCGCTCTACAAGAAGGGCGACGTGCTCTCGGCGAAGAAGGAATTTGCACTGGCCGCGCAGATCTACGACGCGCAGGTCGCGGCGGTGACCGCACCGGAACGGCGGAAAAAGATCGCGATGGTGTACGTCGAGGCCGGGCGGGAGTTCCTGACGGCGAAGGACCCGAAGGACCCGACGTTCGTGGCGAATTACCAGGCCGCGCGGAACCTGCTCGTGAAGGCGCTTGAGCTCGAAGCGCTGGGCGCCGACGAGGAGGGCGTCCGGGCCGACAACATCACCTGCCAGCTCAAGGGCGGGATGGACCGCAACCAGTTGGCGAAGGACTGCAGGGAGTTCCTGGAGAAGTTCCCCAAGTCGGCGCGGCTGGACGAGGTGCTCTTCGCGCAGGGCACCGCACTG
>JAIOPR010000358.1 GCA_021413805.1 Planctomycetota bacterium
CAGGCCCCGGCATTTTGCCCCGTCCGTTTGCCCCGGCCCTCGGCCCCGGCCGTTCGTCATTTCGCCCATTCGACCCCCGCGAGCGGATGGAGGCCGAGAGAGTTCTCCGAGACGCCGCGCACCCGCGAGTCCCACAACTCAATCGTCACCGGGACGTAGAGCGGCGCCATCGGCCCTTCCGCGAGCAGACGTTCCTCGGCCTTCGCCAGCGTTTCGAGGCGCGTCGCGCCCTGCTCGCCGGCGGCGCGGCGGAGAAGCGCGTCGTAGAGCGGGTCGGTCCAGCCCGTCTGGTTGTTGCCGCTGTCGGACGCGAAGATTTCGAGGAAGGAATTCGGGTCCAGGTAATCGGGGATCCAGGAGGACACGCAGAGTTCGTAATCGACCTGGCGGCGGCGGCGGAGCCACTCCTTCCGGTCCACGCGGTCGAGGACGACGGTGACGCCGAGATCTTCCGCCCACGAGGCAAAGAGCGTCTCCGCCACGACTTTCATTTCGTCCTGGGCCGGGTAGAGGAGGCGGACTTTCGGGAATCCGCGGCCGCCGGGGAATCCCGCCTGCGCGAGGAGTTCGCGGGCCTTGCGGACGTCCCGGGCAGGGCGATCGGGGCCGCGGTAGCCCGCGAGCCCCGGTGGCACGTATCCCGTCCACGGGAGCTGCCCCGCGCCGTTGATCTTCACGATCCGCTCGCTGTCCACGGCCAGCGCGAACGCGCGGCGGACGCGGTTGTCGTTGAACGGCGCGTGATTGGCCGCTTCGCGCAGGAACGAAATCGCGAGCCTAGGCGAGACATGCAGATCGGGGCGGCCTTTCAGGTCGCGCACCAGATCGGGGGGCGGGTCGGCGATCCAGCGAGCGAGGCCTCCCTCGTACAGGTTGAACTGCGCGGGGCCCGGCGCGACGGAGAGAAAGGTGATCGCGGGGAGCGAGACGCGGGCGGCGTCATGGAAGCGCGGGTTCTTGAGGGCGACGATGCGGGAACTGGGGTCCCAGGCGGAGAGGACGAAGGGCCCGTTGCCGGTGAAATTCCCCGGGCGCGTCCAATGGCGGCCGTGAGCCTCGACGGCGGGGCGCGGAACCGGCAAGTAGGTCATGAGCGTGGTGAGCGTCAGGAAATACGGCGTCGGGCGCTCGAGCGTGACGACCAGAGTCCGCGCGTCCGGCGCGGCGAGTCCGACCGCTTCCGCCGATGTTTTTTTTGCGCGAAAGTCCCGCGCCCCGCGGATCGGCGCGAACAGCTCCCAGTTCGGGGCCTCGGCCATCGAGAGGACGCGCAGCCACGACCACCGGAAATCTTCCGCCGTCACCGCGTGGCCGTCCGACCATGTCGAGGCGCGCAGGTGAAAGGTATACGTCAGCCCGTCGGCGGAAATGTCCCAGCTCTCCGCGGCGCCGGGGCGCGGCTCCAGGGTCACCGGGTCGGGAACCGTCAGGCCCTCGAGAAGCGCGGACAGGATGCGCCCTTCCAGCACGACCTTGGCCCGAGCGGGGTCGAGCGTCGGGGGATCTTCGCCGAACGCGACCGTCAACCCGCCCGGCGGCGGCGGTTTGACGCTCCACGCGAGGGAAAGCGCGGCGAGTCCGGCGAGCAGCGCGCAGAGCGCGACGACGGGGCGCATGAAGGGACCGTTATCGCGCGGAGGGGGGCGTGGTGCAAGGGTTCGTCGCGGGAGGAACGGCGAAGGACTTACCACAGAGACACGGAGGCACAGAGAAAACAAAACATCAGTTAGCTGATTTCAGTTTTTTCTCTGTACACAACCAGCCCATTTCTTGTCTTTCTGAGAAGTTTTTGTCAGTGCCTCTGTGCTCGCAGCTCAAGGAGGGGTCGCCGCCGGCGATGATGTACCAGGATGACGTGGCGCGGATGTTGAGGCAGTCGGTCGCGTCCAGGCTGCGCCCCGCGAAATCCTCTTTTACCCTCTTTTATCCCAGTTCAAAAAAGCCCCTTGTGCGTAGCCCAGGAAGACGGCTTTTTTTAGCGGCGATAAAAGAGGGTAAAAGAGGATTGGGGATTCCTCTGTACACAACTCGCCATTTTCTTGTTGCTCTGAAAAGTTTTTTTCTCTGTGCCTCCGTGCCTCTGTGGTTCGCCGGTCCGGAAGCCCTGCGTCGATCTTCAGTCCTTAAGCGCTTCCATCAAAACCCGCCCGACCTGCCCCAGGCTGTCCGCCGAGCACTTGTCCGGCTCGTCCTCGTCCGTGTGGAAAAACGGGTAGTCGAAATCGATGAGCAGGATGACCGGGATCCCGGCCTTCAGGAAGATCCGGTGGTCGTCCATCATCTCGCCCTGCTCTTCGTCGAGGAACGACTTCGCCCCGGCGCTTTTCGCCGCCGACCAGATCCGCTCGGTGATCTGCGGCGCCTCCTTCACGCCGGTTTTCTCCTTCCGGATCGTCAGCTTCGCGTCCCCCACCATGTCGAGAATCACACCCCACTCGACCTTGTAGTCCTTGTGGTCCGCGAGCCACGCCGTCGAGCCGAGGAAATAATCGTCCCACTGCCCCTCGTGCCCGAAATCCTCCCCGTCGAAAAAGATCATGTCCACCCCGTACGCCGGCGGCGCCGTCTTCCACGCTTCCGCCAGCGCCAGCAGCACCGCCACCCCCGAGCCGCCGTCGTTCGCGCCGTTAATCGGGTACAGCCGGTGCTCCGGCCGCGGGTCCTTGTCCGCCCAGCTCCGCGTGTCGTAGTGCGTCCCCAGCAGGACCCGTTTCGTTTCCGCAGGCCGGAAGCGCGCCACGATATTCCGGAACGTCGACGGCGCCGTTGCGTTGTGCGCCGTGTGCTTGAACTCGTGCACGCTCACTTCCGCCCCGCACGCCTTCGCCCGGTCCGCAATCCACTTTTCCGCCTTGTCCTTCCCTTCGCTCGCATGGCAGCGCGGGCCCATGAGGCAGAGTTCCTTGAGAAGCGCGTAAGCGTGTTCGCCGTCGAAGGCCGCGGCATTCGCGGGGGGCGCGGGCTTGGCCGTGTCCGGGCAGCCGGCCACGAGAATGACGAGGAGCGGGAGGAAGCGCTTCATCAGAAGGACATCGTATCAACCGGCGCGTAATCGTCCGTGAGGAGCGGAACGTCGCCGGTGGGGAGAAGCGCGGGGAGGACGCGGCGGGCGTCGTCGAGGAAGGTGGGAGAGGGCGGGGCGCCGCTGCGGACGGATTCGGTGGCGGCGGCGATGATGCGCTCGGCGGTCCAGGCGGGCGTGCCGTTGAGGGCGACGAGCATGACGTTGCGCGTTTTGGTGCGGTCGAGGGTCGAGAGCGGGTCGCGCTCGCTCAGTTCCAGCGGGCGGGGAAAGACGTACACGGCGTCGAAAACGGAAGAAAACGTCCGCTGCTCGGCGCGCAGGATCCGGCTCTTGGTGCCTTCGAGCGAGCTGTTGATGTTCGCGAGGAGAACGCCGCCTGGCGCGAGGATGCTCTTGATCTCCTGCATGAACTCGCGCGTCGTCAGGTGGAACGGAATCTGCCCGCCGATCGTGTAGGCGTCGAGCACCACGAGGTCGTACTTAGCATGCGCTCCCCGCACGAATTTCCGCCCGTCCTCGTTGTGGATCCGGAGGCGCGGGCCTTCCTCAAGGTGGAAATACTTCTTCGACACCTCGATCACCACCGGGTCAATCTCGACCAGGTCCACTTCGCACGACGGATCGTCCGTCACGAACTTCCGCGGCCCGATCCCGCCGCCGCCGCCGATCACCAGGATGCGCTTCGGGTCCGCCTTGAAGATCTTCGCGAGCTGGAACGAGTCGGTGTAGGAAGTGCGGGTCGCGTACGGCGGGTCGAGCGCGATGCCGGACTCGATGTAGTTGTTGAACTGGAGGAAGCGCCCGAAGCCGTCGTACTCCGTGACAAGCACGTAGTGGTAAGGGGAATCCTTCTCGAAGATCTTGCGCTGCCCGGGGCGCATCTCCACGGTCTCGGGCGGGTCGCTCAGGAACGCCGCGGGGCCGACGATGGTGAGCGGGAGCACGAGCGCGAAAATTCCCCGGGTGCGCGGCAGGACGAGGAACGGAAGCGCGACGAGCGCCGCACCCAGAGCCTGAGTGACGCTTCGGATGTCGAACGTGGGAATAAGCCAGAACGCCGTGAGGATCGTGCCCGCGATCGACCCGACGGTGGAAAGCGCATAGAGCTGCCCCGCGACGTTGCCCATCTTCTCCACGGATTTCGCCGCCAGCCGCACCGCGAACGGCGAGACGATGCCCATGAGGAGCGACGGCCCGGCGAAGACGAGCGTGGTGCCGAGAAGCGGACCCATGCGTTCGCCGGTCCCGACGAGCGAGCGGCAGAGCGGGTGGGCGTAGAACGGGATGAGGAGGAGCCAGCAGCCGGAGGCGAAGACGATGGCATTGAGAAGGAAGAACGAGGGGCGGGCGTCGGCGAGCTTGCCGCCGAGGGAGTAGCCGCCGGAGAGCGCCGCGAGGAAGACGCTGATGATGGCGCCCCAGACGTAGATCGAAGAGCCGAAATGGATCGCCAGGATGCGGCTGGAGACCATTTCAAGGCCCATCAGGACGGCGCCGCAGACGAAGACGACGGTGCGCAGGCGCCAGCCGGAGACGGGCGACGGGTTGACTTTCTCGTTTTCGGTGGCCATGGGCGGACCAGATCATTCCGCCACGGACCCGAACCGGAAAGACAAAATGTGGAACCGCCCCGTGTGCCGTTTTTATCCGCGGCCGTTTCCGCGTAATCGGCTGTTATCTGCGTCCGCAGTTTTCCAGCCGCTCCCCCCGCGGCGCGCAGCGGTCCTCAAAATCCAAAAAATCCTCAGCCAGCCGTTCTTTTCCGTTTCTGGTGCCTCACTTATTCACCTGCCTCGCCGGACAGCGTCCGTCTCGTTCCCGGCAACACGGAACGCACTGAACGCACGGAAGACGACCAGAATGGGGCGAGAGGCTTCCTGTTTTTTTTTGTAAAAAAAAGTCGTCGCCCGGCCGTTCATTTTCCGGGCGTTGCTCGCGCCGCTGTTCTCCGTGCTTTCCGTGCTTTCCGTGTGCTGCCGTTTTTGGAGTCCGTTTCAAACGAACGGCTGGCGGAGGATTTTTAGGATTTGGAGGACTTCGCGCCCGGGGGGATCTGAATGGGAGTTCCCTGTTTCGACGGGCAAGGCTGTCTGTGAAAAACGATCAGATCGCCGGCCTCCTCCATTTGGCCACCGTCACTCCCTCCCCCGCCGCTTCCCGCAATTCCCCATCGGCGTACAGCCCTCCCCTCGCCAGAAACCCAATCCCGTCCTCCTCCCCACTCCTGTCCGCCGCCAGCACCGGCGCCGCAAACGCCGCCAGGTAATCGCCCGGCCCGGAGTCCCCGATCCAGTTTGTAGGCATCAGCACCAGGTCGCAGCCGCGCGACTCTCCCGCGATGTCGCTGTACACGACGTCGTGGCAGATGGCGATCCCGATCCGCCCGAGCGGCGTCTCCCACGGCCCGCCGCCTTGGCCTTCGGACGCCCACTGGAAATCGTGGCCGTAGAGCCGGCGCTTGCGGTAGATGAGCGGGTCGCGGCCGGGGAAAATGAGCGCCGCCGAATTGAAAAACGCGCGCCCCGCCGATTCCGCGAATCCGACCGCAACCGCGACCCCGGTACCGTCCACCCACCGGCGCACCTCGGCCAGCTCCGGACCTGCGACCTTGATCGCGACCTTCGCCGGCGAAGTGATCGCCAACCCGCACGTCGCGAGCTCGGGGAACAGAACCAGCCGCGCCCCCCCGGCCCTTGCGGTTTCGCACGCCCGGCGGATCGCCGCGAGGTTCGCTGCGACGTCCCCCGGCTTCGGCGCCAGCTGCGCCACCGCCAGCGGCACCTCCTCGAACGCCACCGCTTCCGCCGCCGCCCGCACCCCGCGCCGCAGGACGTCCTCGCCGATCGCGTCGAACGGCGGCACATGCACAAACCCCGCCGGCCCCGCGAACGTTGAACGCGCTTCCCAGAAAATCCGGTTGCACAGGTACCCGCCGGCGTCGTCGCTCGATTCGACCGGGACGCCCGCCTTCTCGAGGGATTTCCTGATCCGGTCGAGCGGCAACGTGCTCTCGTGGCGCGGCGGGCCCGCGGGGTCGATCGGGCCGGGGACCGAAGCGCCATCGTTGTCGGCGAGCGCTTCGCAGCGGTTGGCGGCGAAGCGCTCGAGGGAAACGGCGGTGCGGGTGCGGGCGACGCCGAAGCTGACGACGGCGTCGGGGCGGAAGGTGGCGATTTCCTCGCGGAGGCGCGCGGGGGCGCGGGCGTACGACACGGGCAGGCGCACGGCGCGCACGAGGACGCGGCCGCCCCAGACCTCGCCGTCGAGCGGGCGAACGCACTCCCACGATGGGTTGACCGCGACGTCCCCGAACGGCTCGAAGCCGGTCAGGAGGAGGCGGCGAAGCGGTGGCGCGGGCATGCGTCAGAACAGTAGCGCCGCGTGCGGGGGGCGGCACGTTTCTTCGCGCCCGCCGCGCCCCTCAATGTGGAGGCGCGGCCGGGCCTGTCGGACGCTATTCGACGCGGATCCGTTTTTCCTCGGCCGCCTCGACGCGTTTCGGGATCGTCAGCGTCAGCACTCCCTTGTCGAGCCGGGCCGTGGCGCGGGTCGCGTCGCACTCGACGTCGAGCACGATCGTCCGCCCGAACGCCGCCACCGCCGACTCCCGCCGCTGGATCACCGCCGTCGCCGGCATGTCCGGCTTCCGCGGATGCGCTTCCAGCGTCAGCTTCCCGTCCGCCGTCGTCAGCTCGACGTCCTCCTTCGTGCACCCCGGCAGGTCGAACACCAGCGTCCACGCCTCTTTCGTATCCAGCACATCCACCGCCGGCGTGCGCCGGCCCTCGTGCGTTTTCATCAGCGTCCCTCCTCCACCACGATCTTGCGCGGCCGCGACGCCGCTGTTTTCGGGATCCGCACGATGAGGATCCCCCGGTCGTACCGCGCCTCGATCGCCGAAGTGTCGAGCGTCCCCGGCAGCACGATCGCCCGGTCAAACCGCCCGTCCGCCCGCTCCTGCCTCTGGAACGTCGCCCCCTCCGGCGGCGCCAGCGGCTTCCTCTGCGCCCGGATCAGGAGCGTCTGGTTCGCGACCGTCAGGTCGAAGTCCGCAATCTCCATCCCCGGCGCTTCGGCCGTCACGATCATCTCTTCCGGCGTCTCGTACACATTCACCGGCGGCCACGTGAAATGCCCGACCACCTGGTCCACCGTCGAGCGCGCCGCGTCCATCCAGCGGTTCAGCTCGCGCTGCACGCTCGACCACTCGCCGAACGACTCGTGCCACAGCGGGGCCACGGGAAGCCTCCTGAAATGGGGTTGGAAGAGGTGTTCGCAAGCGGCGTACCAATCCAGAGAGGTAAGGATCGCGGGGACGTGAGAGGGAATTCCGGGGGGAGGTTGTCGAATTGGCAGCGAAAGGCGTGACAGGATGACGGAGGGCGTGCAGAGATGCCCAACCGGGTGCGCTACTGCCGAAACTTCCCCTGCTCTACTCCAATGCCTTCCACTAGAATGCCCTTCCACCCATGCGCCCCCTCCTCTGCCTTTCGTTCGCGCTGCTGGCCGCCCGCGGTGTTGTTGCCGGGGAGACGGAGATTTCGTTCGCGCTGGACGGGCCGGCGGTGGTTTTGGCGGAAGGGCACGCGCCGGTGGAGAAGGTGCCGCCGGGGATCGCGCTCAAGCTGGACCGCGAGACGTCCACGCTGACGTGGACGGATGCTTCGCTCAAGGTGCGCACCTACCAGCTCGACGTGCTGGCCTGCCATCCCGGGCCGCGGCCGTGGTCGGACAACCTGGCGTGGCTGGTGGCGCGCTCGAAGGACGACTTCTGGATTCTCTGGGCGTACGTGAACGAGACCGGCACGCGCTGCTGGATCAACTACTACCATTTCGCCGAGAACCGCGTGCGGATGTCGCTCTTCTTCGGCAAATACACCTTCCGCCCGCCCGAGACGTTCACGAACGCGCCGTTCGACATCGACATCGGCCTGGACAAGGTCCCGAAATGGGCGGGGCGGAAGTTCCGCCATAAGGATTTCGGGCCGGACGGGGGGAAGTTCCCGAAGCTGAAGTACCGCGACGGGGCGGAGTGGAAAGAGCGGGACGACGAGCTGGCGGTGAAGCCGCTGGTGGACCTGGAAGTCCCGGGGAACAACGGGTGGGCGAGCGAGCCGTGGACGGAAGTGCACTGCCTGGCGCGAAGCGTGGACGGGACGCGCCTTTACTATGTGGTGACCTACACCGCCGTCGATCACGGCTGGGTTGTCGATCTGCGCGACGGCCGGGTGCTGTACACGCAGTTTGGCGAAGCGGTCAAGGTTGAGCCGAAGGAGCCCAAGTGAACGAGCAGAGCCGCAAAGAGATCATGATCGGGCTGTTTGTCTTCATCGGCGTCGTGCTCGTGGGGGCGATGTTCTGGATCCTGGACAACCAGGCGTTCCAGAAGAAGTACCGCGTTTCGGCCGAGTTCACTTACGCCGGCGGCATCCGCGAAGGCACGCCGGTCCACATGGCGGGCAAGCCGATCGGCCAGGTCAAGGACGTGCAGTTCCGCGAGAACGCCGAAAAGGGTGAAGTGCTGGTCGGGGTGATCCTGGAGATCGAGGAGAAGTACACGATCCACAACGACTCGAAGCTGACGGTCGGCTCGGTCGGCCTGCTGGGCGAGAAGATCATCGAGTTCACGCTGGGGACCGTGGCCGCGGGCAACCTCACGAAGGACGGCACGGCGCGCCTCGTCGGCGTGGTCCCGCCCGGGCTGGAGGACCTGCAGAAGACGTTCGACGCCGCTGTCGGCGACCTGCGGGGGACGATCGTCAAGGTCAACACGTTCCTCGACCACCTGAACGACGCGGAATTCCAGGGGGCGCTGAAGGGCGCGATCACGGGGGTGGACGACCTCGCCAAGAAGGCCGGCGGGACGATCGACAAGGTGGACGGGTTCGTCACGAAGGCGGACTCGTTTATCGGGAAGGCCGACGAGTTCGCGGGGAAGGCGAACACCGCGATGGACGGAGTGAACAAGATCATCACTTCCGCTGACGAAGTCGTCGCGAAGCTAAGCGAACTGGGGACGAAACTCTCGACGCTCTCCGACGACGTCCAGAAGACCGTCAACCAGACCGGCGAAAGCGTCAGCAAGCTCGCAACGTCCCTTCAGGAAAACTCAGCCCAGCTCAAGACCATCCTCGACTCCCTGAACGGCATCCTCGCCGACGCGCAGGGCGGCAAGGGGACGCTCGGGCACCTCCTCAAGGACGACACCACGGCG
>JAIOPR010000359.1 GCA_021413805.1 Planctomycetota bacterium
GGGTCTTGGCGTCGGTGAAGCTGCCGCGTTCGTGGCCGAAGAGTTCGCTTTCGAGGAGGGTGTCCTGGAGCGCGGTGCAGGTGATGTTCATGAACGGCTTGTGGCTGCGGCTGGATTCGAAGTGGATCGCCTTGGCGATGAGGTCCTTGCCGGTGCCGCTGTCGCCGCGGAGGAGGACGGTGGAAGCGCCGCTCTGGGAAACGCAGCGGACGAGGGCGGCGAGGCCGCGCATCGGCTTCGAGTTCCCGATGAGATCCTGGAGCCCGCCCAGGTCGTGGTGCTCGACGCGCCGGGCGTGGGAGGCGTGACCCTGGGGCGCGGCCTCGAGGGCTCGCCGGATGATGCCGGCCGCGTCCTCCGGGTTGAATGGGCTGGCGAGGTAGTCGGTCGCGCCAAGCTTCATGGCCTCGATGGCGGGATCGACGGTGGCGTGGGCGGGGATGACGACCACGGGAAACGGGGCGATCCCCTGCGCCAGGCCCTGGACGGTGCGGAAGAGGTTGAGGACGTCGGTGTCGGGGAGCCTCAGGTCGAGGACAACCAGGTCCGGCGATCCGGACTCGACCAGGGCGAGGGCGGACTTGCCGTCGCCGGTCTCGGTGACCGTGTGGCAGTCGCGGGAGAGGCTCTCCCGGAGCGAACTCACCACGAACCTGTCGCCGGAGATGACGAGGATATTCATGGAACAACCGCCTGCGAAAAGAGAAACAGGAACCAGGCACCCGTCTCACTATCCCATCTCATTAATGGCATTATATATCGGCAGATCCACGGATCCGATTAATCGACGCATTGGCGGAACCGGGCATCCGCTCGAAATACCGCTTTCGAGTGGGCCATTTCGTCCTCCGGGCCGGCGTTCGGGGACCAGATAAAGCGATCCTCCAACAAGCCCCTCCCGGCCATGGTGTCAAGGCTGGGGGACTCGCCGCAGAACCGCCAGGCCAGGATCCCGGAAGTGCATAGGCGCGCCTGATTTTCAGAAACAACACTCTTTCGGTCTCAAAGGCCGGGCGGTATCGAACGCTCCGGGGAGGACCGCCCCGGTGCCTGTTCCGCTCACGGGCACGACGCTTGCTCCGCCTGATCGGGGCACCCTTTCTGGTCCTGAACGCTCCGCCTCTCGATTCGGCTCCGGGGTACAGCACATGAGACTCTTCAGCAGGGTCGAAGCCGCGCGCTTTCTGGCCGCACGCATCCGCCCGCACCTGGGAGGACGGCCTTTCGTGCTTGCTTCCTCGCGGAATGCGATGCCTCTCGCCCGGGACCTCTCCGCCGAGCTTGGCTGCGAATTGGACATCGTCCTCGCACAGGAACTGGACTTCCCCGGCGGTGGCAGCTCCCCCGTCGGCGCCGTCACGGAGAACGGTGAGGTCCTCTGGAATTTCCGCGAAGGCTCCACCTCCATCGATGAAGAGCGTCTGGCCGACGGCATCGTCCGCGCCATCGAAGCCCTTCTGCAACGCCGCAGCCGCTACACGCCAGATCAGTCTCCCTCGGACCTGGCGGGTTGCACTGCGATCGTGGTCGGGGATGGAATCGCGGATGGATCAATGATGGTCGAAGCGCTCCAGGCGGCGCGGTCCCGTCGCCCGGCCCGGCTGATCGCCGCCGTCGCCGCCGCCACGCCCGCCGCGCTTCATCGCATCCGCCTGGCCTCGGACGACATGGTCTGCCTCGAAGTCGCCGAGTCCTACTCCGGGGTCGCGCGCACCCTGGGCGGCGTTTCACCGGTGACGGAAGAGCGTGCGATGCAGATTCTGCGGGAGGCGATGGAGCCGTCCGTGACGTCACCGCATCGGGTCGCCCGGGACGCCCCGGGCGTTTTCCAGGGAACAGCATGAGGAGAAACCCATGAGAGTCAGCGACATCGCCACGTTGAACGTCAAGTCGTGCCGTCCCGACACGAATCTCGCCGTGGTCGCATCCATCATGTGGGAGAAGGACTGCGGCGTGGTGCCCGTGGTCGATGAAAGGAACAAGGTGCTGGGCGTCGTGACGGACCGGGACATCTGCATGGCGACGGCGACGCGGTCGCAGCTGGCCTCACAGCTCACGGCGAGCGATCTCGTGACCGGGAAAGCATTCACCTGCCGGCTCACCGACGACCCCAGGGTCGCGCTTCGCACGATGGCCACCAACGGCGTCCGTCGCCTTCCCGTGGTCGACGAGAACGGGATCCTCGCCGGAATGCTGTCCATGACCGACCTGATCCTGGCTTCCCACGACACGAAGTCCGCGAAAATGGGCCAGCTGACCTGGTCGGAAGTCATCCCGATGATCGACGTGATCTGTCACCCGCGTTCGCTGAAGGAAACCCCGGCGGTCGAGCGGAAGCAGGCGCTCGTGGCGCGGGTGTAGGAAGCGGGTCCTGGATGGAGGGGAGGCTGGAACCCGGCGGCACGGCCGAAGGGTTCGGCCTCCTCGCGGGTTTGCCAGTGGCGGGAGCGAATCCCGAATCCTCTTTTACCCTCTTTTATCGCCGTTAAACAAAAGCCGTTTTCCTGGGCTGCGCAAAAAGGGCTCTCTTTGAACTGGGATAAAAGAGGGTAAAGGAGGATTTCGCGGTGCGCAGCCTGAACCCGCGTGTTTTTCGCTCGCGCTCAGCGACCCGTGTGCTTTTTGGGGACGCGCCCGGCCTTGATGCTCTCGCTGCGCAGGCGGCGGCCGACGATGCGCTCGACCATCTTGCCGGTGGCAATGACGCGGTCCACGTCAAGGCCGTGCTCGATCCCCATCTCGTCCAGCATCACGACGAGATCCTCGGTCGAGATCAGCCCGACGTTGTTCGGGTCCTGGTAGTAGTAGCTCCCCGTCCCGGGAATCGGCGAACCCTCGAAAAAATTCGCGGGCTGGCCGCCGATGCCGCCGAGCGTGCTTTCGTAGCGGACGATGCCGGCCTGAAGCGCCGCGACGACGTTGGCGAGGCCCCATCCGCGGGTGACATGGAAGTGCGCGACGTGCTTTTTCGGGTCGGGCATCTCCTCGAGGACCATCGAGAAGTAGTCGAACACCTTGTTCGGCGGCGCGGAGCCGTCGTGGTCCGCGTGCTCCACGTCGTCGGCGCCGATCTCGAACCAGCGCCGCGTGAACGTCACCGCGTCCTCCAGCTTCGTCGGCCCTTCGATCGGGCAACCCCAGATCGTGCTCACCGTCCCGTTGAACTTCATCCCCTCGGCATGCGCCCGCTTGATGCAGCGCTCCGCCTCGTCCCAGTACCCCGAGTGGTCCAGCCCCGAGTTCTTCTTCATGTGCGACGGCGACGTCGAGACCATCATGAGGATCCGGTCCGGCCCGTGCCCCTTCGCCCGCAGTTCGATCGCTTCATCCACCGCCTTCTCGCGGATCGTCACCGCCGTCAGCTCGACATGCGCCATCTTCGGCCCGAGTTTCTTGCCGGTGCGAAGCGTCTTCAGCACCTCTTCCGCATCCACAAACTGCGGCATCGCCTTCTTGTTCCCGAGATTCGTGACCTCGAGCCGCGTGTACCCTGCGTGGGCCAGCTCTTCGGCGATCCACAGCTTCGCGCTCGTCGGGATCCACTTTTCCTCGTGCTGGAAGCCGTCCCGGATCGTGATGTCCGCCAGCTCGACCTTCTTGGGAATCTTCTTCCAGCTCACGCCTGCCCCTCCTCGTTCCGGAGGCGCTCGCGGGCCGCCTCGACCGTGAATGCATGCGTCTCCAGCCCCGCCGCCACGCTGTCCAGGTACCCCCGCGACAGGAACTCGACCCCCAGCGGGTGCTTCTTCGCCCGCTCAATCAACTCGTCCACAACGCGCGGATCCGTGGGGCTGACGGCCTTGCGTGCCTCGTGCATGCCGATCTCCCGAAAAGGAGAGGTGCGAAGGGCTCGACCGCGGGCAACGGAGAAGTGGGAATGCTAGGGGGGAAGGGCACGGGATGTCAATTGCGGGGAAGGGGATGATTCCGCCAGGACCGCCGGAGCCGCGAAGTAGACTGCCCCTTATGAATACCCGCCTCGCCCTCCTGGTCCTCGCCGGTCTCGTCCAGGGCTGTACGGGGTACGACTCGAAGCGCGAAGTCCTCGTGAATGAGGAAGATGGCGTCGTCGTGCGAATGGTCGAAGGCCGACCGACCGCCCAGGCGAACTCGCCGGACGAGATTGCGAAGACCGGGATCGTGCGCGTGATCGTGGGGCGTGCGATTGTTCCAGAGCGTCGTTTCGAAATCGCGCGATACCGGAATGATCACACCCGCTATTTCGCCGGCCCCTCCTTCGTCGCCCGCCTTTGTCTTCTTCCTGTCTACATCGCGTTCCTTGTGCCCCTCGACCTCCTGCTCAGCGGGACCCACGCCGGTCCCTTTCCCTTCGCCCGGACCCTCTTCGAACTGGATCACGAGTGGGAAGCGCTTCCCGGTGTCGTCGAACGCGCTGACGTTCTCGTGACGGACTGGTGCGACCGGGGCAACAGCGAACCCCGGGAGGGCTGGGCCTGCGAATTGATCGTGCGGGAAGGTCCGCCGCGCCGCTACGTGTCGGAAGATCCGCCACGCCTGCGCACGATCCGCGGTGAGAGCGGCGCCGGGGGTGTGTGCGAGTTCGACCTGCGTCCCCTGGCGAGAGATTCATGGGATCGTCACCAGGATTGGAATATGGAGCTCGAGGTGACGCCCGGCGGGGAAACGGGCATGCCTCCGATCGTGCTTTCGAAATACGACGTGTACGGCCTGGCCGCATTGAAGTGACCGACGGCGCCTTCCCCGACACGGCCGAAAGCGCCCAATTCTGCAGAAATGACGAACCCAAGAGCGGCCTAGGAATCGAACCCAGCGGCGCCACGGAGTGGCGCCCAACGGTTTTGCAGACCGCGGGGGACCCAGTCCCCTTCACCGCCCACCTCGCACAGCGAGCGGCAACACGGCCGCCCTTCAAGGAGGATCGGTGTTCAGGTGTGGGGTCGGGGGTTCACGGGGTTCGCCCAGTCTAGGCGTGGACGATGGCCGCGCAAGACAACTCCCGTGGCGCCCGGCCGACCACCTTGGATCCTTCTTGGCGGGCGGGCGGCTCCCGCACTTCATCGCCTTGGTGAACCCTCACCCCTCTGGTAGGGTCTGTCGGTGTTCAAGACGTTTCGCGAATCGCTCAGCTTGCTCGCCACGCGGCGCTTCGGGACCTTCTGGTTCGCCAGCCTTCTTTCGAGCATCGGGACCTGGGCGCAGCAGGTCGCCGAGCCGTGGCTGTTGCTGACCCTGGGCGCGTCGTCGTTCCTGATCGGGCTCGATTCCTTCGCGATGAATGCGCCCGTGCTGCTCCTCACCATGGTCGGCGGCGCGCTCGCGGATCGCGCCGATCGCCGGCGGGTGATTGCCTTCTTCCAGTCGATCCAGATGCTGTGCCCCACCCTGATCGTCGTCCTGTTGATCACGGGTCACATTCGACCCTGGATCGTCATCGTGCTCTCGGCCGTCGTCGGCGTCACCGACGCGCTCTCCATGCCGTCCTTCCAGTCGATCGTGCCGTCCATCGTCACGCGCGAACAGATCGCCCCCGGCCTGGCGCTCAACTCGACGCAGTTCAATCTCTCGCGAATCCTCGGTCCTGCGATCGCCGGCCTTCTCATGTCGAGCGTCGGGGCCGTCGCCTGCTTCGTCGTCAGCGCGGCGTCGTACGTGCCCTTCATCGGCGTCGCCCTCTGGATTCTGCCACGGTGGACCCCGGCGCCCTCTGAATCAAAGGGGACGGCGAAGAGCCATCCTTTCGCGGGGATCGGCGACATCATGCGCAAGCCGCACCTGCGAGGCGCGATCCTCGCGGTTCTCGTCACCAGCGTGCTCTGCTCGCCCATCGTCACGTTCGTCCCGGTGCTGGTGAAGGACGTGTTCCAGGGAAGCGCCGGCCGCTTTTCCCTCGCGATCGCGTCGTTCGGCGCGGGAGGCCTGCTCGGCGCCACCGGGCTCCTCGGTGTCCCCGCACGCATCGATCGGCGCTGGCTGAGTTCGATCTTCGCCGTGGTGTACGGCGTCGCCATCGTCCTCATCGCCGTCAGCCCGCGGTTCTGGGGAATTCCTCCCCTGCTCGCCCTCGCGGGAATTTCAATGACCGTCAGCAACACGTCCGCCAACTCGCTTCTTCAAGCCATGGCCAGTCCCCGGCAGCTCGGGAGGACCGTCGGCCTCTTCATGCTCGCCATTCGCGGCGGAATCGCCCTCGGGGCGCTTCTCACCGGCGCCACGGTCAGCCTGCTCGGCGTCCAACGCGCACTCCTGCTCAACGGAATCGCTGCCGTCGCCATCCAGCTCGCGTTGGCGTTCCTGTGGCTGCGGAAATCGCTTCCGGCGGAAGGCTCGCGCGAATCAGTCGAGGGCCGTCGATGAGCCGTCCACTTCTGGTGCTCTCCACGATCGCGATGTTCGCACTTCTCGTCGCCGCAGATCCATCGGAGGACTCCAGCAAGGGGGTCGAGCTGCCGCAAGGACAGGACATCGAGCTCCTCGCCGGATTCACCTACTCCGTCACGGCCTCGGTCTCCAAGGATTTTTCAAAGGCCGACATCCTGGCAAAAGCCCCCGAGGGCGTCGAAGTCCTGGAATTCCGTGAACAAGGACCCGGCCTCGGACCCGATCCAAATCCAGATCATCGCTACGTTTTCGGGAAGTTCGTGGTGCACCAGAACGCGGGCACCCTGCCCTGGAAGAGCCCCTGGCCGACAACGATCTTCAGCCTGGTGAAGGCGTCTTCGATGCGCGGGTCGGAGCAGATTTCCCCGACGACGCCGGGCGGGCCCAGCCGGCGGTGGATTGTCGGTGGCCTCGTCGGAGCCGCGGCCCTCGGGTGCTTCGTGTGGTTCTTCTGGCGATGGAAGCGCAGGGCCCGCGCGGCGCGGGTAAGCCGCGCGCCGCTCGAACATCACGGCGAGCACGCCCGGCAGTGAGCCATCGAGGAGCGCGTATCCGTATCCCTGCAATGGCCCCACGGAGTACATGGGGTTTCGCATGAAGCGGTAGGGCCCAGCGCCTAACGCTCTTCGGCGGCCCAGTGTTCGACCTCCACCCACGCGGCCACCGCGTCGCCTCGCGCGTCCTTCACTTCGAGCCCTTCACCCGTGTACGAAAACGTCGCCGTCCCGCGATGGCCTTCGCACTCGCGCCCGGCGGTCCCCCACCGGATCTTTTCGGCGACGGGCCGTCCCTGGGAGTCGAGATCTGGCTCGAGCCTGAATTCGCCGCGGCCCGCGACGGTGACCACGACGAGGCCTCCTTCGCGCTTGTCCCAGTCGATCCGGCGCGTCTCGATGGCCGGCTCCGCCCACTCCAGCGGCAGGATGGCCTGCACCGCCGACTCGACCGCGAAGCGCTGCTGTTCCGTGACCGAGGGGTCAAATACGACGACGCGTTTGCCGCGGTCGCCAGCCAGCACGACGCGCGCCCCGTCGAGCGGAATGCCGCCCACCTGGCCGTCGGTGAAGCGAAGCGCGATGAAAAAGCGCCCGTCCGTTGCGGAGGCATCGACGACCTCGCCTCGCAGGCTCCAGTCACTCGCCGGCGCCGGGGCTTCATGCACGGCGAGCGGAAAAACCAGAAAGAACGCGAAAATGAAAGGTCTCATGGTGTCGGCTCCTGAATGAATTCTTCCAGGAACTGATATCGCGAACCCCGTGCCCGGCGAGCGGCGACCGGCGGCAGATCCCGGCGGATTGCCATTCACCCATCCGGCAATTCCTACCGTGTAGCCCTCGCGCTTCAGCCCGACACCTGTCCCGTAACGCCATCGGCATGTCGATTGCATCGACGCAACGCCATGCCCATGCCCCAACTCTATTCGCGCCTCGCCTCCTGGTGGCCGCTTCTCTCCGCACCCCAGGACTACCGGGAGGAAGCGACCTCCTACGGGCGCATCTTTGCATCGGCCTGCCGCCCGGGGACGATTCTCGAGCTCGGGTCCGGAGGCGGAAACAATGCATCCTTCATGAAGAAGCGATTCCGGATGACGCTCGTCGATCGCGCGCCGGCGATGCTGCGGGTGAGCCGGAAGCTCAACCCTGAATGCCGGCATTTCGTGGGGGACCTGCGAACGGTCCGGCTGGGGCGAGTGTTCGACGCGGTGTTCGTGCACGACGCGGTGACCTACATGACGACGGAGAACGACCTTCGGCGTGCCATGCGGACGGCGTGGGTGCATTGCGCGCCGGGCGGGGCGGCGCTCTTCGTGCCCGACGCGGTCAAGGAAACGCTTCGGCCTCACCTTCGAACGGGAGGGAATGACCAGGGACCGCGCGGGCTGAGATACCTCGAGTGGACCTGGGACCCCGAACCGGCGGATTCAACCTTCGTCGTGGACTTCACGATGCTGCTGCGCGTGGGGCGAAGAGTCCGCGCCGTGCATGACCGTCATAAGCTCGGGGTGTTTTCGCGGGCGACCTGGATGAGGCTCCTGGGCGCGGCCGGATTCGTGGGGAAGCGGCTTCGCGTGAAGGCGGAGGGGGCGAGCGCGGGATGGGGCGAGGCGTTCCTGGGACTGAAGGGGCGCATTGGATAGGTCGAGCGGCGCAGGTTCCGCACGCTGCCAACGCGTCGCCTCGCGCGTTGAGGCCGTCGAGAAGCGCCAGGGCATGGGAAGGGAAAGTCGAGCCGCTCTCCGGTCGCGCGTGGGTAGACTCGGCGTCTCGAATCCAGCTTTCGCATCGGGAGGAGGCGTGATGGATGCAACCCATGATCGCCTGACGGAAACATTTAACATCGTCAAGCGACACATCGAGGACAAGTACGGGATCCCGGTCGGGATCACGGACGTGCCAGACCCGAATACCGGGGATTTCGATGGCGTCGCGATCAAGATCGACTACGCAAACGACGCCGAGGTCGCCCTGTTCGTCCTCATCCACCTGTTCGGCCACACCGTCCAGTGGAACACGAACGAACGCTTCCGCGTGATCGGCCAGGATCCGAACCTGAAAAAGACAGAGCAGGAGATGGAGGAAATTGCGGTGTACGAGCGCGAAGCGACGCAGTTGTCAATCGCCCTGTTGCACGAAGCCGGGATCCGGGACCTCGACCAGTGGGCGTCCGACTGGTGGCGCGCCGATTTCGCGTGGCTCACGAATTTCTACCGGACAGGTGAGCGTGCCGATTTTCGAAAGTTCATGAAGCCGCGCGCCGCTCCGCCCCTTTCTCCCATCCCGATCCCCTGGTTCACGCCGACAAAGTGGGTCTCGCGGTACAGCTTTTGACCGTCGGGGCGTGGGTTTCCTGTCCCGAGAGCTGCTCCGCCCCCTTCCCCGTCACCCCTTCAACGCCCCACGAAACCACTCCGAGTGCTTCGCCAGCTCTTCCACGTATTTCCTTACATCGTCCCGCGCCTCAATCGACAACTCGCTGAACGCCACGACATGCTTGTCCGGAACGTACCGGAACGTGAAATTCACGCGCCGCGTGTCGAACCCCTCGACCGGGATCTCGAACCAGGCGCCGTCGCGGCGATCGACGCGCTGGACGCGGTGGAAGACCTGCTGCTTCCAGTATTTGCCGGCGAAGACCTGGAGGGAGCCATCGTCGAGCCACTGCTGGAGGGCGACGCCGTCGCGGCTGCCGGGGCTGCTGCTGGCGACGAACTGGAAGAGCGCGCGTTCGCCGACGGAGATGGAAGCGACGGGGCCGGGCTCGAAGTCCTTGTGCTCGCCGACGCGGGCCGTGTCGGTGCGCTTGCCGTTCTCGATGCGGTCGCCGTAGAGGTTCACGAGGCAGGTATTGCAGTGCCAGCCTTTCGGGACGAACGCGGGAGGGAATTTCCGGTGGACGATGTCCTCGATGCGCTTCACGAGCCGCGCGAGGACCGGCGGGAACGGTTCGGCGGCGACGCACCGGTTGGCGATCCCGGTCGGCGGCCGGTAGTAGTCGAGGCAGGCGAACTGCCAATTGCCGAGCCAGTAGACGGGGCGAAGCAGAGGGCGCTGCGACTGGCCAGGGGGCGGCGGGCGGCGGTCCGAGTACCGGTTCTCCCAGATCGGGTGAATCGTCTTCAGCCACCCCATGATCTCGAGGTGGTCGCTGTCCCCGACGAAATTCGGGTCGTAGTGCAGGCCCGGGGGTTGGGCGCTGCTTCGCGGAAGAGGACTCATGGGCGGGTCATGCTATCAGGTGCCCGTATCAGTTCGCCTTGAACGTGAAATTCGCCGTCTGCGTTTCCTTGTCCCCGACTTTCACCGTCAATTCCTGCGTCCCGAACTTTTCGTGCCACGCGCCGATGACATACTCGCCCGCCGGCAGCCCCTTGATCTCGAACGTCCCGTCCTCGGCCGTCACGGCGTAGAACGGGTTGTTCACGACGCCGACGTAAGCGCTCATCCAGCCGTGCGCGTCGCACTTGAACTTCACCATCACCTCCTGGATCGAGAACTTCTTCGTCGCCTCGTCGCCCTTTTTCGTCTGGGCGAAATTGAATTCCTGGTTCGACCTTGGAAGCGAATGGACGTTGTGCATGGTTTCGTCCTGGTTCTTGATCGTGAGCGGCTGACCGACCTGGAGGCCCATGACGTGCGGCTCGTAGCGGCACTGGGACTGGGTCAGCACTTTCGCTTCGGTGGGCGCCGGATATTTCGTCGTGAGGCCTTTCTTCACCCAGACGAAGACGTTGGCGAGGGCGCCGTCCTTGACCTTGACGTCTTCGGCGGGCACTCCGTCCTTGTGCATCGCGGCGCACACGGGATCGCTCTCCGCGGAAAGCTTTTTGGCCTCCGGGACTTCGCCTTCGAAGGACGCCTTCCCCTTGATCACGGCCGCTCCGTCGCCGGAGTCACACGGGATGCCTCCGCCCGGCGCTCCTCCAGGGCCCGCGGGGCCGCCCTGCGATTCACGGGAACCGCATCCGGCGCCCAGAAGCGACGCCAGGGACAGGACGACAACGCAGAGTGTTTGTTTCACGGGGGAGTTCTCCGGGGTCACGGGCGGGGAAAGTGGAATTCGGCGAAGCGACGGCTCCCCTTCGGGAAGCAAATCGAAGTCCATGGGCGGAATTCCAGGGTTCTGCGGGTTGCAAGCCACTCAACGCGCGGAATTGCGCGGCAGAAGCGCGGAAACTCGCATGGGCAAACCGGACGGGAGCCGCGGACCGCGGCCCGGGCTCCCGTCCCTCTCGCGCTTGTCTTGTCCTACTTGTCGCCGTCCTTCTCGTGCTCCTTCTTGTCTTTCTTCGTCTTCGCCCCTTCGAAATCCCCGACCTGGATCAGGCCCATCTTCGCCGGGTCGATGTACTTGCGAAGCGCAGCGTTCACGGCCTCGGTCGTGAGGGAGGCGGAAGCGTCGTCGAGCGTCTTCCACAGCGTGAAGTCCTGGCCGGCGAGCTTGAACGTGACGATCGTGCCGGCAAGGCGCCCGTCGTTGGCACGCCCCTCGGAAACCTGGTTGCCGTAGGACTTCTTGAACGCGGCAAGTTCCTCTTCCGTGATCCCGGACTTGAGCGCTTCCGCCAGCTCGCTGCGGATGAGCTCAAGCGCCTTGGAAGCGTTTTCCGGCTTCGTCATCGTGTAGAGGACGACCATGCCGAAGTCGCCGCGCAGGTCGGCGACGACCGAGCCGCCGGTGGAATAGCTGAGCGCCTTTTCGCCGCGCACCTTTTTCGGGATGCGGGAAGCGAGCATGTCCTGGAAAAGTGCCGAGGCGGCGGCCTGGATGGCGATGTAGTCGGGGGAAAGGACCGAGAGGTGGATCGGCTGGAGCAGCACCGTGAACGCGCTGGGCTTCCCGGGGGTTTCGGCGTGGGCTTCGGCGGACTGGAGCTTGTCAACCGCGAGCGTCGGCTCGAACACGCCGGGCCTTGCGGCCTTCCAGTCCGCGACGATCGGGAGCAACTGCGCCTCGACATCCTTCGCATCGACGTCGCCGACGATCCCGCCGATCATCCCGGTGGCGCCCATGAATTCCTTGTGGAACGCCAGGACCGATTCGACCGTCAACTTTCCCAGCTCGGCCATCTCCTGCTCGGGGCTCAGCCCGCGGCGCGGATCCCCCTCGGGGAGCAGCATCTTCGGCATCTCCCGCTGGAAAATGACCTGCGGCTCGTCAAGCGTGGACTTGATCTGGTCCGTCGTGCTCTGGACGAATTCCTTGAGCGCAGCCTCCTCGATCACCGGCGTCCGCAGCATTTCCTGCGCGATCTTCATCGCTTCCGCGAAGGACTGTTTCGTCGTGGTGATCGAAACATTGGCGCCGTCGATGGCGATCGTGACGGAGATTTCCGACTTCAGGTCCGCGAGTTTCTTGCTCAGCTCGTCTTTCGACAGCGTCTTCGTCCGCTCCGTCATCAGCGCCGCAAGCGCATCCCCCGCCGTCGCCTTCGGGAAGACTTCCTTGCGGCCCGCGAGCGGCATGAACAGGTGCACATGGACGTGGTCGCCGTTCGTTTCCTTGCGGATGATCCCGATCTTCGCCGGGCCGACGTCGCTCCATTTCAGCGCGGCCTGCACATTAGCGGAGACGTAGTCGAATCCTTTCGCCTGGTGCAGCGTCGCCGGCATTTTTGCCAGGATCGGGTCGTAGACGTTCACGTCCGGCTCGGGCTCCACCTGCACCGCGGCGGCCTTGTCGTCCGGGATGAACCGCCCCACGACGCGGTTTTCCAGGCGGATGTACTTCGCCGCGAACGCCTTGATCGCTTCCAGCGTCACGCCCTTCGTCTGCTCCCGCCGCGCGAGCAGCAGCTTCCACGAGCCCCACGACTCGGCCTCGCTCAGCGCCATCGAGAGCGACTGGGCGTTATTGAAGAGGTCGTCGAAATCCTTCTCCATCACGCTCTGCGCGCGTTCGAGGTCGTCATCGGTGAGGGAAGCGGCCTTCTTCTCGAGGATGTCGAGGATCGCCACTTCCACCAGTTCCGCGTCCTTGTCCTTCGGGACGGTGGCCAGGACGAACAGCGGCGAGGCGTAGCGAAGCGTAAACGAGCCGCACCCGACGTTCGCGGCGAGGCCCTTCCCCACGATCGCCTCGTAAAGGGGGCCGGACTTGCCGGAAGCGAGCATCTGGGAGAAGACGTCGGCGACGGCCGAGTCCTGGTGGGCGGCGCCGGGGACGCGCCAGCCGGCGATGACGACGGAGGCCTCGCCGGGCTTGCGGACGGAGAAACGGCGCTCGCCCGTGGAGGCCGGCTCGCGCGTCGTGTAGTTCGGCCGTCCTTCGGTGCCGCCCGGGAGCGGGCCGAAATGCTTCGTGATGAGCCCCAGCACGTCCGCCGTGTCGAACTTCCCGGTCACGAACAGCACCGCGTTGTCCGGGCGGTAGTACTTCTTGTAGAAGACCTTGATGTTCTCAACCTTCAGCGACTTGAAGTCCTCGATCGTCCCGATCGGCTCGCGCGAGTAAGCGTGGAAGTCGTACATCGCGCCGAACATCCGCATGATCACGGTGCGCTGGGGGTTGGAAGCGCCCATGTCGAATTCGCTCTCGACGATCTTTCCTTCGCGCTCCAGGTCGTCCGGCTTCATCACGGCGCGCCCGAGGCGGCCGGACTCGAGCCGGATGGCGGTCTCGAGGTTTTCGTGCGAGGCGTTGAAAGTCTCGAAGAAATTGGTGCGGTCGAACGAGGTGGTGCCGTTGTAGTTCGCGCCGAGTTCCTTGAGCGACGCGGAGATGTCGGGGAATCCCTCGACCGAGTGGAACAGGACGTGTTCGAAGACGTGGGCCATTCCCATCTCGCCCGCGCCTTCGTTGACCGAGCCGACGAGGACCGTGAGGTTCACGGTGATCTTCGGCTGCGTGGAGTCCGGATAAAGGACGACGCGGAGGCCGTTGGCCATCCGGTATTCCTCGATCCCCAGGAGTTGCGCCGTGCGGACCGTGGCGGGATCCTCAGCGCGGACGGCGAGGGCTGCGACAAGAACGGCAACAGCGACGGCGAAACGGGTCATGGGACCTCCGTGAGTTGTGCAGAAGGTACGGACTGAGGGAGGCGGATGTTAGCGGGTGGAGGCTTGCGGTCACAGAAAGTGACGACCGGTCTTACCTCACCGCCCCTTCGAGGAGTTCGAACACCCCCGCCTTGGGATCAATCCTCGCCGTCACCCCCTGCGGCAGCGTCACCTTGTCGTCCACAT
>JAIOPR010000340.1 GCA_021413805.1 Planctomycetota bacterium
CCGCCGGCAGCCGCGCCGGCGCGCCCCGGCGCTTCGCCGCCCGGCTCCATTCCCCCGGCGAGGAAGAGCCAGCCGCCCGCGAAGATCAAGAGGCGGTTCCGCCGCCGCGGCGAATGAAACCCGGGGCTGTGGCGCGCGAAGCCGATAGGCGACAATCGCCCCTGTGACCAGCGACCCGCTCCGCGAAAAACTTTCGGCGCTTCCCGACTCGCCCGGCGTGTACCTCATGAAAGACGCCAAGGGGGTCGTGCTGTACGTGGGGAAGGCGAAATCGCTGCGGAGCCGGGTGTCGTCGTATTTCCAGCCGTCCGCCGACCACGAGCCGCGGATCGCGGCGATGGTGGAGCAGGTTGAAGACCTCGAGACGCTTCAGGCGGACTCCGAAGTCGACGCGCTTCTCATGGAATCGCGCCTGATCAAGGACATCCAGCCGAGGTACAACGCGAGGGAGAAGGACGACAAGTCGTTCACGGTGCTGGGGATTTCGCAGGATGCGTACCCGTACATTTTCCTGACGCGGGAGATGGACGTGATCGCGCGGCAGCGAGCGGCGGCGGGGGGCGGGGCGTATGTGCCGGCGGGGGAGCCGGAGAAGGCGACCTTCATCGGGCCGTTCACGCACTCGGGCCAGCTCCGCGCGGCGCTGAAAGTTTTCCAGCGGATTTTCCGCTTCCGCACCTGCACCATCGACATCCGCGAGGACGACGACAAGCGGCGATTTTTCCGGCCGTGCCTCCTGTGGAACATCGGGCGCTGCACCGCGCCGTGCGCCGACAAGATCCCGCAGGAGGCGTACACGGAGGACATCCGTAATTTCCGGCGGATGATGGGAGGGGCGAAGCGGGACCTGCTGCGGGAAATGAAGGCGCGGATGAAAGCGCACAGCGACGCGCGGGAATACGAGCTGGCGGCGGTCGTTCGCGACCAGGTGCAGGCGATCGAGCAGCTGCGCGACCACCAGGATCTCGACGACTCGCTGGAGACCGACCTGATCCCGCTGGACCCGGTGAAGAGCGTGGACGACCTGCGCGACCTGCTCGGGATGGAGTTGCGGCCGCGGGTGATCGAAGGGACGGACATTTCGCACCTGCAGGGAACGGACTCGGTCGGGAGCCTCGTGTCGTTCGTGGACGGCGTGCCGTTCAAGAGCGGGTACCGGCGCTACAAGATCAAGACGGTCGACCAGATCGACGACTACGCTTCCATCAAGGAGGTCGTCCTGCGTCGGTTTACGCGGTTGAAGAACGAAGAGGCCGCGTTCCCCGACGTGCTGATGATCGACGGAGGGCAGGGGCACCTGAATGCCGCGCTCGCGGCGATGAAGGAGGCCGGCGTCCGCCCGCCGCTGACGGTCGGGCTCGCGAAGCACGAGGGGGACCATCTCTGGCTCGCCGGGCGAGCGGAGCCGATACGGCCCGACGCGCACCGCCCCGGGTTCCGGCTGCTGCAGTATGTGCGCGACGAGGCCCACCGGTTTGCGCAGAACTATCACCATATTTTGAGGCGGAAGCGGATACGGGAGTAGAGGGAGAGATGGGCGGCGGCTTACGGAGAACGGCGGGACCTCAGAGGACACGGAGGACAAAGGGGAGGGCGCAGAGAGGCCGAGAGAAAATCCCGCGGACCCAGGCTGCGCAGGCCCAGTGACGGTTTTTCACTTCAAACACCGATGGCCGGGAAGTGGCTCGTGTCCCGTGAGAAACGACCCGAGGCCGAGCAGGGCGGGGAGATAAAAAGTGAGAACGGAGCGGACTATGTCGATGGCACCGTCCGGCGACAAATTTATTTGATTCCGATCAATCCCTCCCGACCGAATTCCCGTTCAGACGTCGGCACGCACGGGAGGGCCGCTTGTCCTCGAACGGTCGAGGAAACGCGGGCTTGCCGGCGCGCTCCAGGGGGGAATTTCCATGCGCCGACTTCTCCGTTCGTGGCCGTTTCTCGTCGCTGCCGGGGTCCACATGCTGGTGCTGGCCGCTGCGACGTGGTTCACGTTCCGGGAGAAGGCGAAACCGCGGGAGGAGGGCGGATGCATCGTCCCGATCGCTTCGATGCAGGAGCGGCGGTTGGACATGGAGAGGCCCAGGGATATCTTCGAGAGGAAAGGAATTCCCCGCGTCGACACCATGGGCGACCCGGCGATCTACTTCCCTGACGCGGAAGAATCGGATCACAACGAGGCCTATGACGCCGGTGGAACGAGAGGCCGACAGGGAGGCCAGGGGCGCGCGTTCCTGGGAGTGGCTGCCGGGGGTGGACAGCTCGCCGCGCCTCCGGCCGCGCCGGTCGAGGGACCGTCCGCGACGGAGCAAGGGACCGCCGAACAGTACGCGCACCGCGAAGAAAACGATTTCCACCGCGTCGCCGACGACCCGCTCTCGACCTTCTCGGTGGACGTCGATACCTCGAGCTACTCGAACACGCGCCGCTTCATCGCCTCCAGCCAGCTTCCGCCGCGCGACGCCGTGCGGATCGAGGAGATGCTGAACTACTTCAAGTACGACTACGCGCCGCCGGCGGATGGGAAGCCCTTCTCCGTCCACGTCGAATCGCACGCGGCGCCGTGGGCGCCGAAGCACCGGCTGGTGCGGATCGGGCTGCGCGGGAACGACCCGGAATTCGCCAAGGCGCCGCCGGCGAACCTGGTGTTCCTGGTGGATGTCTCCGGGTCGATGAGCGAGGCCAACAAGCTTCCGCTCGTCCAGGATTCCCTGCGGCTGCTGGTTTCCCGGATGCGGGAACAGGACCGGATTTCCATGGTGGTGTACGCCGGCTCGGCCGGGCTCGTGCTCCCGCCCACGAGCGGGGCTCACCGGAAGGAGATCGAGGCCGCGATCAACAACCTGGCCGCGGGCGGCTCCACGAACGGCGGGCAGGGAATCCAGCTCGCCTACCAGGTCGCGCAGGACAATTTCATCAAGGACGGTATCAACCGCGTCCTCCTGTGCACCGACGGCGATTTCAACCTGGGCATCTCCAGCGCCAGCGGGCTGTCGAGCCTGATCGAGGCGAAGCGCCAGTCCGGTGTTTTTCTTTCGGTGCTCGGGTTCGGGATGGGGAACTACGCCGATTCGCATATGCAGCAGCTCGCCGACAAAGGGAACGGCAACGCGGCGTACATCGACAGCATCGGGGAAGCGCGGAAGGTGCTCGTCGAGCAGATGACCGGCACGCTCTGGACGATCGCGAAGGACGTCAAGATCCAGGTCGAGTTCAACCCTGCGTTCGTCGCCGGTTACCGGCTGGTCGGCTACGAGAAGCGGATGCTCGCCGCGAGGGACTTCAACGACGACAAGAAGGATGCCGGGGAAATCGGCGCCGGGCACCAGGTGACGGCGCTCTACGAGATCGTCCCCGCAGGACAGGATCTCGACTCGATCTCGATCGACCCGCTCAAGTACCAGAAACCCCAGGCGCAGGTCCCCGCCGCCGCCAGCCCCGAAATGCTCACCGTCAAGCTGCGCTTCAAGGCCCCGGCCGGCGACGTCAGCGAGAAAATCGAGGTGCCCTTCACGCCCCCCGCCACGGACGCCGGGGCAAGCCCCGACTTCGATTTCGCCGCGGCGGTCGCGATGTTCGGGATGATGCTGCGCGAATCGGAGCACAAGGAACGCGCGAACTGGGGCCTCGCGATCGAGCTGGCGAAAGGCGGGCTCGGAAGCGACCCGACGGGGACGCGCAAGGAGTTCGTGGAACTGGCGCAGCGGGCGCAGGCACTCGCGACGAAACAGTGAGCCGGCCGGCATGATAGAATTCCCGTCATGAGCACCGCAGAGCCGCGATGGCCCTTCGAGGAACTCCTCGAGAAGCCGGGCGTGACCGATGATGAACTCGTGCCGTGGATGGACGCCATCCACACGATCACCCGCCCCGAGACCGTCCTCGTGCTCGCCCCGATCGCGCGCGACGAAGACCGCAGCGGGATGGTGCGCACCGAGGCGATCCGGCTGATCGAGTCGTTTCCGCGGAAGAGCTGTTCCTGCGAATGACCCCGGAAGAAAAGTTCCTGGCGGAGCGGATCGTGGACCCGATGCTCCGGGCGCGCGAAGTCATCGAGGCGATGGGGCTCGCGGTCGCCGCGAACGCGACGGGGGCGAAGGAGTCGGCGGCCGCCGTGCTCGAGGACAGGAAACGCGCCCCGGTGGTCCGGCGGCTGGCCGCGGCGGCGTTTTTCCGGCTGGCGGGAGCTGAAGAGGCCGTGCGGCGGTTCGAGAGCCGCTGGCGCGACGCCGAAGGAGGGGATCGCGTCCTCTGGGGGCTGGCCGCGGGCCGGTTCGACGAGGTGCTTGCCGCGCTCGAGTGCCCGTTGCCCGACGAGGACGCCTCGGGTTGGATCGCCGTCGCCCACACGCTGTCGCTGCGGAAGGCGCTTCCCGGCCTGGCGAAAATTCTGCGCGACGCCGGACGGCACCTCGACGTGCGACGGCAGGCGGCCGAAACGATCCGCGCGCTGACCATGGGGGACGACGCCGCCCGGGGCGCTCTCCGCGGCGAATCTCCGCGCGACGGCTCCATTCTCGACGAGCTCCTCGCCACCGCTTCCGCCGAGTAGTAGTGGCTCTCGTTGCCGTGCCCGCGCCCTTCCCATAGAATCTCCCCGTCTCATCGGAGCCACGGCGTGCCTGTCCTCGCAATCGGCGACTTCGACGTCTTCACCGACAAAATCCTCGGCAAGGGAGGCTGGGGGAAGGTCTATCTTGGCCGGCAGCGCTCGCTGAACCGGCAGGTCGCGGTGAAGTTCCTGAACGCCGACATGACGCGCGAGTCGGATTTCGTGACGCGGTTCCGGCGTGAAGCGCAGTGCCTGGCGTCGATCAACGACAACCACATCATCCAGGTTTACGGCGCAGGGGAGCACGAAGGGGCGCAGTGGTTCGCGATGGAGTTCGTGGACGGCGCGACGCTTCAGAAGTTCATCGACAAGGGCCGGAAATTCGACGAACCGGAAGTCGTGGTGATCGGGCTGGCGGTGGCGAAGGCGCTGAAGGCGGCGTGGAATTCGCCGGAGAAGATCGTGCACCGCAACATCAAACCCTCGAACATCCTGGTTTCCACGGGCGGCGGGCCCGAGGTGCAGGCGCCGTACGGCGAGACGCGCAAGCACGGCTCGAGCGTCCTCTTCACGAACTTCCGCAACGTGAAAATCAAGGTGATGGATTTCGGGCTGGCGAAACTCAAGAAGGAAGACAACGAGAAGACGCTGCCCGGCACCGTGATGGGCACGCCGAAATACATCAGCCCGGAGCAGGCGCAGGGCAAGCCCGCGGACATCCGGAGCGACATTTATTCGCTGGGCGTGATGCTGTTCCAGCTCGCGACGGGGCGGACGCCGTTCGAGGGAGACACGGCGATCAGCCTGCTGTCGAAGCACATCTACGACGAACCGCCGGCGCCGAGTTCCTACGACCCGAAAGTTTCGCGCGAGCTCGATTCGATCGTGCTCAAGTGCCTGGGCAAGCTGCCGGAAGAGCGGTACCAGTCTCCCGAGGCGATCCTCGACGACATGGAGTCGTTCCTCGCCGGCAAGCGCCCTCGCATCGCGATGGGCGAACACACTTCGCTCGAACGCCCGAAGAACGTGACGTCCACCGGCGTGACGATCGTCCGCCGCCGCTCCAGGGCGCCCGCCATGCTTCTCCTGCTGCTTCTCGTGGCCGCCGGCGGGACCGTGGCTCTCGGGCTGGTGCCGCCGGATGGAGTGAAGCGTGATTTCGTGTCGAACCTGAAAGCGCACTGGGCGAAGTGGTCGGCCCTCGTGTCGAAGCCGGGCCCGGCCGGGCCCGGTGCGCCACATGTGAATCCCGACCCGGGGCCTGGACCCGGCCCGAACGACGGCAACCCGCCGGTGGACCCGAAGGCGCTCGCGAGGCGCACGGCGGAGGAAAAGCTGGCCGAGGCGGCGCGCAGGGCCGACGCCAACGACCCGACCGAAGCGCGCCGGTTGCTCGAGGCCGCGCGCACGGCGGACCCGACCTGCCCGTCGATCATCGACGTCGAGGCCAAGGTCAAGGACGCCGAGACGAAAGCGGCCCGCAACCACGAGCGCGACGACGCGAAGGCGGAATTTGAGCGCGATGTGAAAGAGGCCCGGGAAGCCAAGGAGCCGAAGGACGCCGTCCAACTCCTCGAGCGGGCTGTCGTGCTCGCGACGAAATGGAAGTTCGAAGGTCTGGCGAACGCGGAAGCCAGGCTCGTGGAGGCGCGCGAAAAAACGACTTCCGCCGATCGCTACTCTGCCGCTCTTCGCGAGGCGTCCAACGAAAACGACCCCGTCCGCGCCCTCGAGCTCTTCCAGGAAGCCTCCCGCCTGGGCTCGACCGAGCAGGTGACGGCTCTCGCCCCCCTGATCGAAAAGCGGAAGTCCGATGCGGCGGACAAGTTTGCGCAGTCGGCCGCGAAACTGGAGAGGGACAACAAGCTGCAGGAAGCGCTTGACGACTACGAGAAGGCGCTCGGCTACATGGGGACGCACAAGGAAGCATCCGCGGGGAAGGACCGCGTCCTGAAACTGATCCCGCCCGGCCTCGCCTACGTCCACGGCGGCAAGTTCCTCGCCGGCGAAGGGCGCGTCGAGAAAGACCTGCCCTCGTTCTGGATCCAGGCCCGCGAGGTGACCTGCGACGAGTACGCCGGGTTCCTCGCGGCGATGAAGGCGTCCGGCAAGGATATGAATGCGCCGAAGTCCTGGACTGGCGGCAAACTCCCCGACGGCCAGGGGCCGCTCCCGGTCCGTGGCGTGACCTTCGCCGATGCTTCCGAGTTCGCGAAATGGAAAGGCGCCGGCTGGCGGCTGCCCACCGAGGACGAGTGGGAGAAGGCCGCGCGCGGCGAGGACGGCCGGCTCTTCCCCTGGGGCAATGATTTCGCCGCCGGGAAAGCCAACGTCGCCAAACTCTCGCCCGGGCCGCTCGCGCCGGGGTCGATGCCCGGCGACGTCAGCCCTTTCGGGTGTTTCGACATGGCCGGCAACGAGAAAGAATGGACGACCGCCGATTACGACACCGCGAATTCCCTCTACAAGGGCGTCAAGACCCTTCGCGGCGGCCGTTACGACACGGGCGAAAAGTCGGCGCAGGTGACCGCCCGTTCGCCGGGAAGCGGCGCGGATGCGCTGGAAGCGGGCTTCCGCTGCGCGTGGGCGCCGTAGCTCTGAGCGTGAGAAAAAATCCCCGCGGACCAGGCTGCGTCGGCCCCGTGTTGACTGTTGAAGGGTATTTCGATTGAGGGCCGACTCCGCCCGGCCCACGTGGATTTTTTTCACGCTCAGAGGGAAAACGACATTCGCCGCGAACAGTTTTGCGCCCTCGCGTGTTGGAAGAGCAATTCCAACACTGGAGTGGATTCATGAGCGACGCGAAGCGGCCTGTCGCGGGAGAGGTCCGGCTTGAAACGGCGATGCGTGAGCAGTTGGAGCTGGTCCCGACCAATATCGAGGAGCTGATTGCCGCGGATCATCCGGCCCGCGCGATCTCTGAGCGTGAGAAAAAATCCCCGCGGACCAGGCTACGTCGGCCCAGGATGGATTTTTGAAGGGCCTTTCGTTTGAGGGCCGACTCCGCCCGGCCCGCGTGGATTTGTTTTCACGCTCAGATGAAAACCGCGTTCTTCCC
>JAIOPR010000360.1 GCA_021413805.1 Planctomycetota bacterium
GCGGCCCTGGAAGAACAGGACGTTGCGGTCGTCGCCCGTGCCGTGGTTCGGAACGCCGGCGGCGACATCGTCGTCGCAAGCGAGCGGCAGATCCGGCGGTGCGCTGTCTCCGATGCCGGTGGCGGGAACGGTGTAGGAAGCACCGCCAGCGGGAGCGTACGAGCCGCCCGTCGCCGTCAGGCCCTGGTAGTGCGTGCCGGCGCCAGCCTTGCCGACCACCGCGCAGCGGAACAGGTTACCGTCCGTCGCCATGTCCGACCTCCACAGCAGCTGGAACCAGGTCGCAGCCGTCGGCGTCGGGTAGGACTTGAACTTCGATTCGTACAGGCTGAAGTAAATCCCGACCTGCTTCAGGCTGTTCTTGCAGTCCGTCTTGCGGCTCGCCTTACGGGCGGCAGCCAGGGCGGGCAGCAGAAGCGCGGCAAGGATGCCGATGATCGCGATAACGACCAGCAGTTCGATGAGCGTGAACCCTTTTTTGCGCATGGTTGGACGATGCCTCTGATGTTGGTTTATTGGGACGACCGAAACGGCTCTGCGACAGTCTGGACACGGGTAGTTCAAGGGTCCCGGAAGGCTTCCCACCCCGTCGGTGGCACCGATCCGCCGGTGCGCCGGTCATGAGGCTTCGAGAGCGAATAGCGCCAGACTGCGAGTTGCGGCGTCTCACCGGCGCGACCTTAGGCGCCGGTTGGACGAAAGCATGTATGAATGAGGCCGTCACCTGCTCTATGTTGCACGCCTCGCACGTCGGACTGCTCCAGCCATCCTGGCCTGACCCGGCGACCTCCTTTCGCCCTGATTTTGCTTCGTACAGCGAATCCTATCACATGTAAGAATGAGTTAAAACCCGGAAAATCAGGTTTTTTTCGTCCCCCGCCCTACTCGATCCAGGCGCGCTTCCCGACACTCGATCGCGCCGAAATCAACTGGAACAGCCACCACGCGTAGTCCTCGTAGTCCCCCTCTCCCGAGAACCGGAGGTACCCCCAGGAGCCCTTACCCGCGACGACCGCAACGCCGTTGTTGAGCGGGACGGCGCCGCGGTGGCGGAGGATGGAAGAGCAGAACGCCTGCATTTCCGCAGTGGACTCGTCGCGTGCGGCGGGGCCGAAGCGCTCGGTGTCCTGGGCGAGGCGGATGCGGCCTTCCGGGTTGCGCGTGATGACGTCCACGAGCGTGGTTTCGATGAACCGTTCCATGGCGCGGGTGTAGAGCTTCGTACCCGAGGCCGGCGCCGGGGCGCGGCGGTCGAGGCGGGCCGCGAAGACGGCGACGACCCGGTTCCACGGCACCGTCCATTTCCCGCCGTCGGCCATGTCGAACTGGAACCCGGGCGGCCCGGCAGCGGCGCTGGAAGCGGCGGCGGCGGGCGGGAACGGCGGGGCGGCCGTTTCGTCCACGAGGAACGCGGCGGGACCGCGGGCGGCCTTCAAGAGATCGCGCGTGGCCCGGGCCTTTTCGACCGTGAGGCCGCGGGCGAGGACCCCGCGAGTGCTCCGGATCCGCCGCGCCGCATCCACGACCGGCTCCCCCGTCACCCGCGCCACGACCGCGGAGAGCGCAGAAACGTCCACCAGCGCGTCGTCCGCACGCAATACCGCCCACCCCTCCGCCACCCGCGCCATCGGCACTTCGAACGACGGCGCCGGGGGCAGTTCCATCGGCGGAATCGCAGGCGGCGCCCGGAAAATCCGCGAAGCGCTCGACGTGCCCCGGCCGCTTCGCCACGGCTTCCACCCCGCTCCGGCGGCGAGCGTTTCCGCGGGCATCCCGTTGACCCAGCGGTCGGCGAGGGCGAAGCCGGCGCCGACGATGAACCCGACGAGGTGGGCCCAGTAGGCGACGTGGTCGTGGCCGCGGGTGAGGGCGATCATGAGGACCTGCTGGCCGGCGAAGACGCCGATGACCCAGAGGGCGCGGACGTGGAAGAACCCGGGGTAGAGGAGGATGAGGTAGAAGATGCGGACGGGCTGGTTGGGGTAGAAGATCATGTAGGCGGCGAGGACGCCGCTGATGGCGCCGCTGGCGCCGCCGAGCGGGACCTGGGCGATTTCGGTCCCGGCGACCGCGATGGCGTGGCCGATGGCGCCGGCCGCGCCGGACGCCAGGTACATCAGCAGGTACCAGCCGCGGCCGAGCCGGTCCTCGACGTTGTCGCCGAAAATCCAGAGGAAGAGCATGTTCCCGGCGAGGTGAAGGATGCCGGCGTGGATGAACTGGGAGCTGACGAGGTTGAAGAAATGGAAGTTATTGGGGACGAGGCCGAACTTCTGGAAGATCTGTTCGCTTGTGCCCGTGAGGAGCCCGATGAGGTAGACGAGGACATTGACGGCGAGCAGCGTGTGCGTGACGAACGGGCGCCGCTGCGTCGGGTTTTCGTCGGAAATCGGGAGGAGGAGCATGGCGGGCTCTTATTCGAGGTAAGCGGCGGCGGCGTTTCCGCTCGCGGGGGGGGCGGCGGCCGGGCCGTCAGCCGGGCGGCCCGAACGGCGGCGGATCACCTGCAGGAGCCACCAGAGGTATTCCTCGTACGAAGTGGCGTTGTCGAACGCGAGGTACCCCCAGGAACCCCGCGAAGCGATCACGGAGAGCCCCTTGTTGACGGGCGCGGCGCCCCGGTTCTTGAGCGCCGAGGTCGCGAACTGCCGGAAACCGGCGCTGGAGAGGTCGCCGGCACCGCCAAGCGCCGCCTCCTGCCGGGCGACGCGGAACCGCGCGGGCGGCTTCAGCGTGACGACGTCGATCAAGGTGGTCTGCGTGACCCGGTCGCGCGTCAGGATCGCCGGCGCGTCCATCCCCGCGGGATTCGAATCGACGACGGTGACGTTCTGGTCCTTCTCGTCCACGCGCGCCGCTGTGATTACCGCGACATCCCCCCACCCGAACGCCGCCTTCCTGCCGCCCTCGAGATCGAACTCCATCCCGCCTGCATTGCAGCCGCACGACGTCGCCATCTGCGCTTCCGGCAGCCCGCCAACCTGTTCCTCCCAGACCGCAAACGCGGGGACGCCGGCGTCGGTCACCGCCTTGGCCATGGCCAGCGCGCGGTCCCTGTCGAGGCGGCGAGCAAGCACGCCGCGCGTCTGGCGGATGCGCCGGGTGGCGTCCGCCACGGGGACGCCCATGTACTTTGCCGCAACCCGCCCGAGTCGCCCGACGTCGTAAAGCTCGTCCGTCTCGCGCAACACCGCCCATCCGCCGATCGCGAACGGCGGGGGGGCCTGAAGCGGTTTCGGCGCGACGCGATCCCAGGTGGCCGGCGAGGAAACTTCGCCCGTGGCCGAAGCGGCGAGCGGCGCGGCCGCGGTGGAACGCGCGGGGACCGCGACCGGTTCTTCAAGCTCGCTCGGGAACGCCGGCTGCCCCGACTTGATCCGGACCAGGAACCCGGCGCCCAGCCCGGCCATCGCGCCGACGATGAGCGAAGCGAGGGTTCCGCCGGTGCGCGACCCGAGGAACGCGCCGGCCAGCATCCCGAGGCCCCAGAGCAGGATTCCGAACGGCGACGTCACATAAAACGTTTCGCTCACCGCGTTCGACCCGCTGTCGAACATGTCGAACACGCTCCAGCGGTACCGGCGGCGCGGCGCAAGCAGGTTGAAAAATTTGACCTGGTGAAGCGGAAACAGGATCGCGTACGCCACGGCCGCGGCGGTCGCCGCAGCGCCTGCGCCGCTGAACGGGAACGGGACGCTGGCCATGCCGAGGAGAGGTCGGAGTTCGGAAGGTCCGCCCATGGCGCGTGCCGCGGCGCCGGCCCAGCCCGCGCCGATGAGGAGGCAGGCGTGGAACAGCGGGCCGAGGCGCTCTTCGACGTTGTCGGCAAGGATGACGAACGCGAGGATCGACCACGCGGCGGTGAGGGGATCGGAGGCGAGAACGGGCGAAATAAAAAACTCGAAGGCCCCGCCGATCGGCCGCCGCGAAGACAGGAACAGCAGGTACCCCATTCCCGTCAGCACCGCAAATGTCCACGAGACCCAGGGAGTCCTGGACCGCGGATTCTCGTCGCCGATCGGGATCACCATCTGCGTCCCTCCCTTACTGCCCGCCCGCCGGCCGCGCCCGCCCCTTGCACCAGTTTCTCAACGCCTCAATCTCCTCCGCCATCGTCGCCGACAGCGGCACCGTCTCCTTCACCGACGTCATCACATCCGCCGTCCCGAATTCCCGGTCCTCCGCGAACCCCTTGTACATCGCCGCCACGATCGCTTCTTCCAGTTCCGCCCCGTTGAACCCCGTCGCCACCCCCGCCAGCGCCTTCAGGTCGAACTTCGCGGGATCCCGTTTCCGCTTCGCCACGTGGATCTTGAAAATGTCCTCCCGCTCCTTCGCGCTCGGCAGGTCGAGGAAAAAGATTTCGTCGAAGCGCCCCTTTCGCAGGAGCTCCGGGGGCAGGTCGGCGATGCGGTTCGCGGTAGCGATCACGAAGACGGGCTTCGTCTTTTCCTGCATCCAGGTGAGGAACGTCGAGAAGACGCGGAGCGAAGCGCCGGCGTCGGAGTTCCCGCCGCTCTTCATCCCGGCAAACCCCTTTTCGATCTCGTCTACCCACAGCACGACGGGCGAGAGGCCCTCGGCGGTCAGGATGGCCTTGCGCATGTTGGCTTCCGAGGCGCCGATGTAGCCGGAGAAGATGGACCCGATGTCGAGGCGGAGGAGCGGGAGTTTCCACGCGGCGGCGATGGCTTTGGCGGAGAGGCTCTTGCCGCAGCCCTGGACGCCGAGGAGGAGGACGCCTTTCGGCTGCGGGAGGCCGTAGGCACGGGCGCGGTCGCTGAACGCGTCCTTGCGCGAGCCGAGCCATTTCTTGAGGAGCTCGAGGCCGCCGACGCTTCCCAGCGATTCCTGGTGCTCGAAGAACTCGAGGATGCCGCCCTTGCGGAGGACCTGCTTTTTCTCGGAGAGGATCAGCGGGAGATCGTCGATGTTGAATTTGCGGTCGCGGACGGCGGCGCGGGCAAAGACGTTGGTGGCCTGGGATTCGGTGAGGCCGAGCGCGGCGCGGGAGACGCGCTCGAACAGGTCCTTGTCCTCCGAGACGGTGATGCGCCCGTCGGCCTTCACCGAGTTGAGGAAATTCTTGAGCAGGTCGGCGAGCTCGTGCTCGTCGGGAAGCGGGATGTCGACGACGGTGACGTCGCGCTCGATGTCTTCGGGAACTTTCAGGACCGGCGAAACCAGGATCAGCGTCTTGAACGACTTCTTGAGGTTGGTGATGACGTCGCGCAGCCGCCGCACGACCGCCGGCTCGTCGAGGTACGGGTGGAAATCCTTGAGCACGAACAGCGCGCGCTCCGCCGAATTCAGCACGAAATCCAGGGCGCCCGCCGGAGTCTTCGTCGCCGGAGTCTGCGCGCTCGACTCGCCGAAGTCGACCGGGCTGGCGAGAAGCGGCCGGGGCCCGTCGAGCAGGTCCTGCTGGATGTGCGAGGACTCGAACCCGCCGGAGCAGGTCCAGAAGAAGACCTTCTTCTGCAGATCCAGCGCAATCCGCGAAAGCATCCGCTCAACCCGCTCCTCTTCCCCGCTCACGAGGTAGAGAACCGGATAGCGAGCCCGGATGTAGACCTTGAGATCTTCCCGGAAGGTGTCGAGCATCAATGGAACCCTTTCGCAACCGGCGGGCCGAAGAGCCCGCTTCGCAAGTTATTACCATAGAAGGGGTTGCGAATCAATGGTGGCGGGGGAAGCGTGCGGCGATGTACGCGGTGGACGGAACGGCACCCTCTACCGCGGCGGCCCCTCAAGTTCCTGCAACTCCTTCTGCACGCCTGGCGCCCGCGGATCCTCGGGATACCGCTTCAGGAATTCCTTCATCATCGCGCGAGCCGCAGGCGTGTGCCCGTTCTTCCGGAGCCCCGCAATCATTTTCAGGATCTCATCCGGCTTCAGGGGCGGCGCGGCCATGAACGCCGCTTCCACCTGCACCATTGTTTCCTGCCAGGTCGGCTCTGTCGCTTCGGCAAAAATCGACTCGAGGTACTCCCCTGCAGCGTTGAACCGGACGTCCGGGTCCTCCGATTTCAGGGCAAGTTTCGCGTCCTCGGCCGCCTCGCGGTATTTGCCGCCCAGGCGGCGCACGGCGGCGCGGCGGACCCGGAGCGCAAGGGCTTCGGGCGCGAGATCGAGTGCCCGCGTGAAGTCCGCCTCCGCGTCGGGAAAGTGCCGCTGGGCCAGCCGGGCCTCGGCCCTCGCCCGGAGAGCCAGGAGGTTGTCCTTCTCGACCGCCAGCACCTTGCCGGCGTCCGCTTCGGCCCCCGCCGAGTCCGCGGCCGCCAGGCGGGAGGAAGAACGGTTGAGAAGCGCGGGGACAAAGTGCGGGTCGAGGTCGATGGCGGCGTCGAAATCCGCGAGCGCGCCTTTGGTGTCGCCGGCAAGCCCTTTGGCGACGCCGCGCAGGTTCCGGTGGGAAACGGAGAGGGCGTTCGCCTGGATCGCACGGTCGAGGTCCTCGATCGCGCCCTTGGTGTCGGGAGGCGCGCCGAGCAGGAGGATGTAAGCGCGAAGAGCGAGGGCGTCGTCGCGGAACGGGCTCTTTGTGATGACCTGGTCGAGGTCGGCGCGCGCGTCGGCGAGTTTCCCGGCGAGAAACGCGATCGCGGCGTGGGCGTGGATCGGCATCCACTCGCGGCCTGGGGAAGGGGGGAGCGAAGCGGCGCGGGAGAGGTCCTCGGCGGCGGCGAGCTGGCGGTCGCGGGCGAGCCGGGCGGCGGGTGAAGGCTGGCCGCCCGACGAAGGCTCGGCCTGCGCGGCGTTTTTCGCTTCGATGAAAAGGTCGAGGCGGGCGAGGCCGAGCTCGTAGGGCGCCTCGGCGAGTTTCGGGGCCAGCTGCCCGGCACGCGCCAGGTCCTTGATCGCCGCATCCGTTTCGCCGCGCAGCCGAAGAGCTCTTCCCCGCCCCGCGAAGGCTTCGGCGCAGGCATCGTCGGCGGCGAGGGCTTTGCCGAAGGCCTCGATGGCGCGGGCGAGGGAGGCGCGGAGATCGTCGGCGCGGCCCGTCATCATGCATTTCTCGGCGACGTCGAGCTGCTCGCGGCCGACGCGCACGAAGTCGGCGGCGCCGGATTTCCGGGCGATCGCGGCGTCCTCGAGTTTTTTCTTTTCGGCCGCTTCCGCAGCCTGCCGGTCCCGGCCTGAGCGCTCGCTGGCGCCGGAGGCCCAGACACCGATGACGGCGGCGAGCCCGACGGCGGCGACGGCGCCGGCGGCGAGCTTGGCGGGATGGCGGGCGGCCCAGGCGATGGCGCGTTCACCGGAGCCGGGCGGCCGGGCGGCGATCGCCGTGCCTGCGAGGTAGCGGTCGAGGTCCGCGGCCATTTCTTCTGCGGACTGAAAGCGCTTTTCGGGTTTCTTCGCCAGCGCCTTGAGGCAGATCGTCTCGAGGTCGCGCGGGACATCGTGGAGAATTTTTCGCGGAAGGACCGGGGCATCGTGCAGGACGGCGAGGACGGTCTGCACGCTGTCCACCCGTTCGAACGGGGGCTTGTCGGTGATGAGGAAGTACAGCACGGCGCCGAGCGCGAAGACGTCGCTCCGGCCGTCGATCGCCCCCGGGTCGCCCGTCGCCTGCTCCGGGCTCATGTAGTTCGGCGTGCCCATGATCGTCCCGGCCTGCGTCAGGTTGCGCGCGTCGCCCATGTGCTTGGCGAGCCCGAAATCCATCACCACCGGGCGCCCGTCCTCCGCGAGCATGATGTTCGCCGGCTTGATGTCCCTGTGCACCACGCCCAGCCCGTGCGCAAACTCGAGCGCCCGCGCCACGTCCCGCACGATCTCCGCCCGGCGCCGAAGCGGCGCTTCCTTCAGCCCGCGCTCCAGCGACCGGCCCTTCACGAACTCCATCGCAAAATAAGCTTTCCCGCTCTCCGTCCCCGTCTCGTACACGGGAACGATGTTCGGGTGCCGGAGTTTCGCGGCAGCCCGCGCCTCCCGCCGGAATCGCTCCATTTCGACCGGCGAGGTTTCGGCCGAGAGAAGCATCTTGAGCGCGACGTCGCGGCCGAGGTCGTTGTCGTGCGCGAGGTACACGACGCCCATTCCGCCGCGGCCGAGTTCGCGGAGAAGCGTGAACTTGCCGACGGTTTTCCGGGGGGCGAGGGGCTTTTTGGGATCGGCAGGCATGGGTCATGGTGTTAACACGGAGAAGCGGGATTGGCGAGAGGCGCTTCTCCGGGGCGCCCCCGGCGACTACACTTCGCGCTTCCCGGCCCCCCTTGAAAGGACACACCGTGTTCCGACGCCTTGCGACGCTGTGCGTGATCGCCCTGTCGCTGTCCGCCTGCGACAAGGTCAAGAATATCCAGAACCCGCTGGGCGGAAATTCCGGCAGCACGGGCGGCGGCGGCGCCGGCGACGCGAGTTCGACCCCGACCTCAACGCTCGATTCCTACAAGGCGGCCATCGCGTCCCAGGACTGGAGCAAACTTTACGGGCTGCTCTCCGTGGAATTCCAGAAGCAGGCCGAAGCGGAAGTCACGCAGCTCAAGCAGGACCTCGCGAGCGGCGACGAAGGGAAGAAGAAGGCGGCAGAGGAGAAAATCCGGGCGAGGGGCCTGACGCCCGAGCAATTCGCGAAAGAGGTCGCGCCGAAGCTGGCGCAGGCCTGGGTGGGGGCGGAGGCAATGAAGGGCAGCGGCCGGCTCCCGCGCGAAATCAAGGAAACGAAGGCGATCAAGGTGGACGACGCGAAGGCATCGGTGACCTACCTGAGTCCCGAGGGCAAGGAAGGGGTCATCCGCTTCGTGAAGCAGAGCGGCGCGTGGAAGTTCGCGCCGTAACGCGCGCTCAAGCGACGATCAGGCCGGTCCGGATCGCGTAGCGCACCAGCCCTGCCAGGTCGCGGATGCCGAGCCGGTCCATGATGTGCGCCCGGTGCGTTTCGACTGTCTTGACGCTCACGCGCAACAGGCGCCCGATCTCCTTGCTGCTCATCCCCTCGGCGACCAGCTGGAGAATTTCGCGCTGCCGGTCGGTCAGCGGGTGGGTGACGCCGTTGTGCGGCTTCCCGTTGCGCTTCTCGATTGCCAGTTTTGAAACGCTGGGGCCGAAGTGAGTCCCCCCGTTCATGACGGTGGAGAAGGCGACGTGAAAATCGGCGACGGTTGAGTCCCGGAGGAGGACCCCGGCCGCCCCGGCCTCGAAGGCCCGGAGGTTGAGTTCGTCGCCCGACTGGCGCGTGAACACGATGACCCGCGTCCCCGGGGCCTGCCTCGCGATGCTCGTTGTCGCATCGACGCCGTTGATCCCGCTCAGGCAGGCTTCCAGGAGAGCCACGCCCGGGCGGCTGGAAACGCACTGCGCCACCGCGTCGCGCCCGTCGCTGGCCTCCAGGACTTCGGAGACGGACTTCAATTCCCTGAGCAGGGCGCCGATTCCCGCCCGCACCAGGGAGTGATCGTCCGCGACGAGGACCCTTCCGTTTGCCGCGTGTGCCGGGCCGCGAGGCTCGGGTTGAGATTCTCGCCCTGCCCGCGCCACGGTCCGGCCCGGCGGCGCGCCCCCGGTATGACCGGAGCCGCTCCTGCCTGGAGCCCGAACTGCGTCACTGCGCGCCATCCTGGATGACCCTTTCGAGAGACAGAGAGAGAGCATGGGGGAATACGTCGGGTCCGATGTCGGTGGAAACCCCTGGACGATGGAAACGGCGGACCGCGGAGAGCGGAGGGAGAGAGGTGACCTTCGGGCAGCGCCAGAAGCGGCGTGGGCTCAAACCAGTGGAGATCTGCAGATGCCGGGCTCTTCGCGACCATCCTGGCGCGGAAGCCCTGACGCAATGCCCCTTGGCACTACTGGAACGCTCCCGGGCCGGATTCAATTCGCCAAATCACGAATTACCGAGAGGCAGGCGAACGACCCCGCCCGGGACGGACGCCGGACTGGCTAGACTTTAACGGCCGACCGTCCGGCCTTTTTTTTCGAAAGCCCTGCCGCCGCCGCGAGCCGGTCCGCCATGTCCACCTGCTCCCAGGACCGGGCCTCGTCCTCGATGCCGAAGTGCCCGTACCGCGCCGTCGCCTTGTAGATCGGGCGGCGGAGGCGGAAGCGTTCGATCATGGCGCCGGGGCTGAACTGGAAGAGTTCCTTGTTCTCGAGGAGTTCGCGGATCTTCTCCTCGCTGATCTTCCCGGTGCCGAAGGTGTTCACGTACACGCTGAGCGGCTCGCTGACGCCGATCGCGTAGCTGAGCTGGATCTCGACCCGGTCCGCCAGGCCCGCCGCAACGACGTTCTTCGCAGCGTGGCGCGCCGCGTATGCCGCGGTGCGGTCCACCTTGGTCGGGTCCTTGCCGCTGAACGCGCCGCCGCCGTGCCGCCCCATCCCGCCGTACGTGTCGCAGATGATCTTGCGCCCGGTCAGGCCGCAATCGGCCTGCGGCCCGCCATCCACGAACCGCCCCGTCGGGTTGATGTAGTACTTCGTTTTCTTGTCCAGCAGCTCTGCCGGGATCACGTGCCGCGCAATCAGCGCAATCGCGTCCGGCGTCAGCGTCTTCTTCACATCGACTTCCGGCGCGTGCTGAAGGCTCAGCACCACCGTGTCGATCCGCACCGGCACGTCCCCGTCATATTCCACCGTCACCTGGCTCTTCGCGTCCGGCCGCAGGTACTTCATGATCCCCGCCTCACGAACTTCCGCCGCCCGGTTCATCAGCTTCCGCGCCAGCAGGATCGGCATCGGCATCAGCTCGGGCGTCTCGTTGCACGCATACCCGAACATGATCCCCTGGTCGCCCGCGCCCAGCTCCTTGCCCTTCTTCTCGTCCACGCCCACCGAAATATCGGCGCTCTGCGGCTCCAGGCACGTCAGCACCCCGACGCTGAAACAGTTGAACGCGCACGTCGGGTCCGTGTACCCGATCTCCTTCACCACCTGCTTCACCAGCTTCGGCACTTCCACGTACCCCTTCGTCCGGATTTCCCCGGCCACGATCGCCAGGCCGCTCTTCAGCATCGTCTCGCACGCCACCCGCGAATGCGGGTCCTGCTCGAGCAGGTTGTCCAGCACGGCGTCGGAAATCTGGTCGGCGACCTTGTCCGGGTGGCCGAGCGAAACGGCTTCTGAGGTGAACTGGCGCAGGCCTTTGGCCATGGGAAGTCTCCGTGGGTGGCTTGGGTGAAGGGGCGAAAAGACTACAACACGGGGTGCAGGGGCGCTACCGAATTTCCAGACCCTAGCCGTACCGGACGAACTGAAGCGCCGGGAAGACCATGCGGGCGGCGAGAAGGGCCTGCATCAGGTCGCCCGCGGCTGTCTCGAGCGCCTTCCAGGCCTCGGCGTCCCCGAGTGCCTTCCCCATCTCCGCGGGAATTTTCGCCGACTCGATCAGTTTCTTCCCGCCCCACGGCTCGCGCGCCGGGACAAACCACGGCAGCCCCGCGCTGGTGCCCCAGATGAAGGACATCATGCCGCCAGCCTTGAGCGAAGCGGGGATGTACCCCAGGAACTGCTCCCCTTTCGAGGCCCCCAGCAGCAGAAAGGGCGACTTCCCTTTCGACTTCTCGAACGTGATCACCGGCTGCCCGTCCCGCACGATCGCCGGCTCGTCCACGTGCAGCCGCATCGAGTCGTCCCCCGCGCCGAACGCCACGCGGTCGTTCGAGAACTCGCTCCAGAAATCCACGTCGCCCATCTTCGCCCGCAGTTCCCCGCGCGCTTCCGGCGCAAATGCCCCCTGCGATTCCAGCTCGCAGCGGCCGTTGCCGAGCTTCGTGGCTTTCCCGCCCTCCGCGAACCCGGAGGCGACGCTTCCCCCCTCGAACTCCACGAACGACGCGACCCACTCCACCTTCTTGTAGCCGGTGGTGGTGAATTGTTCTTTCTGCAGGAAAAGGCGTGACCAGTTCATGGGGAGAAGAGGGAAAGCGGAAACGGGGGGGACGTCAAGGGTTGAAGGGAGCGGGGGGGCTTGTGGACATGGACAACGGAACGGCGGGGCCACAGAGATTTGGGAGAAAAAATAGAGAAAACGGCCGAACGACCCATTAGGACTTTAGCGAGGCCGAGCAAAAGTCCTGCGGGGCGAGCGGAGTCGGCGCTCCTGCGAAAGACCGTTCAACAACTATCACTGGGCCGACGCAGCTTGCCCCGCAGGATTTTTGCTCGGGCTCAGCACGACTTCGATGGCCGCAATATTGCGTGCCGTCGCCCCTGACTTTCCCTGAAGCGCTTTCCGGGCCCGCTCCCCCATCGCGAGGGCGGCTGCCGCGTCGGCGAACAATTTTCTGAGTGCGGGGAGGAGTTCCTTGTTTCCGGGGACTTGCACGCAGCCGTCCGCCGATTTGAGCAGCGATTCGGCCTCGCGGAAGTTTTCCATGTGCGGCCCGAAGACGACCGGCTTGCCCATGGAGGCGGGCTCCATGACGTTCTGGCCGCCGCGGGAAGTGAGGGAGCCGCCGACGTAGGCGACGGTGGCCAGGCCCCAGAGGGTGCGGAGTTCGCCGACGGTATCGACGACGAGGACAGCGTCGGCGGGCGGGGACTTGAGCGCGTCGATCTCGGTCTTGCGGATCGTTTCAAAGCCCGCTTCCGCGGCGGCTTTCGCGACGTCGGCGCCGCGCTCCGGGTGGCGCGGGACGAGGACGAGGCGCAGCTCGGGGCGCTCGGCGCGAAGTTCCTCGAAGGCGTGGAGGAGGATTTGCTCCTCGGGGTCGTGGGTGCTGCCGCCGACGAGGATCGGGGCCTTCGGGTCGATCCCGAGCTTGAGCGCGAGCGCGGATTTCGCGTCTTCCGTCGGAGCTTCCGGCAGGCCGTCGAGTTTCATGTTTCCCGTCACGGAAACGCGATCGGATTCGAATCCCGCGGCCCGGGCGCGCTCGGCGTATTCGTCCGTCTGGGCGAGGAAGCGGGTGACGGAGCGGAAGGCGCCCCTCATGGGAAGTTTCGCGTACCGGTGGGCGCTTCGGGCCGAGATGCGTCCGTTCACGACGACGACGGGGACGCCACGGCGGCGGCAGGCGCGGACGAAATTGGGCCAGACCTCGAGCTCGACGAGGGCGACGGCGGTCGGGCGGACGCGGCGGAGGGCTCGGCGGACGCAGAAGGAAAGGTCCAGCGGCCACTGGAAGACGGGGAGATCGCCGAAGTTTTTCTTTGCAACTTCGCGCCCCGTCGGCGTGAAGGCGCTGACCACGACGTCCCAGTCCGGGTGCGACTTTCGCCACGCCGCGACGAACCCTTTCGCGAGCAGCACTTCGCCCACCGAGGAACCGTGCACCCAGAGGCAAGGCCGGTCGCCGGGACGGCCCGGGGCCCCGCCGAGACGCTCGCCGAGGTGGCGCCGCCACCGGCCCGAGAACGCAAGGGCGAGGAGCCAGAAGGGGGATGTGAAAAGGAGGGAGAGGGCGTAGAAGAGGTCGAACACCGGGTGGGAAGCCCTCATGGAAAAACGAACGAATTTTCAATTTTGAATTTTCAATTTCCAATGATCAATGCCCGCGGACGGGAACACTGACAATTGAGAATTGAAAATTCAAAATTGAAAATTCATCCGTTCGCTTTTTCCTACTCCTTCTCGTCTTCCTCCTCGTCCTCGCCTTCACCTTCCCGTCCCCCTCCCGCCGGAGCCGCTTCTTTCTTCCCGTGGCATTTCTTGTACTTCTTCCCGCTCCCGCAGGGACACGGGTCGTTCCGTCCCGTCTTTTTCCCGACCACGACCGGCTTCGGCTTCTCCCCCGGGGGCGGCTCGGAAGGCCCTCCCACCTGTTCGGTCCGCACCGCCGCGTTCGTCGCGTCCGCTTTCTGCTCGGTCGCGCGCATGAGCCGCTCCTCGTCCTCCTGCTGGAGCCGCTCCTGGTCCTCGCGCCGGATCTGCACCTTCAGGATCAGGTCCGTCACTTCTTCCTTGATCGATCCCAGCATCCCCTCGAACTGTTCGTAACCTTCCTTCTTGTACGCGATCTTCGGGTCGACCTGCGCGTACGAACGGAGCCCGATGCCGCTCCGCAGCATGTCCATGTTGTGGAGGTGGTCCTTCCACTTGTCGTCGATCTTCGACAGCAGCAGGTACCGCTCCAGCTGCCTCATGTTCTCGGGCCCGATTTCCTTTTCCTTCGCCTCGTACACCGCCATCACCCGCTTCTCAAGCTCTTCGCGCAACGCGTTGTCGGGAAGCTCGACGAGCTTCTCGGGGAGGTCGCGGACCTCGAAGCGGGTCTTGAAGAACTCGGTGAGGCCGGGGAAGTCCCATCCGCCCTTGGCGCCTTCGGGGAGGAAGCGGTCCATGATTTCGCTGACGCGTTCCTCGAACATCTCGACGATTGCGGAGCGCATGTCCTTGCCTTCGAGGATGTCCTGGCGCTGGGCGTAGATGATGTGGCGCTGTTCGTTCATGACCTTGTCGTATTCGACGAGGTTTTTGCGGATCTCGAAGTTGCGGTCTTCCATCTTCTTCTGCGCGCGGCCGATGGCGTTGCTGACCATGCCGGACTCGATCGGCTCGCCCTCGGTCATGCCGAGGCGGAGGAGGACGGCGGAGACCCACTCGGGGGCGAAGACGCGCATCAGGTCGTCCTCGAGGGCGAGGAAGAACTGGCTGGAGCCGGGGTCGCCCTGGCGGCCGCAGCGGCCGCGGAGCTGGTTGTCGATGCGGCGCGCCTCGTGGCGTTCCGTGCCGATGACGTGCAGGCCGCCGATCTCCGCGACGCCCTTCTCAAGCAGGATGTCCGTGCCGCGGCCGGCCATGTTCGTCGCAATCGTCACGGTGTCCTTGTAGCCGGCGCGGGAAATGATCTGCGCTTCCTTTTCGTGGTACTTGGCGTTCAGGACCTCGTGGCGCACGCCGCGTTTCTTGAGCATCGTCGCGACGATTTCGCTGTTCTCGATCGAGGTCGTCCCGACCAGGATCGGGCGGCCCGTCTCATGGACGCGGCAGATCTCGTCGATCACCGCGCCCCATTTTTCCTTCTTCGTCCGGTAGACCACGTCCGGCATGTTCGTGCGGATCAGCGGGCGGTTCGTCGGGATCGTCAGCACCGCAAGGTTGTAGATCTTGTCGAGCTCCATCGCCTCGGTGGACGCCGTGCCCGTCATGCCGGAGAGCTTCTTGTAGAGCTTGAAATAATTCTGAAGCGTAATGGTCGCGAGGGTCAGCGATTCTTCGCGGATCCGGATGCCTTCCTTTGCCTCGACGGCCTGGTGCAGCCCGTCGCTCCAGCGCCGGCCGGGCATCATGCGGCCCGTGAATTCGTCGACGATGATGACTTCCCCGTCCTTGACGACGTATTCCTTGTCCACGCGGTAGAGGTGGTGCGCCTTGAGCGAGCTTTCGAGGAGATGCGGCCACTCCATGTTCTCGCCCGTGAAGAAGTCCTCCACGCCGAGCAGGCGCTGGCCCTTCTCGATCCCCGCCTCCGTCATCATCACGAGGTGTTCCTTCTCTTTCACCTCGAAGTCCACGCCCGCCTCGAGCCGCCGCGACACCCGGTCGGCCTGCGCGTACTTGTCCGCGCTCTCTTCCGCCGGCCCGCTGATGATCAGCGGCGTCCGCGCCTCGTCGATCAGGATGTTGTCCGCTTCGTCGATGATCGCGAACGGCAGCCGGCGGATCGTCTCGCCGATCTTCGCGAACGGGACCCGCTTGACCACCGCTTCGTCCGCCATCACCTTGACGTACCGCTGGACCTGCTGCTCCGCGCTCGACTTCATGTTGTCGCGCAGGTAGTCGAACCCGTAGTTGTTGTTCGTGCCGAACGTGATGTCCGCGCCGTACGCCTCCTTGCGCGTGCACGGCTTCAGGCACCGCATCTTGTTCTGCGGGTCGTTCTCGAAGCTGGAATCGAAGCGATACGCCTCCTGGTAGTCGTGCTGGATGATCCCCACGGTCAGCCCCAGGAACTCGTACACCGCGCCCATCCACTGCGCGTCGCGCCGCGCCAGGTAGTCGTTCACCGTGATGATGTGGACCCCGTTCCCCTCCAGCGCGTTCAGCGAAGCCGCCGTGGTCGCGACGAGCGTCTTGCCTTCGCCCGTCACCATTTCCGAGATCATGTGATTATGAAGCGCCCATCCGCCGATGAGCTGCACGTCGTAGTGGCGCAGCCCGATCGTCCGGCGGCTCGACTCGCGCGTCGCCGCAAAAACCTCCGGCAGCAGGTCGTCGAGCGACTCGCCTTTCTTCAGCCGCTCCCGGAACTCCCCCGCCATCTTCGGGAACGCGGCGTCCGGCAGGTCGCGGTACTTCTTCTCGAGCTCGTTGATCCGCTCGATGACCGGCAGCACCTTCTTGATGGTGCGCGTATTCGCGGAGCCGAAGAGCCGCGTGAGGAAGCTGTTGATCCAGCCGGCGACGGATTCGAAGGAAAGGCTCATGGGGTGTGGGGCCGGCGAATGGAGGAAGGGGGAACTCTAGCGTGGGAGCCGTGATGTCGCAAGCGTCGGGCCCGTCGTGCGTTGTGTCGCGCAAGTCGGTGCGGCGAAGCGAGTAAGGGCTGAAGGCGCGGAATCGAAGCGCGCTGATCCGGCGGCCATCCCGGCAGGTCCTGACGAAATGACCGCGACCTCAGTCTACTTTCCCGTCAATTTCCGGATCGCGCTCTCGGCCAGCGCCCCCTCCGCGTCTCCGGGCGCCGCCCGCTTCACGGCTTGCCCGTAGGCCTCCAGCGCCCGGTCCTTCGCGCCTTTTGCGCGATAGACATCGCCGAGCAGCCGCCAGATCCCGACGTTGGCCGGCTCTGCGCGGGTCCCGTCCACGGCGTCGAGAAGCGCGGCCTCGAAATCGCCCTTCTTGAGCAGAAGCGAGCAACGGCGGTGAAACCCTGCCGCGGAGGCCGGGGCGGCCTTGATCAGCGCTTCGGCATCCGCCAGGGCGCCCTCGACGTCTCCCGCCAGTTCGCGGTAGGCCGCGCGGTTTGAGAGAAAGGTCAGGTCGCCGGGTTTCACATCGAGCGCCCGGGTCATGGCCTCCGCCGCTTCGCGATTTCGCCCGAGCCTGGAGAGTTGCTGCGACTTGAGTTCGAGGGCGTCCACGTTCTTCGGCTCAATGGTGAGCGCGCGTTCGATGTCGTCGAGGACGCGGGAGGTTTCCGCGTTGGGGTTGGACGAGTCCAGCCGGCCGCGCGCGGAGGCACGGATGAGCAGAACGCTGACGAAGCGGGGATTGATCGCCAGCGCCGCGTCGCAGTCCGCGATGGCGCCCGAGAATAATCCTCTGTCCTCCCTCGCCAGCGCCCTCGTCTTCAGCATCGCGAGGTCCTGCGGGTCGTGGGCGAGGACCTCGGTGGCATCCTCGATGACCCCGTCGGGATTCCGCTCCAGCTCCAGCCTCAGGAATGCCCGCAGACGAAGTCCCTCCACCAGCCCGGGGGACGCCCGGAGGGCCCGGGTGCAGTCTTCCCGCCCCGCCTCGGCGTTTCCTTTCTGCCATCGCGCAACGCCCCGCGCCACCCACGCCAGCGGCTCCACAAAGCCGAAACTCAGCGCTTTTTCCGCATCCTCGATCGCCCCGTCAAAATCGTTCCGCCGCAGTTTCACGAACGCCCTCAACACGAATCCCCGCGGCTCCCCGGCATCGATCGAAATGCATTTCTCGGCGTCCTCGAGCGCCCGGGTTTCGTCCTTGGCGTGGTAGAAAACCCATCCCCGGATGTACCACGTATCGGGCACCTTCGCGTCAAGCTTGATCGCCTTGTCGCAGTCCGAAAGCGCCCCCGCACGATCCCCTCCAAAATCCCGAAGCTCGGCGCGAAGAAGAATCGCGCGGAAGCGGTCCGGGTCCAGCCGAAGCGCTTCGTCCGCGTCCGCCAGGGCTGCCTTGTCGGCCCTGAGACGGTGGTGGGCCTCCGCGCGGATGACGAGCGCGGAAGCAAGCGAAGCGTCACGTCGCAGGGCTTCCGTGCACCCGGCGACGCACTCCTGATAATGATCCATGGTGAAATCGACGTTCGCCAGCAGCAGGATGGCCGCCGGGTCGTGTTCCGCGGCGCTGCGGGCGTCCGCGACGGACTTGTCGAAATCCCGGACCTTGTAATGGCTCCAGGCCCGCGCGACCAGCAGATCGGGACTGCCGGGATAAAGCCCGGGAGCCCGAATCACCGCCGCGAGCGCTTCGGTCCGGCCCGGGCCAGTCCCCAGCGTCAGCCACTCGCTCAGCAGGAACAGGGAGTCCCAGGGACGCGCGCGGAGGGCGCGGTCGAAATATTCGACGCGCTGAAGCGGGTCTGCGGCCGCGATGATCCAGGCGAGGTCGGCCGCGAAGGGATCGTCGGCGGCGGGCTGCACGGCGCGCGCGGCCTTGAGCGCGGCTTCCGGATCGAGCGAGAGCAGCGCCCGCGCGGCGGAGGACCACGCGGCGGCGGCCGGGGAAACCGAAGCGGCGGTCCCGGCCTCCGCGAGGGAGAGGGCCACGCGACCCGGCAAGGCCGGATCGGGAAACGGGACGGGCTCGAACGGCACCGGCTTCCCTCCAACCGGGAAGATGCCGAAATGAAGGGAAACAGAGGAGCGGTCGCCCCGGGCGATGGAAACACCGTGGGGGCTGAAGCACGAGAACGCCCATGCGGACAGGTCGGCCCGAAGCGCGATCACGGGGGTGATGACGGGGCGACCGTCGGCCCCGCGCGGCAGGCGCGACAGGTCCCCGGGCTCGAACAGCGTCGCGGCCTCTTCGAGCAGCCGGAGCGCCGGTGCGTGCCCGGGCTTTGCGCGAAGCGCCGCTTCGATCGCGGAGAGGGCGGGCCCGAGGAGCCGGTCCACCGTCTCGCGCTGCGGCGCCGCGCTGCGGGCTTCTTCCTCCGCGGCAGCGAGCGCTGTGCGCGCTTCGCGCACCCGGCGGTCCGCTTCCTTCGCGCCGGCCTCCGTCGCGCGCGTTGCCTCGAGCGCGGACTCCAGTTCCTTCAGGGCGGCGGCAAGGCGCTTGACCGCTTCGGCGGCTTTCGGGTTGGCGGGGTCGGCGGTCGCGGCGAAACGGGCGCGCTCGAGGGCCGCCGCGAGCCGGCCATCGGCCTCGGCGCGGGCGGATTCCTCCAGCGCGCGGGCCGCTTCGGCGCCGCCGTGACCGCGGTGCAGGACGGCGAAGATGCCGATCGCGAGGAGGGCGGCGGCCGCGACGGCGGCGGCGAAGAGCGGGGTGCGCGAGGTGCGGGGTGCGGCCGGACGCCGCGAAAGCCAGGCGCCGAGTTCGGCGGCCATTGCGGTGGCCGTGAGCTGTCCGTCACGCGCGCGCAGAAAAATCCCCACGAGCGCGCCGTCGTAGACCATCGCGTCGCCGCTCGACGAGCCGCGCGTGGTGTCGCCTTTCTTCGCCACGTCCGTCGAATCCCCGCCCGCTTCCGGCGCCGCCTTCGTCGTCGCGCCGCTCCCCGGCGTCGGCTGCCCCGTCAGCTCGCAGAAAAGCCGGCCGAGCGATTTCGCGTCCGACGCCGCGTCGCCTTCCGAAAGCCCGAACTCCGTCAGCGAAATCGCGTGCGCCCACCCCCGCCCTTTCGTCTCCTTGCTGACCACCAGGACGTTCCCCGCCGTCACCCGCCCATGCGCCAGCCCCTTCGCATGCGCCCCCGCCAGAGCTTCCGCGCACGCCCGCGCCACCGTCCCGAGCGTCCGCCCGTCCTGCCAGGGCAGGTCGCGCACGGGAAGCGCTTCGAGATAAGGCCGTGCGACCCACAGTTGCCCGGCTTCAAGTCCGCCGCCGACGGGCGCGACGATCCGCGGGTCCGCCGCGGCCCGCGCCGCCTTGCCGGCCGCGTGGACGCGTTCCTTTTCGCCCGCCGGGGGGCGCGGCCAGACCCGGAGCGCGAGCCACTGCTGTTTTTCGGGATCCCACGCCTGCCAGAGGTCGTGTGAAATCCCCGCGCCGAGGCGTTTCGACAGGTGAAACCGCCCGAACCGCTCGCCGCCGCCGATCCGCGCGATTTCCGCGGGAAGCGGCATCGTGGCATCGGAGCGCGGCGTGTCGTTGGAAGAGTTGTCGGCCATGATCCCGGGAGCGCTAGCCCCCACGGAAGATGATACGCGAGGACGGAAAAAAAACGGCTTCACACGGAAAGCACTGGGGGCACGGAAGACGGCGAGACCTTCAGGCGAGGACCGATACCAGCGCCGCGCCGGCGATCCCTACCGCGATCAACCAGAGCGCCGCCTTCCCGCACCCCGCCTTCTTCGCCGGCGCCACCTGCGCGACCTCCGCCGCCGGCTGGTTGTCCTTCAACCACCCGTCCAGCGCGTCTGCCAGCTCCCCCGCCGTCTGGTACCGGTTCGCCGGGCTCTTCTCCAGCGTCTTCATCACGATCGAATCGAGCTTCGGGTCGATCGACGAGTCCAGGACGCGCGGCCGGGTCGGCATCGTTTCCTGCACGAGCCGAAGCGCTTCAAAGATGTTCTTCTTGGACTCGAACGGGGGCCTCCCGAGGAGCCGGTCGTAGAGCGTCGCGCCGAGGGCATAGATGTCGGTGCGCAGATCGACCTGCTGCCCGGACGCCTGCTCCGGCGACATGAACGACGGCGAGCCCATCACGGTGCCCGGGATCGTCAGCTGCGTGTTCGCGTCGCTCGGCCGCGCGATCCCGAAGTCCATGACGAAAATGTGGTGGTCGCACCCCTCGATGCTCTTCGCGTTCTCCCCCTCCCGCGGCTTGCTCTGCACCATGAAGTTCTCGGGCTTGAGGTCGCGGTGCACGATCCCCTTGGAGTGCGCAAGGTCCAGCGCCCGGGCCGCGTCCCGGATGAGCTCGACGCTGATCCGCCGGCTCGTCCGCGGGAACGCCTTGAGCGAATGCCCCGCGACGAACTGCATCGCGATGTACCACTGCCCCTTGTCCTTCCCCGCGTCGTAGATCGTCGTGATGTTCGGGTGCTTCATCGACTGCGCGACCTGGGCTTCCCGGATGAACCGCGCCAGCTGCACCGTGTCGTTCGAGCGCAGTATCTTGAGCGCCACCCAGCGGCCTTCCTTCAGGTCCCACGCCTTGTACACCTCGCCCATCGACCCGACGCCGACCTTCATGATCTTCACGAACCCGCCGAGATGCGCGCTCTGCGACGCCTGCGTGACTTCCGGCGGGATCTTCACGCCGACCTTCGTCCCGCCCACCCCCGGCCGCGGCGGGGCGGACTTGTGGGTTCCGGCAGGAGCAACGGCCCGCTGCGTGCCGCTCGAAGAAACGGGTTTCTGGCCCGGGCGGCTGGGCGGTTGCCCGGCGCGGGGCTGTCCCTGTGAAGCGGCCTTAGGCGAAGGAACTCCGCGCCCCGGCGTCGCGGCCGCGGGAGGCACCGGGACCGGACCGGATCTGCGCGGCGCGCCCTGCGGATTCGGCGGAGGAGGGGGAGGAGGATTCAAGGGACGAAGTGTAACACGAGGTCCGGCCCTACCACCCCGCCCCAGGCAGAACGATCTTCTCCCCGAAAATCCGCTCGTAATCGCGCAACGCATACCGGTCCGTCATCCCGGCGATCCAGTGGGCGACGACCAGCTCGCGTTCGCGCTCCCCTGCCGTCTCGAGTTTCTGGCGCTCGAGTTCCGGGAGGAGGTTCGGCTCCTTGAGGTAGCGCAGGTAGAGCGCGCGGATGATTTTCGACCCGACGCAGCACGCCTCCTTGACCTTGGGTGAGAGGTAGAACTTGTCCATCAGGAGCCCGCCCAGCTCCTTCTGCTCCTTCGCCATCGCGAACGACCATCCCACCAGCGACTTCTTCGCCGCCCGCACGTCCGCCAGCCCTTTGACCGCCGCTTCTTCCAGCCGCCTCGCCGTTTCGCCCACGATGTCCTCGACCATGGCGCTGATCGCCTTGCGCGTAATGCGGGCCAGGCGCAGGCTCGGCCGCATGTCCGCCGTCAGCTCCGGCTCGATCCGCCGCCAGAACGCCAGCGACCGGAAGTCTTCTTCACGCAGGATCCGGCTCTCCATGCTGTCCTCGATGTCCGCCGCGCGGTACGCGACCGTGTCGGCGAAATTCGCGACCAGCGCTTCCAGGGAGGGGCCGAGATTGGGATTGAAGCGGTAAGACCCGATGCGGTCGTAATCGGTTTCGTGCTTCTCGATGCCCTCGAGGACGTCGGTGGAGAGGTTGAGGCCGGGGAACGAGGGGTAGCGTTTTTCGATCTCGGTGACGATGCGGAGGGAGTGTTCGTTGTGGTTGAAATGGCCGCAGATGGCGTGGAGTTCGTCTTCGCCTTTGTGTCCAAAAGGCGGGTGGCCGAGGTCGTGGGCGAGGACGATGGCCTGCATGAGGTCTTCGTTGAGGCCGAGGGCGCGGGCGATGCCGGTGGCGATCTGGGTGGCTTCGAGGGTGTGGGTGAGGCGGTTGCGGACGAAGTCGGAGCCGAGGCCGTAGGGGAGGACCTGGGTTTTGTATTCGAGTTTGCGGAAGGCGCGGGAGTGGACGACGCGGTTCCAGTCGTGCTGGAACTGGGTGCGGAGGCCGCCGACGGCTTCGGGGTGGATGCGGCGGGAGTCGCGGGAGCGGACGGCCCAGGGGGCGAGGGCCTTGTCCTCGACGTGTTCGAGGAGGTTCTGGGAGCGGATGTAGGGCGTCGTCATGGGTGAATAGTATACGCAGTGAGGGAGGGGTTGTGACGAGTGCGGGGAGCGGGGCTGGTGATGGTAGCCAGGAACGGCTTTGCCGCAGAGGACGCAGAGAAACGGCGGAGGAAAAGGGAGACTTCTGGATTTCAAACTGCCCGACTTGGAACGTGCGGGCGACTGTTTCACGCGCAGTCCGTTGACATCGGCTGCCTTCCGCGCGACCCTTTGCGCCTTCACGCCACGGAGAAACTACTGCCCATGCCGAAAATCCTGATTGCCGATGCTGTTAGCGACGCCGCGCTTGCCTTGCTGAAGAAAGCGGGGCTGGACGCCGAAAAGAAAACAGGGATGACGGAAGATCAGGTCGCTGCGGAGATCGGGAATTACGACGGGCTGATCGTGCGGTCGGCTACGAAGGTGACGCCGAAGATCGTGGCGGCGGGGAAGAAACTCAAGATCGTCGGGCGCGCCGGGGCCGGGGTGGACAACATCGACGTCGCCGCCTGCGTGAAGGCGGGGATCATCGTGGAGAACACGCCTGGCGGAAACACGACTTCGGCGGGGGAACATGCGCTGGCGCTGATGTTTTCTCTGTCGCGGCACGTCGCCTTCTGCGACCGCGAGATGCGCGCCGGCGGGTGGCCCAAGAAGGGCACGACCGGCGTTGAACTGACGGGCAAAACGCTCGGCCTCCTCGGCCTCGGCCGCGTTGCGGGCGTCGTCGCCAAGGTCGGGCGCGCGCTCGACATGACCGTTTTGGTTTACGACCCCTACCTCCCCGACGCCCGCGCCGCTGAGCTCGGCGTGAAGAAAACCACGCTCGACGCGCTTCTTGCCGCCGCCGATTTCATCTCCGTCCATTCGCCCCTGACGCCCGAAACGAAGAACCTCATCGGCGCCGCGCAGTTCGCGAAGATGAAAAAAACCGCGCGCCTCGTCAACGCCGCGCGCGGCGGCATCGTCGACGAAACCGCGCTTCTCGACGCCCTCAAGACCGGGAAAATCGCCGGCGCCGCGCTCGACGTCTTCGAGAACGAGCCCCTCGCCGCCGAGTCGCCCTTCCGCTCCCTCCCGAACGTCGTCCTTACCCCGCACCTCGGCGCTTCCACGGAGGAAGCCCAGGAGCGCGTCGCGGTCGAGATCGCGGAGCAGTTCGTGGACTATTTCAAGTCCGGCACCGTGCGGAACGCGGTGACGACCAAATAGCGGGGCGGGGGCTATACTGGGCCTGTGATTACCCTGCACTGTTCCTGCGGCTCGACGATCCGGACCGGGCTTGGGCCGGCTTCGGTGACTTGCAAGTGCGGGAAGGTGCATGGGCTGCCGAGCG
>JAIOPR010000034.1 GCA_021413805.1 Planctomycetota bacterium
CACGTAAGCGTGCTCGAATAGTCTACGGCCTCGAGTCGGACACTTCCGCGCGGGCCAGCGCCCTCTTCGTGGCGTGCAAGAGTTCAAGTCGGGCTGGGCCCTCCGGCAGATCCATGAGGTACGCCTCTACGATCTGGTACATCTTGGGCAAAGCAATGCTGGAGCGCGACCTCTCTGACAGGAAACGATCTGATGTTGCGGGAACGCACAATTGAGGCTCCACCTTCTGGTCTACGAACTCCAAGAGGCACTTCTCCTGCCGCGTCTGGAGAAACCATTTTCGTTCAGAGCCGACAAGCGTTCCCACCTTGCGGGCTTGGAAACCGAACTTGCGGCGGGCTCCATCCTTATCCAAGTAGAAGTAGAGCGCTCCTTCTCGCTCACCCGTGACGCGATGGCAGGCGGTCGAATTCTGCGAAGGTCCTGCGAAGTAGTAGTCACTGCTCCCGACCAGGTCGTAATCCGAGAATGCGGTCAGGCTCATACCTGCAGCATCGCACTCAACGCGCAGATGGAGTTCGGCGTCCGACCAGATGAGGACTGGCGAATCGTCAATTATCGCCTTCTCATCGGAGTGCTCCACGGAGACGGGACGTCCCGGATTTACGATCCGATGCATCACAATCGAATCAGCTTCATCGCTCGTCCAGTCGAACCCAATCCTGACGGGATAGAAGCCGGGCTTAAGCGCGATGAAGGACTCCCCGACAACCGAAGCTTCGCCCTCCGAATTGCTCAGGGAGAAGGCCGCAGCTCCAGTTCGCGTCCCAATCCAGTAGAACTCGGTGGCCGCCGCGGAAATCACGAGCACATCCGGCTCGGGCATTCCCCCCGCTTGGCGAAATGTGACCGTATTCGTCGTAATCCCGCAGCCGCAGAGCAGCAAAGTGCCCGTGAAGATCACGGCGAAGGCCGCACGACATGAGGACCAAGAAATGCCTCTCCCATTTGCCAGACAGTCGAACTTGCGTCCCATGTGTTTCCCCCCGCGGCCTCTCCCCACCATATGCTAGAGCGCCTGTTCCTCCACATTGTTCTCGGAATTCACGAGATCATCTCGAGTTCGAGGGAGAGGGCATCCCGCACTTCGTCCCACGCAGCCGCAGAATCGCTTCGCACGCAAAGGTGTCGCCTAAGGACAGCGACGTACGCGCCGACGATGGTCGCGGCACGCGAGCGTTGGTGATGGTCAGATCGTGAGCGAGGTCTTCGCCCGCCACCCCGGCTACCCCTGCTTGAGCATGTCCGCCACCATCGCGCGCTCTTCCACCAGCTCCTTGTTCGTCGCGGCGATCTTGGTCTTCGCGAAGTCGTCCATCGCGTAGGTGGTGATCGCTTCCCACGAGCCCGGCTTGGTCGTGCGCACCGGCATGCCGGCCCAGACGTTGGGGTCGAAGCCGTAGTTGCCGCCGGATTTCACGCCGACGGAGTGGATCGTGCCGGGGGTCATGAGGTCGTGGACGTGGTCGACGAGGGCGTTGGCGGCGGAAGCGGCGGACGACAGGCCGCGGGCCGCAATGATCGCTGCGCCGCGCTTGCCGACGGTTTCGCAGAACGCGCCCTGGAGCCAGGCGTTGTCGTTGATGACGCCGGCTGCGGGCTTGCCGGAGATCGTCGCGTGCTGGAAGGCGGGGAACATCGTCGGGCTGTGGTTGCCGTAGATGAAGCAGTCCTTCACGTCCGTCAGTTCCTTGCCGGACTTCTTCGCGAGCTGCGCCTGGGCGCGGTTCTGGTCGAGGCGGACCATCGCCGTGAAACGATCCGCGGGGAGGCGCTTCGCCTGGCTCGCGGCGATCATGCAGTTCGTGTTCGCGGGGTTGCCGACGACGGCGACGCGCGCGTCGTCCGCCGCGACCGCGTCGATCACCTTCCCCTGCGCGATGAAAATCTTCCCGTTGTCCTTCAACAGGTCAGCGCGCTCCATCCCCGGGCCGCGCGGCTTGGCGCCGACGAGCAGGCACCAGTTCGCGCCCTTGAACCCGACGTTCGGGTCGTCCGTCAGGACCTGGCCCTTGAGAAGCGGGAAAGCGCAGTCGTCGAGTTCCATCGAGACGCCCTGAAGCGCCTGCATGGCCTTCTCGATCGGCGCTTCGATGAGCTGCAGGATCAGCGGCTGGTCAGCGCCGAACATCGCGCCGGAGGCAATGCGGAACAGCAGCGAGTAACCGATCTGGCCGGCGGCGCCGGTCACGGCAACGCGGAGGGGTGTTTTCATGCGTTTTTTCTACCACATGGCCGGGCGGGGGCAAGGAATGCCGTGAGAAAAGCGGGCGCGGGGAATTGCGAGTGCGTCGAAAGACGCGCAGCGGAGGGGCGCTTCCGCGAAGCGATCTATTCGGCGCTTTTCCCCCGGCGCTTGCCGGTCGGTTTTCGTGACTTGGGACGTTTCGCGCTCAGCACGGCGAGCATCATGCTCCCGACGCAAAACGCATCGGCCGAGCCGAATTTCAACCGGCACATCTTCTTCCACTCTTCGGCCAGGGCCGGCTCCCGTTCGCTGGCCTGCTTCCAGGCCGCTTCCGCGAGAACCTTGTATTCGACACTGTTCGCGATCAGCTGGGCCTGAAGGAAACTTGCGCTTTCGGCGTGCGGCGGATCAGCGGCGAGTTTGGCGCGAAGCTCGCTCTTCCGGCTGGCGGGGAACAACACGGGATCGGAATCGGAGGCCTGTTGCGCTTTGCCCGAAAATTTGTCCATCAGTCGGAAGTACGCGTTCACAAGGTTCGCGTCGAGCCGCGGGATTTTCGCGCTCAGGAATCCGTCCGGGAGGGGAGCTGGCGGCATGGGAGGACTCCGAAGCGCGAGTATCCCTATCCTAGCGGGCTGGGACGGAATTCTTTCGCGCCGTCGCACGGATCAGATGGGCCATCGTGAATCGTGAAGTGGAAACTCCCGTGGGCCCGAGGACCCTTGCCGAAGCGAATCCCGCTTCGCGAAGCCGTGCCAGGTACTCCGTACCCGGAAGCGCGCCGGCGATTCAGGTGGACCAGGCGTCCATGCTCGCGAGCGTCTTGCGGGGGATCGTGCTGACGACGAGAAGGTCGGCGGCCGCGAGAATTCCGCCCGGACGGAGGACGCGGCGGATTTCGCGGAACGCGCGGAGTTTGTCGGGCACGAGGTTGAGGACGCCGTTCGAGAAGGCGGCGTCGAACGACGCGTCCGCGAAGGGGAGCTTCTCGATGTCGCCGCGGCGGAACTCCAGGTTCTGGAAAGGCCACTTCGCCAACGCGCGGCGGGGGACTGCGAGCATGGCCGCGGTCAGGTCGATGCCGACGACACTTCCGGCGCGCCCCACCAGCCGCGAAGCGACGAACGCGTCGAACCCGGCGCCGCACCCGAGATCGAGGACGCGTTCGCCGGGCCGGGGTTTGGGAATGGAGAACGGATTTCCCACCCCGACGAACCGCTCGACGACCGCGGGATCGACGCCATCGATCCACGCACGGCGATACCCGAGCTTGAGCGCCCCCGCCCTGCCGATCGTATAAGGGAACCGGTCCGCGGGGTCCTTCGCGACGCACGCGTATTTCCGGCGGACGGCTTCGCGGAGCGCTCCAGCGTTGACCATGCCCGCCATTCTCTCTCATGGAAGGTCGCTCCGCGAGCGCGTCAACGTCACCCTCGCTTTTGACAGTCGCTAGTTGTCATGACTCGCAAGAAGCCATCTTCAGGGAGCGGATTGAACCCATGAACCCGTTCAGCGATAATCCCCTTATGACCAAAGCAGACTGGATGCTCCGGATCGTCGTGGATGCCAAGATCCACGCAGGCCAGCCTTGCGTGAAGGGCACCCGGGTTCCCGTCAGCGTTATCGTCGGTAGCGTCGCGGACGGTGACAGTGTCGAGCAGATCCTCAAGTCCTGGCCGGGGCTTCGTGCCGAAGATGTGCGGGCGTGCCTCAAGTACGCCGCCGAGGCCGTGAAGGACGGGTCCATTCTGCCGCTGGTCGGTTAGTCAGTTGCCCCCGCTCGTCAAAGTTGACGAAGATCTGCCTGAGGGCGTAGCGGAGGCCTTTCGATTGGCCGGCTACTCGACCGCAACGGTCCTCGGTCAGGGGTGGTCCGGGTGCCTCGTCATCGCGACGCCTTCCGGCATCCGCATCAGGAGACCTGCGAATTCATGAGCCTGACTTGGGTCAACTCGTACGGCGGGCCACTGGTCCTGGTTCCGAAGGGACTGGTTTCCAGCTGGAGAGGTGTCACGGGCTCTTCAACGGGCTCGCGTAAGAACGACTACGAGCGGGCTTGCGAAGTCATGGATTGGGCCGGAATCGTCCCGGTATTTGCCGCCTCCGCGCTGGTGTTGGCGAACGAGCGAACGCCGACCACGTGGTGGCCGAATGCTCGCGGGGGGTTTCTCGTTTGCTGGCATTGCGCAGAGGATGAGGAATCGGTGGTCAGTCACCTCCGAAACGGGATGCCCCCGATCTTTGAGGCTACGGGGCTCACAATTCAGATTCCTCCTGAAGGCGCACTGTTGTTCGACAGCGCAGAACCGGGGAGTGACATTCGCGGAGATCGACTGGAAATCAAGCCAGTCCCCGGGGTGGTGAAGGTTGAGACCTTGATGTGGGAACCGGACGACTTGACGTCTCTCCTGCTCTATAGACTCGAACCGCAATAACGCTGCCGCCTCGCAAGTCTCGGGCTCCGCGACGAAATGTCCTGCCGGTAACTATCGCGTCAGCGTCACCCCAACCGGCACGGTCGCCCTCTTCAAGAACAGCAGCGCAAAGCACGTGTCCAGGATGTCGCACGGCTCGAGCTCGTCGTTCCCGTTCCACGAACCCGCCCCGGCCTGCGCGGCGACGAGGTGCTTCGCGCCGTCGGGGTACCAGGCGTGCGCGCCAACCTTTTCGAAATTGCCGAGCGTGCCGAGGCGCTCGAGGCCGTAAAGGTAGTAGTAGTGGGAGCGATAGCCCTCGGGGTTCTTGTCCACGGCGTAGTGCAGGTCGATCCACGCGAGGCCATCGTAGATCCCGCGGTCCACGCCCGCTTCCATCCCTTTCGTCCACACCTTCGACTTCGCGAGCGCGGCCTTGCAGAGGATCAGGCTGTTCACGGCGCACGCCGTCATGCTCCCCGTCACCGTCAGGTCCTTCTTGTCCGGGCTCCGCCGCAGGTACGGCCAGCCGCGCGACCGGTCGCCTTCGCGGATCGCGACGCTGCCGCCGGTGTCTTTTCCTGAAGCGCCCTTCTTCGCCGCCGGGCCGTCCTTTTCCTGGGCTTCGAGGTACCAGATCGCCGCCTTCTGCCAGACCTCGTCCTCGATCGCGATGCCGAGGCGTTTCGCGCTCGTCAGGCCGAGAAGGACGACCTGCGAAGCGCTCGGGTCCTCCTCGATTCCGCCCGGCGAGTCGAACACCGGCGCACCGTAGCGCCACCCGCCCTTCCGCGATTGCGTCGCCTTCAGCCACGCGACGACGCGCGTCACGACCGCCTTGTCCTTGTCGTCGAGCTTCACCGGCGGATGCGCGTCCGTCTTCGGGTCCTTCCCGTCCGCCTTCATCTTCTTGTCCGTCCGCGCGTCGTAGAGCGCTTCGATCATCATCAGCAGGATTCCGCCCTCGTACGTCGAGCCCATGATCGAAGGATCGGGCCGCCCTTTCTTAGCGTCCCCATATTCCTTCGGAAGCACCTTGTCGAGCCACGCAAGCCCGTCCTTGATGCAGGCGTCCTCCGGGTCCACGCCGCACCGGAGAAGCGTCATCATCGAGAGCACCGTCGTCGCGAGGTACATCCGCCCCGACGACGTCGCGTTCCCGCCGCCATACACGCCGTTCACGCCGTCGCCCCATGTGCCTTTGAAGTCGCCGGCCTTCAGCTGCTTTCCCTTGAGCCACTCGACCCCCTTGTCGATCGCCGCGTCAACCTGCGTTGTCAGCGCTTCGTCGGCCTGCGCGGAGGCAGGGCGGGGGAGAACGGCCATCGCGAGGGTGAGGACGGCGGCGGCCATGCGCATGGAAGGGCTCCGGAACGGGATCGGGCCCTATCGTAGTTGTTCCACGTCGCATGCAGGATCACGATTCGCTCGATGTAGAATTCCTGGGTGCGACCGATCCCTCCCGACGTGACCTTCAGCGATTTCGACGGGTGCATTCTGGACCGCGAGAGCGCCATCCAGGGCGAGGCTTCTGTGTGCGTCGAACGCTTCTTCTCCACACTTTCGCCAGAGGGCCTTGAAGAAGTGCGCCGTTTTGTGGACCGTTGGCATCGCTCGCCGGATCGTCCGGCGCGTCTTGCCTTCGAGTGGTTCCGGCTCCGGCACCCGTCTGACGCACGGGCGCTTCTGAACGAAATGGATCGCCGCATCGCGAGTTTCAGCCAGAAGGCCGACGAAACGTGTGAGGACGGGTCGGGCTGAAACCCGGGCGAGGCGCTGAAGGCGCTGGCGGCCGAGTTGTCGGCCGAGGAGTGGGCAGGCGACGTCGTGATGGAGTGGGCCCGGAAGGCGAAGCGCCACGGACGCTGAGGAAGGGCGACCTGGCGCGGGACAGGGAGGGGCTTCGGGACGGGCGTGCAGCCAAACCGGCTTTTGGTTCATTTTACCCATTTCGTGGTTGTATTATACCCACACAGTGGGTGAAATACACCCATGCACGGACGCCACATCACCCCCCAGATCCTCGCCGCCCTCACGGACACCCCGGCGGTCTTCCTGCAGGGACCCCGGCAGGCCGGAAAGTCCACGCTGGTCCAGAGCCTGCGCGACCAGGGCCACGACGCGCCCTACGTCACGCTCGACGACGCCGCCGAGCTGGCCTCCGCGATGAGGGACTCGGACGCATTCGTGGACGCGCTTCCGGAACGCGTCATCCTCGATGAGGTCCAGCGCGCGCCCGGGATCTTCCGGTCACTGAAACGCCGAATCGACCGGCGCCGGGTGCCGGGGCAGTTCCTGCTCACGGGGTCGGCGAACGCGCTTCTGCTCCCGAAGGTGTCCGAGTCGCTCGCGGGGCGGGTGGAGCTCCTGAGGCTCTACCCGCTTTCGCAGGGGGAAATCGGGGGAGTGGTAGAAGCGTTCGTGGATGCCTGCTTCTCGGACAAATTTGTTTCGGGCCGGTTCCCCGGCTCGGGTTGGCCGTCCCTGGTCGAACGCATCGTCCGCGGCGGCTTTCCCGATGCAGTCGGTCGGCCCGACGATGAAAGGCGCCGGGCGTGGTTCAGCTCGTACACCACGTCCCTCATCGAACGCGATGTCCGGGACGTCACGAACGTCCACGCCCTGCACGAACTGCCGCGCCTGTTCCAGCTCCTCGCGGCCCGCAGCGCCTGCGTCCTGAACGTCTCCGACCTCGCCCGCGACGCCGGGTTCCCGGTGACCACCCTCCAGCGACACATGGCCCTTCTCCACGCCATCTTCTTCGCGACGACCATCCCGGCCTGGAGTGGAAACCTGTCTTCGCGAGTCACGAAAGCCCCGAAAGTGCTGCTCTTCGACACCGGTCTCCTCTGCAACCTGCTCAAACTCGACGCCAACCGCCTCCGCACCGACGAACTCATGTCCGGCGCCGTGCTCGAGACGTTTGTGGCCACCGAACTGATCAAGCAAGCGACCTGGAGCCACACGCGCCCCTGGATGTTCCACTTCCGCACCCCCAAACAGCACGAAGTCGATATCGTCCTCGAGGACGCCCGCGGCCGCGTCGTCGGCATCGAGGTCAAGAAGACCGCATCGCCGAATTCCGACGATTTCCGCGGGCTGCGAGAACTCGCCGAAGCGGCCGGGAAGAAGTTCGTGCGCGGCATCGTGCTGTACACGGGCGAATCGGCGGTCGGGTTCGGGCCGAACCTGTATGCCGTGCCGGTGAGTGCGTTGTGGGGGACGAAGCGGGTCGCCGAGAAGCGCTAAAGGACTATGATCGGGACAGGCGATGTTGCCGCATCGGAGCCGCAGCGTGAAACGGTATCGGATCACCGCTTGCATTAGCGCCGCCCTGTTCCTCGCGATCGCGGTTCCCTACGCGTTTGGATACGGGATCTACTTCAGGTATCTGTGGATCCCCCTTCTCGCAGGCCTGCTTTTCCTGGCGGCCGCCGTGTATTCCATATGTTCCCTGAAGAAGAAGCCCCAGATCCGTGCCGCGGACCTGGCGGTCGTCGTTGCCTTCGTCGTAACAGGAGTGTTTGGCGGGAGCGCCTTCCGGTCGTGGCGTTGCCGTTCGGTCTGCGACGCATGCGAGCCCGTGATCGCAGCCCTCGAGGATTGCCGGAAACGCCAGGGCAATTACCCCACCACGCTGGCCGACGTGGATGCAGCCGTCCGGGAGGCCCGGGAAAAGCACGGGGTGCGGGTCCAGATGGGTCGCGACCCTAGGCGAGGGATTGCTCCGGATGAATTGGATGACGCCGAGGCGACTCTCTATGCGGATCACGACGAGCTGATCTGCGTGGTCCCGGTCACGAAAATGTTCCCGATGAGTTTCACCCGGATCGAATTGCTTATCTGGAGTAGCACCGACTCCAGCTGGAAAGAGGATCACATCATCTGGTACATCGGGGGCATCAAGTAGCTGACCATAAGTCGTTTGAGAAGAACCAAGTCGCTCCCCGCGGAAAGCTTCGGAATCCAACGGACTTCCCGCTGGACTACATCAAGGACGCGGTTCGAATCGCCGGGCGAGCACGGTTGATGTTGCAAACTCCGCGCGGCTCGCGCGGAGTTCACGCACTGCCTTTGCGAAATCAGGCGTCTTCCCGCCCAGAAGCGCTTTCCGCACCTCGGCGCGCGCTCGGTCCTCTAGAATCCAGGAATGCCCCCGGAAATCTCGTTTCGCACTTTCGACTGGTCGCTTCTCGAACCGTCACGAGGACCGAATTCGCGCACGCTTGCGAAGGTCGTTGCGCTGATGACGGCATTGAATCAAGCGGGGCAAGTTCCAGCGTCCGTTCGAGCGTTCGAATGGTTGAGGCTGTTGTACCCGGACCTGGCCTCCGGTCTCCTTGAAAGGGTCCGGACGGAAATCTCATCACCTTCGGATTTCGGACAAACCGAATTCCTCGCGATGAGATCCGAGCATGTGTCCTGGTACCCGCCTCGCATGCTGGAGGCCCTCGCAGGAGAAATGGTCCTGGACCGGGCCCGGGGGGCGCGCGCTTCCTGGAAGACGGACAAAAGCGGATTGCATCAACTCGGCCAGCGTTAGCGCAACCGGACCTGCTCCAGCATCAGGAACCCGGCTCGGGATTTCATGTCCGATCCCTCGAACAGGTACACGCTGAGACCGCCGCCTGGCACAGATGCGACCGTGGATTGACTGGCGAGGAGCAGCCAGCGGTCGGCGAGACCCGGGTCGAGACGGACAGCCTCCGACCAGGCAAGCGATCCCAGCAACGAGAGGCGGTGCTTGAACTCGTCGAGGGTGCCCCCCAGCATCGACGCGGGAACTCCCATGGCACGATTGAGCTCGCGCGCTTCGCAAGACGACCGCAAACGATCCGCCACCGCAGCCGCCGGAGAATCGCGAAGCCGCCCTATACGGTCATCGACTTCGGTATCCAGCTCTGCGGTCCAGCCCGCGACGACCCGGTAATACATCTGGATGAACCGGGGAAGTCCGAGTTGCTTGAGCACGATGCGCACCTGCTCGGGAAGCGCAGCCTCGAAAATGCGCTCTGCAAACCGGTCCCGGATCTCCAGGAGCCAGGGTTCGAAGGGCGGGACGCGTTCCGGGGCTGTGCTCACCGGGACATCTTAGCGCGATGCGTGAAGCTCAGGCTCGCTGCCTCGCGCGAAGCACGTTGCCCTGTAGAGTCGCCGGCATCGAGAACCCGAACCGGTCGCAATCGACGGCGCAGTCGATGTCCGCGAGCGGTCGATCCTGGTCATCCGCCGAGTGTTTCGCCGCGGCGCGGCTAGCGCGGACGTCGCGGGTCGCTTTCGCGAAATCGGGTTTCTTCCCCATGAGCAGCGCTTCAAGCACCTCCGCGCACGCCCGGTCCTCCTCGCCTTCGTCGGGTGATCCGGAAATCACGAGCGTCACCGGGTCGAGCCCCTTCAACGCCCGCGCCGTCGCTGAAACGACGACGAGCGAAGCGAGCCAGAGCGACTCGGCGTG
>JAIOPR010000361.1 GCA_021413805.1 Planctomycetota bacterium
CACGTCCTGAACGCGCCGTCCCCGGGCGCCACGGCGTCGCTCGCCATCGGGCGGCACATTGCGGAACTGGCGGCGAAGAGCGTGAGGGCGACCTGAGGTCGAAGAGATGGCGCGGTTGGGCGGGATCATGTGGACCCCAACTGCCGATCGGCATTCCATGAATATCGAAAGTCCAACTTCAGGAATTCATGGATCGTTTCTTTGGCGCTCAGCGCAGAAAGTGTTCCGGTCGCAAGCGGTCGCTACCATTTCGCCTGCGCGGTCGAGCCCTACTCCGGCCGCATCGAAGTGGCCCGGCTCTCCCGCCTTCGCTCCTGCGGAGCTTCGGCGGGCTGCGCGCCTGACGGCTTCTCCAGCCATCTGCAATCTTCCACCACAAGCGACGGCACGTCGAAATCCAGCTCGACTTTGCCTTTCAGCACGAACGGTTTCGTGTGGGTGAGCCGCTGGCAGAATTTCGCGTACGCCTCGGGGAAAAAGGTCGTCTCGTAGATCGCGCTGGTGTCCTCGAAGGACACGAACTCCATCGGCGCGCCGGCCTTCGTCTCGACGACCTTGCCGGTGATCCACCAGCCGATCATGGTGACGGTCTTCTCGGCGTGGGCGGCCAGGTCGCAGCCCTTCACATAGTCCAGCCCCGCCAGCTCGCGGTCGTACATCGCGAGCGGGTGCTTCGACATGAGGAAGTCGAGCGTCTCGACCTCCTGCGCGAGCATCTGCGGCTCGGTGTAGGGCGGAGGGCGGGGGAGGGAGGAGGTGTCGGGGGCGAAGAGATCCCCCGTGGCCGGACGCGGGGCGGCGCTTCGCCAGAGCAGCGCGGCGCGCGAGAGACCGCCGGCGAGCGAGTCGAGGGCGCCGGCGCGGATGAGGAGGCGCGTGTCGGCGGCGTCGAGGCGGGCGCGCTGCTGGAAATCCTCGAACGAGCGGAACGGGCCGCCCCGGGTCCGCGCTTCCAGCACCGCCGCGACGGCGTCCGCGTGCAGGCTCTTCACCTGCATCAGCCCGGCGCGAAGCGTGTCGTGGACGCCGGTCCACTCGCGTCGGGAGGCATTGACGTGCGGGGGCAGGACGCGCAGCCCCATGCGGCGGGCCTCGGAGACGTACGCGAACGTCGAGTAGAACCCGCCCTGGTTCGAAATCACGGCGGCGATGAACTCGGCGGGGAAGTGGGCCTTGAGGTAGGCGGACTCGTACGAGACGAGGGCGTACGACGCCGAGTGGGGTTTGCAGAACGAGTAGCCCGCGAACGAGCCGATCATTTCCCAGATGCGGTCGATGCAGGCGCGATCGACGCCGCGGGATTCGGCGCCGGCGTAGAAACGGCGGCGGTAGTCCTCGAGTTTCTTCGCGCGCTCCTTTTTCGCGAGGACCTTGCGGAGGCCGTCGGCGTCGGCGGCGTCGAAACCGGCGAGGGCCATGGCGACTTTCGAGACGTCCTCCTGGTAGGACATGATGCCGTACGTTTCCGCGAGGAGTTCACCGAGGACGGGGTGAAGCGGCTCCCACGATCCGCCGCGCAGCCGCCGGATGTACTCGCGGATGAACTTGTTCGCGGCGGGGCGGATGATCGACGAGTGGATGACGAGGTGCTCGAAGTCGCCGACGCGGGTTTTCTGCTGGAGCTGGCGCATCGCGGGGGATTCGACATAGAAGACGCCCATCGTGTTGCCGTCGCGGACGAGGTCGATCGTCGCGGGGTCGAGGTGCGGTTTCCAGCCGGGCGGGTCCACGACGATCCCGTAGTTTTCTTTTGCAGCGCGGATCGCGTCGCGGATCACCGCGAGCGACCGGTTGCCGAGCAGGTCGATCTTCACCAGCCCCATTTCCTCCGCGCCATCCTTCTCCCAGTGCACGATCGGCACGCCCTTCGCCGCCGTCTGGCACGGCACGCGCGACGACAGCTCGCCGGGCGCGAGCACGATCCCGCCCGGATGCACCGACAACAGCCGCGGCAGCCCGAGCAGCCGCTTCGCCAGCCGGAAAATCTCCGGCCAGGGCTCGCGCGGTTTCCAGCCCTTGAACATCGGGTGCTCCGCGATGTCGTCGAGGCCGCCTTCGTCCCAGAACCAAGGCATGCGCGAAGTGACTTTCGCGATCTCCGCTTCCGGAATCCCGAAGACCTTTGCGGTTTCCCGGATCGCCATTCGCGGGCGAAAGAGGACATGGTTGCAGATCATCGCCGCCGCGAGTGGGGAGTGGCGAGCGGCGAGCGGCGAGCGGCCAGGGACGGCTCTGTTTTCACTCGCCGCTGGCCGCTCGCCGCTGGCCACTGCTTTCACATTCCAGTCGCGGAGCACGCTCTCGATGACGTCATCGCGTTCATCCCACGCGAAATCGATATCGATATCCGGCGGATCGACCCTTCCCTCATTCAGGAACCTCTCGAAGAACAGGTTGTGCTCGATCGGGTCCACCTGCGTGATCCCGAGGCAGTACGCGACCACGCTCGCCGCGGCGGAACCTCTTCCGCAGATCCGCGGCGCCCTTTTCGCAATGTCGCGGACGATGAGGAAATAATCGGTGAAGTGCTTTTCGCGGATGAGTTTCAGCTCCCGCTCGACGCGCAGCCGGATCGTTTCCGTGATCTCGCCGTAGCGGCGCCGCGCGCCGTCCCACGTTTCGCGCTCGAGGAGGGCTTCCGGGTCGGTGTCAGGGTATTGCGGGAAGATCAGCGACCGGTCGGGCGTGAAGCGGCACGCGTCCGCGATCCGCTCCGCGTTCTCGATCGCCCCGGGCACGTGCGCGACCAGCTTGCGAATCGCCGCCTCCGGCTTCAGCCACGCTTCCGGCGACACGATGTCCCCCGGCGGCAGCGACGAAAACGTCGCGTTGTTCGCGATCGCGCGCAGCAGCCTGTGCACTTCCCACCCCGATTTCTCCACGAACCATGCGTCCGGCGTCGCGACCGCGGGGAGGCCGAGCGTGAGGGCGGAAGCGGCGGCGTGGGGCGCGGTGGCGCGGACCTCGACGAAGAGGTTTTCGGCGCCGCCGGCGAGGAGCGGCGTGAGCACGTCCACCGAGTCGCTCAGCACGAAAAGCCCTTCGCGCTCCCGCGCCAGCTCGCGTGCAAGCCGGAACCCCGGGTCCTGGTGGCGCGCGGTGATGGTGCGGCAGAGCGTCGCGTACCCGGCGGCGTTCTGCGCGAGGAGGACGGCTCGTTCCCGGCCCACAGCAATCTCCGCCCCGATGATCGGCCGCACGCCATGCTCTTCGCACGCGTTCAGGAACTCCGGTAGCCCGTAAAGCCCGTCGCGGTCGGTGAGCGCCACCGCCGCAAGCCCCGCGGCCTTCGCGGCGCGCACGATCTCCGCGGGCGGCGAAACGCCGCGGCAGAGGGAGAAGGAGGAGTGGGTGTGAAGCGGGGTCATGGGGTGGACAAAATGTTAGCTGTTTGTTAGGAATGAGGCCAATCGAATGCGAAACGGCTTGCGGCAGGACGTGAAGTAGGTTTAATAGGATCAGTAGGATTCCTATCAGGAGTACGACCATGCCCTCCGCCGCAACCGCTTCCCTCGAATCCCAGGTCCTCGACTGGGTCCGAAATTACACCGGGACGAGCCTCCACATCCCCGTCGCCACGCTCGTCGAATGCGCGCGGCTCAAGGGCCTCGACGAGCGCGCCGTCGCGAAGACCGTGCAGGACCTGCTCCAGTCCGGCCGCCTCCGCCGCACCCACCAGGTCCACCCCGAGCGCGGCGACGACATCCGCGAAGACAACACCGGCTCCCTCGCGCTCCCGGACGCCGGCCGCGCGCGCGCGCCCGCCGCCGACCAGCTCAATGTGCGCATCCCGCACGCGCTTCGACACTCCCTCGCCGCCCAGGTCGGCAGCATGGGCGACACGCTGGGAAGCGTCGCCGCGAGGGCGCTCCAGGAATGGGCGAACATGCAGGCTTTCCCCGGCTTCGTCTACAGGGCGGGCCCGTCCGGCCGGCGCGCCTGCGTCACGGGAACCGGGCTCGACGTCGCGGAACTGTGCCGCCTCTGGCTGCACCACGGCCGCCAGGAGAAGGCGCTGCTCCGCGATTACCCCCACCTCGAGCCGCGGCAGGTGCGAGCCGCGATTGCGTACGCCGAAAGCCACCCCGAGATCCTGGCCGCCCCGTGGGGCGCGCCGCCGCCGGGCATCCCGGTGGTCCGGGCCTGACGGGTGACTCTTCGCTACCTCCTCGACGAACACGTTTCACCCCGGGTGGCCGCGGGGCTGAAGCGCGCCGGGATCGACGCCGTGACGGCGCAGGAGGCCGGGCTCGCGGGATCCGACGACGAGCCGCTCCTCGCCGCCGCCTGGTCCCTCGGCCGCGCCGTCGTCACGTACAACACCGCCGACTTCGCGCCCCTCCTCGCGGCGCGGAACGCCGCCGGCGCCCACGGGCCGGGCGTCGTGTTCGTCTCCGCGAAAACGCTCCCTCCCCACCTCATCGGCCCGCTCGTGAAATCGCTCGCGGGGCTGGCGGGGAAGGTCGAGAAGGGAGAGGTCGATGTGAGCGGCGGGGTGTTTCTCGAAAGGAAATGAAGCGGCATCTCCGCCCCTACCCCAACCTCCGGTAAGTAATCGCCCCCGCACCATGTTTCGCCCGCACGCCGTCCACCGCGGCGACGAGGGCCTGTTTTTTTTTCGATTCCGGCGCTTCGCCGAAAAGTCCGGGTTGGATGTCGGCCGGGCCGAGGCGGGCGAAGGCGACGATGATCGAGCGGACGCGGACGCGGCGCTGAAGAGCCTGCGCCAGGAGGTGGAGGACGGGGGGGATGAGGTCGGGGTCGAGGTCGGACGGGGCGGGGAGGAGTTTCTGGCGGGAAGAGCGGAGGCCGTCGGAGTGGGTGAGGGTGACCTGGGCTTTGCGCGCGCGGAAGCCCGCTTCGCGCAGCCGGCGCGCGGCGGCCTGCACGAGGCGCGAGGTGGCGTCGGCGAGGATCTCGGCGTCGTTGGTGTCGTCGGCGAGGGAGATTTCTTCGCGCACGGTGCGTTCGCCGGGTTCGGGGCAGACGGGGGAGGGGTCGATGCCGCGGGCGCGGTCGCGGAGGGTGGGGCCGGCGGCGCCGAACGCGACGGCGAGGGCGTGGGGTGGGGTGGCGGCGAGGGCGCCGGCGGTCGCGACGCCGAGTTCCTCGAGGCGGCGCTCCGTTTCTTCGCCGAGTCCCGGCAGCAGCCGCACTGCCAGCGGGGCCAGGTACGCCGCTTCGAAACCCGGGGCGACCGCTTCCACGCCATCGGGTTTGACGACGCGTGAAGCGACGTGGGAGACGAGTTTGGAAGAAGCGGCGCCGGCGGCGGGCCAGATGCTGAGTTCGCTGCCGAGGGAATCGCTGATGCGGGCGGCGGCGTCGGCGGGGGGGCCCCAGAGGCGGGCGGTGCCGGCGAGGTCGA
>JAIOPR010000372.1 GCA_021413805.1 Planctomycetota bacterium
CATCGAAGCCGAGGGCGCGGACGTCGTCGAGGCGCTGGAGGAAGCGTTCGCGCCACTCGCGGAGGGTCCGGACGTAGTGGGTGCCGATTTCCTCGGCGTGGAAGAGCGACATCGTGGTGACGCGGCTGAGCGACTTGAGAATTTCGGAGACCGAGGCGAGCTCGGCGCCGGGGAAGACGTGCTTCTGGATGAAATCGGGGCGGCGGCGGTAGGCCTCGAAGCGCCGTTCGTTCATGGTAATGGTCTGGATGAGGGCGGTGCCGTGCGGGGCGAGGAGGCGCTGGAGCGCGCCGAAATACTCGTCGTAGTGCTCGAGGCCGACGGCTTCGAACATCTCGATGGAAGCCGCCTTGTCGAACGTGCCTTTCAGGTTCCGGTAGTCCTCGCAGAGCAGGGTGACGCGGTCGCCGAGGCCGAGGCGCGCGAAAAGGCTCTTCGAGTACTCGAACTGCTTCTGCGAAATGGTCGTGGTCGTGATGCGGCAGCCGTATTTCAGCGCGGCGTGCGCGGCGAATCCGCCCCAGCCGGTGCCGATCTCGAGGAGATGGTCGCGCGGGGCGAGGCGCAGCTTTCGGCAGATCCGCTCGAATTTCTGCGCCTGCGCCTTGCCGAGCGGGTCGTCGGGCTTCTCGTAAAAGGCGCATGAATACGCCAGCGTGTCGTCGAGGAAGAGCCTGTAGAAACCGTTCCCGAGGTCGTAGTGGTCCGCGATGTTGCGCCGGCTTCCCTCGATCGTGTTGCCGCGCCCCGCATGCTTCCGGCGGTTGAACAGCGAGCCCAGTTTCGCGAACACCCCGCCTGCTGCATCGAAGACATCCGTGTTGCGGATCGCAACGCGGATCACCGACACCAGGTCCGGGGACGACCACATCCCGTCCACGTACGCCTCACCCAGCCCGACGTCTCCCCCGAACAGCGCCCGCTTCCACAGGCCCTCGTCATGGACCTCGACGCGCCCCTCCAGCCCTCCGCCCGCCCCGAACTCGCCCGCATTCGACACGAGGAGCCGCCCCTCGCGCAAACCGCCGAGGACTTTGAGAAGCGCCCGTTTCGCGAACCGGCCTAGGAAACCGGGTTGCGCCGCGCGAGCTTCTTCGGGTGCGTGAAGACGGGAACGCGTTTCAACCACAGCTTGAGGGCCTCCCAATGGATCGCGGCGATCACTTTCACCGTGTGCCACGGAAAACGGGCGAGAAAGTTCACGAGCTCGGCATGCGACCACGCGCGCCGCTCGAGGCGCATCGTGGCGTCGAAAAAGAAATCGCCCTTCTCCCACATCGACACGTGCACGCCCAGCCGGTCGGCGGGATTGCCGAAGGCGAAGCGGTAATCGCACGCCATGGATACGAACGGCGACACGTGAAAGGATTTCGGAAAACGGTAGGACCAGCGGCGGCCTGGTTCGGTGAGGGCGGGGGGCATCCAGTACGTGTGGGTTTCGTGCCAGGTGTTGTGGAGTTCGGCCATGATGGTGTGAAGCGCCCCGTCGGGGCTGTAGCAGTAGTAGTAGGAGACGGGATTGAAGCAGTGGCCGAGGTAGCGGAGGTTTGTGAGGAGGCGGATCGGGCCATCGGGGAGGGCGACGCCGGACCTGGCGGCATCCTCGCGGAGGCGTTCGCGAAGCGGCCGTTTCGGGTCGCCGATGTGGTCGCGATTGCAGAACGCGGCCCAGTTCCAGCGGTCGTACGAGAGCCAGGGGGAGATCGCGCAGAGATCTTCCAGCTTGTCGATGTCGAGGAAGGCCATGCCGACGTCGTACGTGAACGCGTGGCGTTTCGGCTTGAATCGCCGGTGGTCGATCTGGCCCACGTAGAGGCAGGAATCGGTCACCATTCGATCCCCATCCTCTGCGCAACGCGCACTGCCGACCTGACCCCGTCCTCGTGAAACCCGTTCCCCCAGTACGCGCCGCAGTAGTGCGTCCGGTTCCGGCCGCTGACGTCCTGCCACCGTCCCTGCGCCCGGATCGCGTCGAGCGTGAACTGCGGATGCCGGTAGGTCATGCGCTTCACGACCCGGTCTTCCCGGATCAGCCCTTCGGCGTTCAGGCTCACGAAATAGTCCGTCTTCGTCGCGAGCTTCTGCAGGCGGTTCATGTGGTAAGTCACCACGAGCCGGGATTCCGCCCCCGCGACCCGCAGGTGGTTCCACGACGCCCAGGCCCGCCGTTTCGCCGGGAGAATGGAGGCGTCGGTATGAAGCGCCACCTCGTTGCGGTTCGTTGTGAAGGCCGCGAACACCTCGCGTTCTCCCTGCGTCGGGTCGGCGAGCGCGGGCAGCACTTCGTCGCCGTGGCAGGCGAACACGACTTCGTCAAACGTCATCGGCGGCAACCCCTCCGCCCGCACCGTCACCTCGGCGGAGGTCCGCTCGACGCGCTTCACCAACCGCCCCGAATAAACGCGGTCCCGGAACCGCTGCACGCAGGGGTCGATGTAGCGGGAGCAGCCGCCAGGGATGGTCCGCCACCGGTGCTGGGTGCGGAACCCGAGGAACCCGTGGTTCTGGAAGAACCGGACCAGCGTCGCGGCGGGGAATTTCATGACTTCCCGCGGCGCGGTGCTCCAGACGGCCGCGGCCATGGGGATGAGGTAGTGCTCGCAGAAGTCGCTGCTGAAGCGTTCGCGGCCGAGCCAGGTGCCGAGCGTCCAGGCGTCCGCCTCTTTTTCATCGAGGAGGAGGGCTGCGGTGCTGTTGAAGCGGTTGATTTCGCGGAGGAGGGCGTAGAACTCCGGGCGAAGGAGGTTTCCGCGCTGGGCGAAGAGCCCATTGAGGCCGCGGGAGCACCAGGTGAGGCGTTCAGGGCGGCTGGAGACGCCGAAGGACATATCGCTTTCGGCCGTGGGGATGTTGAGTTCGCGAAGCAGGCGGCAGAGGAGCGGGTAGTTGACCTCGTTGTGGACGATGAAGCCCGTGTCGATCGGCACGGGGCCGTCGGGGGTAGCCACGGAGTGCGTGTCGGTGTGCCCGCCGAGGCGAGGCTCTTTCTCGAACAGCGAAACCGTGTGCCGCGCGGAAAGAAGCCAGCCCGCCGCGAGGCCGGAGATGCCGGAGCCGATGACCGCGACGCGACTCATCGCCTATTCGCCGTCGGCCGGGCGCCAGGGGCGCATATCGCGGACGATCCCCACGAACGAGAGCAGCCGCAGCACGTAGTACGTCAGGTCGTATTCCCACCAACGCACTCCCTGCCGGCAGGAGTACTGGTAGTGATGGTGATTGTTGTGCCACCCTTCACCGAACGTGATCAACGCGAGAAACCAGTTGTTCCGGCTTCCGTCCTGCGTCGGGAAGCGGCGGGTGCCCCAGAGGTGGGCGAGCGAGTTGATGGTGAAAGTGCAGTGGTAGAGCACGATGGTTGAGACCAGGTATCCCCAGATGAACCCCGGCCAGCCCCAGGCGAGGAACAGCCCCGTGCCGAGCGTGGCGGGACAGATCCAGTGGTGGCGGTCGATGAAGCGGAGTTCCGGGAACTTTTCGAGGTCCGAGACGACTTTGGGGTCGAACTTGTCGTACTGGTCGGACAGGATCCACCCGAGATGGGACCACCAGAAACCGTCGAGCAGCGGCGAGTGGTGGTCTTCCTCTTCGTCCGAGTGCCGGTGGTGCTCGCGGTGGTTCGCGGCCCACCAGAGCACGCCTTTCTGTCCCGACGACTGCGCGACGAACGCGAGGATGAACTGCGAAATCCGGCCGAGGCGGTAGGTGCGGTGGCTGAAATAGCGGTGGTACCCGGCGGTGATCGCGAACATCCGGACGGCGTACGCTGCCACCGCGAGGAGAACCCATTTCCACGCGAACGGGACGAGGAAGACCGCGGCGACGGACACGTGCATGGCGAAGAACAGGGCGGACATGAGCGTCAACCGCGGCGTGCGTCGGGCGGCACGGTCGGTCAGGACGGGCGGTCGTTCGAGGGTCGTCTGGGCCATCGCAGTGGAGTGAGGTACGTTTCTCGCTTGGGGAAGGATTGGCGACGGCGGAATTATACGGACAGTCCGGACGCCGTTCACTTGTGCGTTCTCTGCTTCCAGCCTTCCAGCCATTTCAGGATCGGCGGCACGACCAGGAGGCTCGCGAACAGGTACGCCAGCATTCCCACCGAGATCGCAATCCCCAGGCTCTTCATCGCCCGGTTCGCCGCGAACGCCAGGCTGCCGAAGCCGACGACCGTCGTCAGGCTCGTCATCGTCAACCCGCGCCACAGGCTCGACATCGTCCGCGCCGCATCCCGGCACCCGAGTTCCCTGAAGCGCGCCACCAGGTGCAGCCCGTTGTCCGTCCCCATCCCCATCATCAGCGGGAACACGATCAGGTTCAGGTAGTTCATCTTCACTTCCATCAGCCGAAGCGCCCCGATGAGCCAGAGGGTGCCGATGACGCCGGGGAGCAGGGCGAGGAGAGCCCACGGGAGGCTGCCGAAGAGGATCCACGCGAGCACGAACGTCAAAACGCCTGCGGCGAGCGTCGCCTTGCCGATGTCCCCGCCGATCCGGTCGTCGATCTCCTTCACCACGACGTTGAACCCGCAGAGCGTCGCCCCCGCGTCGCCCTGCTTCGCCGACGCGGAAATCCCGTTGATGAAATGCTCGCGGACGGATTTGAGATGCAGCGGATCCTTCGGCGTGACCCAGACGAGCGAACGGTACCGGGCGGGACTGTCGATCTTGTCGTCGGAGAGGAAACGGCCGCGGATGGAATTGAAGAACGGGTCGTCAAGTTTCGACGGGATGATCGGCTCGGGATGGACGAGCACCCGGCGAAGCGACTCCCGTGCACCCTCGAACGCCGTCGTGTCGAATCCCTCTGCGTCGAGCGCGGCATCGAGGTCCCGGATGACGCGCTCGGCATCGACTTTCGCGAGCGCCTCGGCATGACGGCGCTGCCGCGAAAGCGGCGGCACGAACTGCGTGATCGCCTGCACCGAGACGTCCGGCGCCCCCGCGACCGACTTCGCCACGGCGTCGGCCTTCTCAAGCGCTTCTTCCTCACTCGCGCCGCGAACGATGATCAGCAGCGGGTCGATTCCCGTGCCGTAGGCGTTCTTCATCCTCTCCTGGACTTCCAGGACGTTGTCGCCTTCCGTCCGCAGGTTCTTGACGTCGGTCTCGCGCTCCGGCAGCCCGATCGGCGCCCTGAGAATGGCGCCCGTGGCGATCACGGTGAGAATCAGCGCCAGCGTCCCCGAGATCGCAGGCCGCGTGACCAGCGCGTACGACACAGCTTTCTGACCCGCTCCCGTCATGAGCAGAAGGCAGGCTGCCGCGGTCGCAATCCCGAGCGCCGGGAACATCTTGATTGCGATGGCGTTGTACAGGAGGAATCCGACCCAGCTGACCCCCACCACCCAGGTGGGCACGTCTTTCTCCAGTTCCGGGCGCTTCTCGAGGCGACGGATGAAGAGCGGGAACATGAGCAGCGTGCCGGTGAAAACGAACAGGAGCCCGAACCCGACCAGCGTGGCGAATTCCCGGAGTCCCTTGAATTCGCTGACCCAGAGGCAGAGGAGGGACGCGACGGAAGTGATCATGGCGATGAAAACGCCGGGCCCCGCTCCGGTGTAGACGGCCTCGCTCGCCGCTTCCGGCAGCAACCCCGCTTCGCGTTCGTGCCGGTAACGACTGAAGAAATGGATCGTGAAGTCGATGCCCATGCCCGCGAGGAGGCCCGAGAACCCGACGGTGACCCCGGTCAGGTGGCCGTAGGCAAGCCCGGCCAGCCCGAACGTCCAGATGATGCCCAGGTGAAGCGCCACGAAACCGATGGCGAGGGAGCGCCAGCGGCGAAGGGAAATGAGGAGCATGACGAGCACGGGGGGGATGGAGCTGAAAATCGTGACGCCCATGTCGGACTTGATCGCCTTTTCGCTCGCGAGGGCGATTGGGTAGCCACCCAGAAGCGTGATCTGCCAGCCGTCCGAACCCTTGACCTCGGCCCGCGCCTCGGCAATGGAGCGGTTGGTCAGCGCCACGAACTTCTTCCCGAACTCGATGTCGTGCGGCGGACGGGCGCCTTCGACCGTCATGATGAGGTTTTTGCGTCCCTCGTCGAAATAGTACCCCGTCGAAAAATCGAATTTCCCGGACGGCCGCCCCGCGCTCAGCACCGGCAGGTAGAAATCGCGGGCGAGGTCCAGCGGGTCGCGCCCCGCCAGCGCTTCCGCCATCCCGACCCCCGGCGACGCCAGCCGCCGGCGGTTCTTCCTCACAACCTTCCGGATCTCGTCCGGCTCCAGCCGCTTCAGGAATTCCGCCATCCGGTCGTCCGAGATCATGAGCGGCCCGCGCTCCGTCACCATCCGGCCGAGGAACGCCTCGGACTCCGGCGTGATGCGCTCGTCCACGGTCGTCACCTCGGGCGCCCCGCGCATCCGCTTTGCGATCCCTGCCGCCAGCCCCATCGCGGCGTCGTCCGTCGCGTCCGGGCGGATTTTTTCAAAGTAGATGAAGAGCTGGCCGGTGAAGCTGAAATGCGACATGACCTCGGACACGGCGTCCACCGCGGGGGACGACTGCGGCAGGATGTTGACGATGTCGCTGGAGAAACGGAGGCGCATAGCCGCGGCGCCTGAGGCCAGGCAAAACACGAGCACAATGGCGAGGACGGCCCGCGGGCGGCGCCAGGCGAAACGATGAAGGGCAAGGAGGAGGCGGGCCACGGGGCAAGGTTACGGGGGAAGTGCGGGGAATCCAAGGAAGGGAAGAGCCCGGGATCTAAATAGTGATTGAGCCGGGCAACAGAAGGGTTGAACATCCCCTGGTTCCCTTTCCCGAGGCGGGCCCCCGATGAAAATTCTTCTGTTCCTCGCCCTCTGCACCCTGACTTGCTTCGCGGACGGCATTCCCATCAGCGGTCTTCTCACCGACGCCGACGGGCAACCCGCCGCGTCCGCCGACTTCGGCGCAGAGTGGTCGAACCGCTCGGGGAGACTTTTGCCGCTTCAGTCGTGGAAATCCGGCGCCGACGGCCATTTCAGGGGGCAGGTGCAATGGCTCCATCGCCCGATGGTGTTCCTGGCGATGGACGCGGCCCGGCGGAACGGGGCGATGCGTGTCGTGGAGGAAAAGGACCTGAAGGCGCCGATGACGATGGATCTCAAATTGGGGCCTATGGGAGACGTGTCGGGATCGGTGGCCTGCGGGGTCCTGGGGGCCGACCTGGGAACGACGACGGTGGTGATCGACGCGAAGCCGAGCGGGGCGCGCGTGGCCCGGCTCACCCTGACCGACGGGCGTTTCACGCTGCCGCTTCCGCCGGGCGATTACGAGATCGGGGCGGTGGGCTACGACACACGGGAATACCGGAAGGCGTTCGTGGTGGGGGCGGAGGCGAAGCCGGTTGACCTGGGGAAGATCGAGCTGGAGGCGTCGGAGGTTGCAAAGCGATGGGGGAAGGCCCCGCCGGCGCTTGCGGTGACGGCGGCGCGGGGGGTGGGGGCCGGCGTGAAGCTTTCCGACTACGAGGGCAAATGGGTGCTGGTGGTGTTCTGGAACGCCGCGGCGGACGACGCGACCCGCGTCCTGTTCCCCCGGCTCAAGGAGCTTCTGGCCCGGCGCAGGGACGACGCGGCGAAATTCGCGATCCTGACCGTTTACGACCCGGCGGTGAAGACCTGGGAAGAGTACGAGGCCAAGGTATCCAAGGTGAAGGCGGGCCCCTGGGGAGGCGAGGATTTGCCGTTTCCGGTGCTGCTCGATTCCTCCGGTGAGACGTGGAAAGCGTGGGGGATCGAGGGACTCCCGGTGTCGGTCCTCCTGGACCCGGAAGGCCACATCGTCAAAGGCGGGAACGACCGCGTGCTGGAGGAAAAACTGTCGGGGAAGTGACCCTCCGCGCGCGAAAAGTCGCTCCCGCGTCCGGGCCTCCCCGTACAATCAGCCGCCCCATGACCAGTGCCGTCGTCCTCAAGAAAGATGTCCGGCTGGACGTCCCCTCCGTCGCCCGGCCTTTGGCCGAGGCGCTTGGCCTCACCCTGAGCGACGTCCGGCTCGTCGTCCGCAAGGCGCGGGGCATCTTCCAGGAAAACCTGACCGATGAACGCGCGAAGACCATCGCGGGCCTCCTGAACCAGATGGGCATCGACGCCGCGGTCGTCCCCCAGACGGAACTCGTCCGCCCCCCGCGCCAGCGCTTCATCATCGGCGGGCATTTCGAAGAAGACGCCTTCCACGCCCACACCAGCCACCTGCGCACGCCCGACCCCATTCCCTGGAAGAACATCCATTTTCTCTCGATCGGCATCGTCGCCACGCCCCAGTACCAGGAATTCCTGACCAGTTCGGGGTTCAAGGAACTTCCGGCGATCTGGAAGCTGGACGACCAGGAAGCCAAGGACGACCTGCGGAGGAAACTCGCTTCCAGGGCACTGAAACGAGATTCAGGGGATGCGCCTGCTGCGAAGGAGCGGGCGAGGGCGAAGCCGAAGCTCGACAAGAAGGAACTGGACGCGTTGTACCGCGACCAGACCCGTGGAAACCTGGACCTCTGGTCGTTTGAGCCGCTGACGCGGTGGCGGATCGTGCGACACGAATTCTGCTACGACGGGCTGGGATCAAGGGCCCGGAAGACCTCGATGGAGAATTTCCGGCTGCTCGCGAACGAGATTTATTCCCACCTGCCCCACGCGCTTCTGTCCCGGATTTCGAAGGACTTCCTCGGGGGCGCCGAGACTCACGAGATCCTGTTTGACGACGCCGACGAATACGAGCGGTACACGCGGTGGTTCGTGCACCAGGCGGCGGGCCCTGCGCCGAAGCCGGGGATCCTGATGCCGGGCGCCGGGGAGCAACTCCTCGGGCCCGCCCGGGTGGAACCGCTCGATGAAGTCGAGAGCGTGGACTGAGTCCGCGCGAGTCCGCCGGGGGAAAGTGGGAACAGGGGGGCGCGAAATGAAAGAGAAGAAGGTCTTCACGGTCGCGGTGACCGGCGCTTCCGGCGCGGTCTATGCCCGACGCCTCTGCCAGGTCCTTGCGAAACTCGGGGGCACGCGGGTGCACCTGCTGATGAGCGACGCCGCGGCCCGGGTCGCGCGCGAGGAACTCGGCGTCGAGATCGACACGGCGGATGGGCGAAGCGTGATGAAGGGGTTGATCGGGAAGGAGCCGAAAGGGTTCCGGTACGAGGCGCACGCGAACATCGGGGCGGGGATTGCGAGCGGGTCGTACCGGGTGGATGCGATGGTGGTGATTCCCTGCAGCATGGGGACCCTCGGGCGGATTGCGTCGGGGACCGGCGCGAACCTGATCGAGCGTGCGGCGGATGTGCAGCTCAAGGAGCGCCGAAACCTGATCCTTGTGGTCCGGGAGACGCCGCTTTCGCTGATCGGGATCGAGAACATGGCCACGGTGGCGCGGGCCGGGGCCTGTGTGCTCCCGGCGATGCCGGGGTTTTATCACCTGCCCAGGACGATGGAGGATCTGGTTGATTTCGTGGTGGGAAAGGTCCTGTTGCAGATGGGGTTGGAGCAGGGGATGTTCAAGCGGCGTCTGAAGCGAATCGGCGAAGGTGATTAAATAATAGGCAACGGGTTATGTCGTTTTGATTATTTCATTTTGACAATATCATAAAGCCTTGACATATAAAGACTTGAGATGTCTTCCGCGGCGGCGAAGTGGCTCATTCCTTGCTATACTTTCTCGCCGAACTCCCTTCCCGTTCATCTCGTTTCAATCCTCACCCCTTCCGGAGCTCATCCGCAATGCGCCGCTTCCTCGCCACCGCTCTCGCCGCTGCCCTCGCCTCTTGCTCTTACGCCGAGGACCCGAAGCCCGACCCCGCACCGGCAGCGGAAAAGATCATCAAATTCCCGGGCGGCGGACGCGTCCTGACGCGACAGAAGCGCGTCGAAATCGACGGCCTCGCCATCTACCCGACTCGCGCCCCGATCGAGCTCTTCGCCTGCGCCACGAACGGGAAGGAACACGAGGCCATCTTCTCGCTCGAATGCGTCCCCCAGGACGTGCATTTCGCCCTCCTCATTTTCGGGCTCAAGCAGAAATCGGACTACCCGGACAAGAAAGGGCCGCAGGGGCTGGGCGACCCCGCCAAACCGGTCGGGGATCGCGTGATGATCTGGGTCGAGTGGGAAGTCGACGGCAAGAAGCACCGCGTCCGGGCGGAGGATCTGCTCGAGTACGGCCCGCCCGCGAACAAGCGGACGATGCCGCGCGCCGGCTGGACCTTTGCGGGAAGCGAAGTCTGGGAGCGGCTGGACCCCGACACGAACGAAAAAACCGGGGAGACGATCTACATGGCGAACCGCGAGCGCACCCTGATCGCCACGCTGCATGACCCCACCTCGGTCCTCGACAACCCGCTGACCTCGGGCGGCGATGACCGCATGCTCCACCCGAATTTCGAAGCTCTTCCGCCGCGCGGCACGAAGATCGTCCTGGCGATCGAATTGCCGACGGACGAGGAGCGGGCGGAGATGACGAAGGTGGAAAAGGAAGCGGACGACGAGTACGCGAAGAAGATCGAGAAGGACTGGAAGGACATTGAGGAGGCGGCGCCGGACCAGAAGGGTGCGGAGCCGGTGCAGGACGACGGTGGGCCGAAAGCCGGCGAGAAGAAATGAGCGCGAAACTCCGGCGAGCGGTGGGCGATGCGCGGGACCGGCTTCACGGCCGTCTCTCGGCGCGCCGGGCCGTGGCCGGGGCAGCGATGGCGTCCGTGCCCGCGGCCGGGCTGGCGATCGTGGCGTGGGCCGGCGGACCGGGGTGGCTCGCTCCGCTCGCCGTCGCCGCTGGTGCTGTCGCCGGGGCGACCTGGGGAGCGTTGACCCGGGTGACGATGGCGGAAGCGGCCGTCGCGCTGGACCGGGTGACCGGGGCCGGCGACCGGGTGGCGACCGCCTGGGAAATCGACGCGCGCAAAGAGAAGACCGAACTGTCCCAGCGAATCGTCGCGGATGGCGTGGCCGCCCTGCGCCAGGCCGCCTTCCCGTGGACCTTCCGGCGCCGTGACGCGCTCTTCGCCCTCGCCGCCGCCGCCGTCGCCCTGTTCGCCCTCGCCGCGCCCGCCGGGCCCGCCGTGCGCCCCCGCGATTCCCAGGGACCCCGGATGGTTTCAGAGGAGCGCGACCGCCTCGCGAGAAGCGCCGCCGAGGCCGCTGCGGCGGCCGAAAAAGCGGGGTCGCGCGAAGCGGCGGAGGCGGTGAAACGGGCTTCCGACCTCGCCAGCCAGCCGGGCGGCGGCGACTCCGGGCAGGCCTCGGCGGATTTCGCCCGGGAAGCAGCCCGCCTCCGGGCGGCGATCGCGGCCCTCCGGGCGACCAATCCTGATGCCGCCCGTGCCCTCGAGCGCCTGGCCGACCGCCTCGACGCTGGCGCGGCCCGCCTCGCCGACGCCTCCTCCGCCGGTTCCGCCACGGTCGCCAAAGGAGCCACACCCGCCTCGGAAGCCGGCCACGGCGCGCTCGACAACGCGCACCGGCTCCCCGATACTGGGACCCCTTCTATATCGCCTATCGTCCCCGCCGATCCGGTCGCGTTCCAGCAGGCGACCTGGCCGGCAGAGTACGACGCTGCGGTTACCCACTACTTCTCGGAGGAACGGAAATGAGACGGTTCGCTATCGGGTTGTTCGCTTCCACCATGCTCGCGGCTGCCGCCCAGGCCGGGCCGAAAGAGGATCTGCAGAAAGCCTGGGACAAGGGTGCCACGGCATTCGTCGCGAAGCAGGCGGCGGACGGCGGATGGAGCCTGCCCGCGCTCGGTCCCGGGTCCGACGTCGCGATGACCGGGATGGCCGTCGCCGCGCTCGCCGGGAACGAAGAGGGACGCAAGAAATTTGCCGACGCGATCGCGAAAGGCTGCGACTACCTCGTCAAGAACCAGGACACCGAGGGGCAGATCCACAACGCGAAGTCGGTGCCGAAGCTCACGAACTACAAGACCGCGATCGGCATCATGGCGCTCGCTGCGGCGGACAAGGTGAAATACAAGGACGTCATCGCCAAGGCCGCCGAGTGGTTCAAGCACTTCCAGTATTCTGAAGACGGGAAGGGCGAGTACAAGGTGGACAAGAAGAGCCCGGACTACGGCGGGGCCGGGTATGAGGAGGATCCGGGCGAAGAGGGCCCGCGCGCCGACATGTCGAACACGTCGTACATGCTCGAGGCGCTGAATGCGGCCGAGGTGCCGAAGGACAGCGAAGTCTGGAAGCGCGCGATGGTGTACATCCAGCACTGCCAGAACCGGAGCGAGTCGAACGACGGGCCCGGGTTTGACAAGCTGGGTGTGACGGTCGGCGACGACGGCGGGTTTTTCTATCGCCCCGGCGAGAGCAAGGCCGAGAAGGAGACGCTTCCCAACGGAAAGGTTTCGCTCCGTTCGTACGGGTCGATGACCTACGCCGGGCTGAAATCGATGATCTACGCGAACCTTTCCAAGGACGACGCGCGGGTCAAGGCGGCGATGGGCTGGATTTCGAAGCACTACACGCTCGATGAGAACCCCGGCATGGGCGCGAAGGGGATGTACTACTACTTCAACACCTTCGCCAGCGCGATGGACGCCTGGGGAGCCGACGAGATTAAGGACGCGGACGGCGAGACGCACAAGTGGGCCGAGGAACTGGCGAAAAAACTCTCGTCGCTGCAGAAGGCCGACGGGACCTGGGCCGGCGATCCCCGCTGGATGGAGGACATCGATCCGCTTCCCACGCTGTATTCGTTGCTTTCGCTCAACAAGGCGGCGAAGCACCTGAAATAAAAGAGATCCCGGGGGCGGCCTGAAACGGCCGCCCCCGACGGATTCAGAGGAGACTGTCATGGCGACAGGCATCTGGATTATCGGCGCGTACGGGAGCGTCGCGACCTGCGTGGTCGTCGGGGCCGAGGGGATCAAGAAAGGCCTCGTCGGGCGGACCGGGCTGGTCACGGAGCTTCCGGCGCTGAAGGAGCTGGACCTGGCGTCGTTCGGGGACCTGGTGTTCGGCGGCTGCGACGTGCGGCGGACGGACATGGTGGGCGCGGCCGAGGAAGTCCGGCGCGATCCCGGCATCGTGTCGCGCGAGCTGATCGACGCGCTTCGCCCCGAACTGCTCGAAATTTCGCGGGACGTCACGCCGGGGTGTTCGCTGAACTGCGGCGAAGAAGTCACCGCGATGGCGAAGGACGGCGGGATCGAGAACGGGCGGACGGCGAGCGAAGTGGTGGCGGAGATCCAGCGGCAGATCAAGGCGTTCCGCGAGCGGCGCAAGCTGGACCGGGTGATCGTGGTCAATCTCGCTTCGACGGAAGCCGGTCACGACGCGCCACGCGAATACGGGTCTCTCAAGGATTTCGCGCGGCTGATCGTGGAGGACCGGCGGAAGCTGCTGTGCGCCTCGGTGCTGTACGCGTACGCCGCCATCGACCTCGGCTGCCCGTTCGTGAATTTCACGCCGTCGTTCGGGGCGTCGATCCCGGCGATGGAAGAGCTGGCGACGGTGCGGGGCGTGCCGCATTGCGGGAAGGACGGGAAGACGGGAGAGACGCTGGTGAAGACGGCGCTGGCGCCGATGTTCCTCGCCCGCAACCTGCGCCTTCTCTCGTGGGAGTCGCACAACATCCTCGGCAACCGCGATGGCCTGGTCCTCCGCCAGCCCGGCGCGAACAAGTCGAAGACGAAGGACAAGGAAGAAGCGCTTCGGCAACTCGTGAAGGACGAGACCCTGCACTCGCATGTCTCGATCGATTACTGCCCGTCGCTCGGCGACTGGAAAACCGCGTGGAATTTCATCCATTTCGAGGGATTCCTCGGGACGCGCATGACGATGCAGTTCACCTGGCAGGGGTGCGACTCCGCGCTCGCGGCGCCGCTCGTCCTCGACCTGGTCCGCCTCACCGACCTCAGCGCACGCCGCGGCGAATCCGGGGCGCTTCGACATCTCGCCTGTTTCTTCAAGTCCCCGGCGCTGGTCCGCGAGCACGATTTCTTCAAGCAGTTCGCGATGCTCATGGAGTACGTCGAGCGCGCGCACAACGAAAACCCGGTCCGACGGATCGCCGCGGATGGTCGCCCTGCGACTTCCGAACATTAGAATGTTACGCTCACGCCCTGCCGGCGTCCTGAATGAAGGGGGAAACCCGTGAGCGCGACCATGAAAACCATCCGAACGATCGCCGTCCTGCTCTTCGCCGCGGCCGCCGTCCGCGCCGAGGAAATTCCGCTTCAGTTCTCCGAGTTCTCGATCGCCCGCACGCGGCTCGAGAAAAAGGTCTGGGCCGATTCCAAGATCAAGAACACGGGCACGGGGCTCGTCACCGGCGTGAGCCTTTCTCTCATCTGCTACGAGGCCGAGCGCGAAGTCGCCCGGTCGCGGGCCATCGAGATCGATTCCATCCCGCCGGGCGGGGGAGAAGCGCCGGTCAGCTTCGAAATCGTGAAATGCCCGTTCTTCACGGCGTATGTCGTGGATGCGTCCTGGTTCGCGGGGGGCAAGGAGCAGAAGGCGCGCTTCATCGGCCGGGACCTGTTCAACCCGCCGGTCCCCGAGCGCAAGGGAGCGATCCCGGGCGTCGCCTACCTCGAGGTCTACGGCCTCAAGTACGAGCGCGCCGACAAGGACATCTCCCTGAATTTCACCGTCAAGAACGCCGGCGAGCTGCCCGCCGACATGGCGCGCGTCCGTTTCAAGTTCTACGACGTGGACCACAATCTTCTCCGGGAAGAAGCGCGTGCCTTCGGGGAAAAATTTGAATCCCTGAAGGAAGTGCCGCTGACGGTGAAGATCAAGGACGTCCCGGAATTCGACAAGGTGCGGGCGGACATCGAGGAGTCGAGCACGGAGGAGCGCAACCTCGCCGAGGGGGAATTCACGGGCGAGGCCGAGGTCGAGGCCGCCGCTTTCCGTTTCGAGGACCGGCAGGACGGCTCGATCCGCGTTTCGGGGCGCGTCCGCAACGGCAAGCCCGTCGGCGTCCGGAACGTCGTCATCAAGATCATGCTCTTCAATCGCGGCACGCAGGTCCGCGAAGTCATGGCGACTCCCGAAAGGGCGCTTCGTCCCGGGGAAACGTCCTCGTTCCTGACCACGCTCAAGAACCCGCCGGAATTTGACGACTACAAGTACACGCCGTCGTACGAGGAGGACGAGACGCTGGTGGCGGGGGATCCGCCGAAAGTTCCTGAGCCGAAGGTGGCGGACCCGAAGGACCCGGTCGCGCCGGCGGACCCGAAAGTTCCGACGCCGAAGCCGGTTGACCCGAAACCGGTGAAACCCGAGGATCCGAAATTCAAGTCGATCGCCCAGGCGGTCACGGTGCGCGGCTCGCGCTGGATCGCGGGGGACTGGGTGGGCGAGGGCAAACAGTCGAAATATCGCGGCGCCTTCCTCGTCCTTTCCGTGCAGTTCACCGACAAGAACGGCAAGACCGCCAAGGTCGCCCAGGGCGGGACGATCGAATTGACGTTCAAGGCGCCCGCCAAGAAGGACCTGGTGACGCGCCTCAAGGTCGAGAAATTCGCCTGGAGCACCGATTCCCGGAAGTTCACGGTCTCCAATTCGAAACCCGGGATGATGGGGTACGACCCGGATTCCGAAGCGCTCGACATCGTGATCATCGAATTCAAGGACAATTCCGACTGGAACTTCACGCTGGACCTCAAGTTCACGTCGGATGAAAACGAGGTCTGGGAATGGAAGGGTTTGTCGGAGCCCTACCGTTCCGAGGCGACCAAACCCACGGGGAAGAAAAAGTGAAATCTCGCCCGGACTTCTCGCTTCGCCAGATCGAGGTCTTCTGCCAGGTTGCGGAGCAGAGATCGTTCTCGAAGGCCGCCGTCGCGGTGTTCCTCTCGCAGCCGACGGTCAGCGAGCACATGGCCGCGCTGGAGCGGACGCTCGGCGCGAGGCTTTTTGACCGGGTCCGCGGCTCCGTCACGCTCACCCGCGCCGGGCAGGTTTTCTTCGAACACGCCCACCGGATGCTCCAGATGCAGCGCGATGCCGTCCGGGCGCTCGACGACCTGAAAGGCGCCGTGCGCGGGCAGCTCGACCTCGGCGGCAGCACCATCCCGGGCACCTACATCCTCCCCGGCGTCGTGCACTCGTTCCGCGAAACTCACCCCGACGTCAAGGTCTCCATCCGCTGCGGCGACAGCGCCGAGATCGTCGAGATGGTCGCTTCCGGGAAAATCGAAATCGGCCTCGTGGGTTCGAAGGTGAAGCGGCGCGGGGTGAAGGCGGAGGAGATTTCGAAGGACGAGCTGGTGGTGATCTGCCCGCCGGGGCACGCGTGGGCGAAGAAACGCCAGGTGGAGCCGTCGGACCTGGCGGGGGAAGCGTTCGTGATGCGCGAGTTCGGCAGCGGCACGCGCGAGACGGTGGAGAAGCAGCTCGCCGAGGCGGGTGTCGGGCCGCTGAACGTGCCCGTGGAGGTCGGCTCGACGGAAGAGGTCAAGGAAAGCGTGAAGGCGGGCCTGGGCGTGTCCATTGTCTCGCGCCGCGCCATCGGGACGGAACTGGCGGCGGGAGCCCTGGCCGCAGTGCGGGTGAAGGGGCTGGACATGTCCCGCGCGCTGACGCTGATTGTCTCGGACGAGCGGACGCTCTCCGGGATCTGCCGTGCGTTCGTGGAGCACCTGCAGGCCCGGAAAGGATCGCTGTGATCGTGGAGGCCGAGCTGCGGAAACCGGAGGTCCGGCTGGCGGCGCGGCGGCGAGCGCCCGCGCAGCCCCGCCGCGTTTTCTCCCTGTCCGCCTGGGGCGCCGCCTTCGTCGCGCACGCCGCGCTGCTCGCCCTCGCCGCCACGCTGACCGCGGCCGTGAATCGCCACACTCCCCGCGGCCCGGAACTCGCCCCCATCCGCCTCGAACTCGGCGGCACGGGACCCGCCGGGTTTTCGGCACCTTCGGGGCGCGAAGCGGTGGCCTCGCGGCTCCCCGATGCCCCCGACCTTCCGGCCGGCGAAATCGAGACTTCGGCGCTTCCGGCCCTGGCCGATCCCTCGTCCCTGCTGGATGGCGCCCCGGCGGGGCTGGAGCGCGCTTCGCAGGAAGACCTGATGGCCGGTTACCTTCCCGGGACGCGAGTCCACGGGCGTCCCGGCGACGGGCGTGGTGTGCGGCCGGGGAGTGGGGAGTCGGGCGGCGCGAAGACGGGCGAAACGAACGCCGCACCGGGCGGGGGAGGCCCGGTCGCGGCGGCAGGTGGCGGGAGTGATGCGGCCCCCGCGGGGAACGGGGGCGGCGGGGGCGACGGCTGGGCCCGCCGACGCGGCGGACGCCTCCCGCAGTACCCGGTCGCAGCCCGCCGGCGCGGCCTGGAGGGAACGGTCACGCTCGCCCTCGATGTTGCACGCGACGGCGCCGTCCTGGAGGTGCACGTGGAAGAATCGAGCGGGTACCGGTTGCTGGACGACGAGGCGGTCGAAGCGGCGAAGTCGTGGACGTTTGAGCCGGCGATCCGGGACGGCGGCGCGGTGGCCACGCACGTGAGCATGCCGGTCACGTTCCGCCTGACCGACTAGTGGTTCGACTCGCTTGATTCCGTGGGTTGCGACCTTCGGCCGCACCCCCCGAAATCAAAGCTGACTCACCATCATCGGGGCGCCAGGCTCCATTTCGCGTCGCGCCCCCAGGCCACGACCTGCGATGTCATCCGGACCGTCAACCCGGAGTACTCTTCCCACGCCACCCCGCCGGCGCCCGGCGACCCTTCCCAGGCCACCTGGTCGTTGCCCGCCCCCATGCAGGCCCGGCGCGGAAACGGGATTCCCGGGGCGAGCCACACCGAAGAGTGGGACGACCACTCGCCCCCGGCCGACCGCTCCTGGAGCGTGAGCCGCGTGCACGGGAACGCGAACCCGGCGACCGACATCATGGCCGCTTCTCCACGCCCCCGCCGGACGATGCCCGAACTGCCTGGCACGCCCGGGAGACGGCGAACTTCCACGGGCTCGCCCCTGCTCCCGGGCGGACCCCACCACGCACGGTCGATGCGGCCCGAGGCGCGCTCGACTTCGAGCAGGAGGACGCTTCCCGGGAAAAAACGGGCGACCAGGTGGTCGCGCGCTTCGACCCAGGCGGTTCCGCCCTCGATGCCCACGCACGCCAGCCGGGTCCTCACCCGCCAGCTCTCGTCGAGCCGCGACGACGTCGCGACCTCGTGCTCGACCCAGTCGCCCGCCGAGATGGCGCCCCAGTTGTAGGCTTCCAGCTCCGACTCGAACACATCCGGCTCGGTCTCGGGCTCCACCCGCGTGTTTCCCGGGGGCGGGCGGAGGAAGGCCCACGCGGCGGCGAGGGGAAGCGCCAGCACGGCGGCGACGATGGCGGCGGGGCGGAAGTGGCTCACGGGGTGCGGGTATAGTAGCGCAATCAGCCCGTCACCTCCCCGGAGACTCTTCCATGATCCGCCGCACCGCCTGCCTCTTCGCCCTCGCCGTGCTTCCCGCCTGGGCGGACATCGGCCCGAAGCCGCGGAGCGACGCGCCGGGGCTGGAGGCAACGGGGGACATGAAAGGGATCGACGTCGAGATGGCCGCGGAGGAAGTGAAGCTCGTGCTCGGGCGGGCGGAGCGGGACAAGTGGGTCGACCGGCTCGATGTCGCCGCGACCTTCGAAATGCGCAACACCGGCGCGGCGGCGGCGTTCGAGGAAGGCTTCCCGATCGGGCCCGTGAAAAACATGAAGGGCTTTGAGGCCGAGATCGACGGCCAGAAGGTGGAGCCGAAGCTGGTGGACCGCTTCCAGGACCGCGTGCGCCCCGTGACGGAGGCGCAGGCCGACGAGTACGACGAGAGCGGGAAGCACGACTACTGGTACGTCTGGAATGCCAGCTATCCCGCCGGGGCGACGCGCATCCACAAGGTCAGGTACACCCTGGAGCTTTTCGGCTTCAGCGAGTACCGAAGCGCTTCGTACACCTTGTCCACCGGGGCGCGTTGGAAAGGCCCGATCGGGAAGGCGGTGGTGACATTCCGGTGCGAGGGCGGCCTGACGCTGGACCATGTCCGTTCGGCGCGGCCTCTGAGCGGCGGGACCCGGAACGCGGAGGCCATCGCCTGGACGTTTGAAAACCTGGAACCGACGGGCGAGGACGATGTGGCGATCCAGTACAACACCAGCACGACGTGGGCCGACGATCTCATCAGGCTCCGTGAAGAGGCCAAACTCCACTGGTCCGCCCGCAAGGAAGTGGCCTGGACGCTCGGCCATGCGCACGAGCGGTTTGCACGATCGGCGCGGACGGGCGAAGAGCGCACCGCCCTGGTCGAGGCGATCGGCGCGATGTTTGACGAAGGGAAAGAGAAGGGCGCGGCGTGGGAATTTCCGGCCGAGGAGCGCCAGCGCGTCCAGATCGGCGCCGACGTCCCGCCCGAGGTCCGCGCCGAGATCGAGAAGAATATCGGCGTGGAGCCGCGCGAATATGCGCGTCCCGGCCAGGCCGCGCAGCTGTTCGAATTCTTCGACGCGCTTCTGGAGGCCGCGAAGGAAGACCCGAAATCGCCCGCCGCTCGCGCGGCGCTGGTGCGATGGGTGGCGGTCGCGGAGGCTTTCCTGGCGGGAAAGGTGACGGCCGGCGGCAAGGCTCTCTCGCCTGCCAGCGAGGAGGCCGCGGCGGAATTGCGGAACCGGGTGGCCGAGGCGCGAGCACTTCTGAAAGACTGAATCCTACTTCCCGCGCTTTAGAGATTCCTTAGCGTCCGTGCCCGAGCGCAGCAGGGTCATCACCTCAAGCGTGTTGTTTTCCGACACGGTCCGCTTGACGAGTCCCCCCTTGACCGACGGTTTCCCGTCCCACGTCGTTTCCGCTTCGAGGCCGTTCACGCGCGGCTTCTCCTCGATCCGGGCATGAAAGGGCACTTTCTCGCTGACCCAGGACGTCGTGCGCCGCTTCTCGTCGCAGCATGAACTCGTCAACTGCGTCTCGATTTCCACCTTTTCGCAGTCGAACGTCGAGGATCCGCCTTTCATTTTCTCTTTCGTGACCTTGCACGCCGCCGTCACGGTCGGCCGCGCTGTCCCGGGCGCGATTCCAGGCCCCGCCTGGGCTGCGCCGACCGTCAGTTCGCGACCTTCTCCCGACGGCTTTCCCCAGAAGGCTTTCGTCACCTTGCCGTCCGACTTTCGCGCCCCGAGCGACAGCACCATGCCTTCCCACACCGGGCCCGCGTTCTTCATCGTGACCTCAACCCACACCACGGCCTCTTCAACTGCCACGCACGCCAGCCGCCGCGCGGGCCGCTTGTTACCCGCCGTCGCCGGTGATCCCGGGCCGGCCAGCTCGTGCTCCACCCAGTCGCCGGGGGAGAGGGAAGCGACGTCCCAGTCGGCGAGGTCGGATTCGCGGACCTGGGGGAGGGAAGGGGCCTTCGGGTCCTCAGCGGGAGCGGGCGCCGAAAGGGCGAGGAGCAAGCCGAGAAGCAGAGCGGCGGCGCGATTCATCCGTGCATCCTACACCTGCCCGCCGGGCGGCCGGGGCACAAAAAAACCCGCCCCCTCGCGGGGGCGGGTCCTGTTGATTCGGCGGAAGACTACTTCAGCGTCTTCTTCGCATCCGTGCCCCAGCCGGTCAGGGTGATCTCGGTCTTCATCCCGCTCGACTCGGACGTCATCTTCACGAGCGCGCCCTTGCCGGACGGCTTGCCTTCCCACTTGATGTCGCCCATCGCCTTCGAATTGTCCTTCTTGTCGTCCACGAACATCTTGAAGGCGACCTTCTCGCTCGACCAGGTCGAGGACTTCGAGTCGATCTTCATGCCGCTGACTTCCATGTGCGTTTCCATGTCGAGCCGTTCGCAGTCGAACTCCGTGTCCTTGACCTTGACCTTGTCGTTGCTGACCTTGCCCGTGCCCGTGATCTTGGGCGCCGTGGCGGGGTCGGGCTGTGTGGCGGGAGCCTTGTCGATCTTCAGCTCCTTGCCCGCTTCGCCGGCCTTGCCGAGAAGGGCCTTCGTCACCATGCGCGTCTTCTTGTCCACGCCGTACAGGATGACCATGTCCTTCTTGGTCGGGTCCATCGCCGTCATCTGGTTCGACTCGATCCAGACCGTGTCGCCTTCGATGCCGACGCACGCCATCCGGTACGATGACTTCATCGCCCCGCCCATCATGGACATCTCGTACTCGACGTACTCGCCGGCCTTGAGAGCCCCGATGTCGTAAGCCGCCCACTGGCCTTCGCCAACGGTCGGGTCGGGCATCTGGGCGGCGGCCTTCAGCGAACACAGAGCGAGCACCAGCGAGCTGAAAATCACGGTCGTCTTGCGCATCGACGAACTCCTGTAAATGTTCCCCCTGAGGCGAGAAAGCCGTTCCCGGGCATTCCGGGCCGGCTCCCCCAGAGACGGTTTACTTGGTTGCCGGCAGTTTAACGGTCATTTTCGCGTCCGTTCCCATCCCGACGATCATCATGTTGGAGCCCTCGGACGTCATCTTGACGACCGCGGCACCCTTCAGCGTGTACTTGCCCTCGTACTTGATGTCCGTGTTCTTCATCGCGTCGTTCGTGGCCTTCTCGTCGTACCAGCTCCGGAACGGCACCTTGTCGGACATCCACGAGGTCGACTGGGAACGGTAGTCCTTGCCCTGGACCGTCGTGGTGATGTCCGCTTCGGACTTCTCACACTCGATCGCCGTCCCGTTGACCGTCACGGTGTCCTTCGAGATCTTGATCGTGCCCTTGGACTTCGGCGTCTCGCCCGCCGCGCCACCAGCCGTCGGCATGACCGAAACCTTGATTTCCTTGGCTTCCGCCCCGGCCTTGCCCCAGTACGCCTTCTTGGTCTTGCGGTCGCCCTTGTCGATCCCCAGGAGGGTCACCCAGCCGGCCTGCTGGCTGTTGGACTGCTCGACCCAAACCAGGCCGTCCTTGATGCCCACGCAGGCGAGCTTGGTCTTCATCGAGTAGCCAGACCCCT
>JAIOPR010000050.1 GCA_021413805.1 Planctomycetota bacterium
ACAGGGCCGGCGTCCCCTCGTACCCCATCTGATGGACGATGCCGCCCGGCCCCAGGTCGCGCGCGATCAGCCACGACTGCGCTTCGTCGCGCCACGGCTCGTGAAACGGAATCATCGCGAGCGTGACGACGGCGTAGACCGCGAAAATCAGCACGCTCCACCCGGTGCGTGAGCGGGAAGGACCGGCGAAGCCCGGAGTGATCGGGCCGGAGTCGAGATTCCGTGCATCAACGTCGCCGGGCTGGGCCATGAGTCGAGGATTCTACACGGGAGCCCGGGGCGGGACACGAGAGGCCGCGCGTCCGGGTGAGCCGAACCCTTGAATCCGTTGGCTTTCCAGAGGCGGGATGCCAGTCTCACCGCGTGCACCCCCGACGACTCTCAACCGTACTGCTCGCCGGTTCCTGGCTGGCAGCCGGTTGCGGCCCGCAGCACGCGCCGATGGCGAGTCGCGAAGCGTCCGCGCCTTCCTGGGTCAACGTCGTGGAATCCAGCGACGCCCACGCCGGCGAGGGCTGGGTGGATCGTGCGACGGACACGGCCGACTACGAAGCGCTCCTCGAGAAGGCGGCGGCGTTCGGGCACCCGGTCACGCAGGAGGCCCTGGACGCGCAGATCAAGTCGCTCGACGACGGCGACGTCCCGCTGGAAACGGCCACGCTCCCGGAGGCCGACCTCCGCCGCCGCATCGTCGAGGCCACGAACATCGGGTTCCTGCTCGATGGGCTCGATGCCCGCCGACTGGAGGTCGTCACCACTTCGCAAAACACCGCGAATGGCACCGTGGAGCGCGACCTCGTGTTCGTGGATCCGTACGCGGGGAAATTCAAGGGGATCCTCCTCATGCCGGAAGGCCCCGGGCCCTTCCCCGCCGTCGTCGCGATCCACGGGCACCCCGACGACGCCGAGACGTACCGCGACTCGTTCCACGGGAAGGACTTCCCCGCCCACGGTTACGCCGTGCTGATGCTCACGATGCGCGCGATGGCGATCGACGCGGCGGAGCACCAGGTCAGCGTGGACCTGCTGCGCGGCGGATTCACCCTCGTCGGGATGCGCGTCTACGAGACGCTCCTCGGCCTGAAGTACCTCCGCTTCCTCGCCGCGAAAGACAGCAGCATCGACGCGGGCCGCATCGGGCTCATCGGCCACTCCGGTGGCTCCAGCGCCAGCGACCTCACCGTCCGCCTCGAGCCGCTCTTCCGGGCTTACGTCTCCGACAACTCCGTGGACTGGCACCGCTCCGATTCCACATGGGAGAAGTTCATCGGCAAGCGGGAGCCCTGGCACTGCGAAACCGTCCCCGCACTCTTCCCCATCAACGAACAGATCCGCGATTTCTCCACATCGGCCACGCCGATCGAAAAGGTCGCGTACGGGACGGCGAAGAGCCAGTCGGGAAACGACGGGATTATCGAGTTCTTTGACGGGGTGCTGAAGAGGTAGCAGATGGAACCGCGCTTGAACCGGCCGCCGTAATCATTTACAATGTAGCAACATCGTTAGAACACCCAGAGGCCGGAGCCACCCCATGATCAAGCGACTCGCGAAGCACGGAAACAGCTGGGCCATCGTGATCGACCGCGGCGTGATGGACCTGCTCAAGATCGAGCCGGAGAGCCCCGTCTCCATCACGACCGACGGCACGCGGCTGCTCATCGAGCCGGTCCGCGAAACCGGCAACGATGCCCGCTTCCGCGCCGTCATGAAGAAAGTCCACCGCCGCTACTCCAAGGCCTTCCGGAAACTGGCCGAGTGAGTCGGCCCCCGGTCTTCCTGACGCTCGAACAGGTCCTCGAAATCCACCAGGCGCAGCTCGCGCTCTTCGGCGGAGCGGACGGAATCCGCGACCTGGGCCTCCTGGAAGCCGCGCTCGCAATGCCGCAGGCGAGCTTCGGCGGCGAGTTCGCCCACGAGGACATCCCCGCCATGGCTGCCGCCTACCTGTTCCACATCGCCAAGAATCATCCGTTCATCGATGGCAACAAACGCGTCGGTGCATCCGCCGCCCTCATCTTCCTTGGCCTGAACGGCGTCGTGCTGAAACTGACCAATGACGGGCTCGTGTCCCTGACACTCGGGATCGCCGAAGGGCGCATCAGCAAGAAGGATGCAGCGGAAACTTTCCGACACGGGTCCGTGCGGCGCGGGAAGCGCTGAGACAAGGCTCCGGAAATCGGCCTCCGAACGCCTTTCGCCTGACCTCAGCTTCGTACCATGTCCCCGTGGACGCCGAAAACGCTTATCTCTTCCGCCACGCCCTCCTCCGCGACGCCGCCCGCCAGCTCCAGCTTCCCGGCGACCGCGCGCGGCTCCATGCGCTGGCGTTCGCGATCATCGAGGAGCTCGCGGGCGGAAGGCCGGCGGAGCCTCCGCCGCTGCTCTCGCCCGACACCGTTCCTGTCCCCCCTCATGCGTCCGATGTGTTTGCCGAAGAACTTGCCGAGCACGCGCGGCTCGCCCTGACCGAGGCCGGGGCGGGCGCCGCGGGCATGGATCTCCCGGCGCTGCAAGGCGCGCACAAGCTCTATGTGCGAAGGTCCGCCGAACGCCTGGAGAAACGATTCCGGCTCGGCGACGCCCGGCACCTGTGGGAGCGTCACGCCGACCTGGCCACCGGCGCCGAAAAGGCGGAGTCGCTTCACCGCGCCGGCCGCCTGGCCCAGGATGCAAGCCAGGCCCAGATCGCCGAGCCGCTCTTCCAGCAGGCACTCGCAATTTTTCGTGAAGCGGCCGATCGGCGCACGGAAGGAATGGTGCTGGCGAACCTGGCGATGCTGTACCTGGAGACCGGGCGTGCCGAGCCCGCCGAGCGCATGTTCGAAGAGGCGCTGGCGATGCACCGCGAGGTCGGCAATCGGCGCGACGAAGGCATCGCGCTGTCAAACCTCGCCCAGCTCTTCGGCGGGACCGGGCGGCCCGAGCTGGCAGAGCGCACCCAAAAGGAGGCGGTGGCCATCTACCGGGAAGTCGGGCACCGGGGACTGGAGGGCATCGGCCTGGAAGCGCTGGCCATCCTCTATCATTATTCAGACCGCTTCGAGGAGTCCGAACGCGCCCACGAACAGTCTCTGGCCCTCCACCGGGCAGTCGGCAGCCGGCGCGACGAGGGAATTGCGCTGGGAAACCTGGCGCAGGTGTACAAGGAAACCGGCCGGGTCGAACTCGCCGAGACCACCACCGGGCATGCGCTGGCCATCCATCGCGACGTCGGCAACCGGTTCTACGAAGGCGTCGCGCTGGGAAACCTGGCGTCCCTCTATTCGGAAAGCGGAAGGCTGGAGCTGGCCGAAAGCGCCTTTCTCAACGCGATTTCCATCCTTCGCGAAGTCAACGCGCGGCGCTCCGAAGGCATCGCCCTCGGCAATCTGGCCAACCTCTTCAAGCGCACCGGCAGAGCGGCCCAGGCCGAGGACGCCTACGCGCAGGCCCTGGTCCTCCACCGTGCGGCCGCCAACCGGCGATTCGAGGGCATCGCGCTCGGCGAACTCGCGGACCTCTACCGCGAAACCGGCCGCTTCGAGACGGCCGAGCGCACCTTCGAGCAATCCCTCGCCATCCTCCGCGCGATCGGCGCCGCGCGATCCATCGGCATCTGCCTCTGCGACTTCACCGTCCTCATGTTGGCGCTCGGCAAAGTTGAAGCGGCCCGCCAGGCCTGGAAGGAAGGAACTGCCCTCCTGCGCAACCTCGGCGACACACGTGAGATCGACCGCGGCACGAATGCCATGCGCGTGGCGTGCGTTCGGGCCGGCGTTCCGTGCCTCGAGGAGATCACGAGTTAGGACCCACGCACGACAACGGCCTCACACGTGGGTCTCCTGCCTGTCCCGAAGCCATTCAATCTCCTTCTCCCGCGCCGCCGCGATCGTCCCTTCATCGCCCGTCACCAGCTGCGCCACGCGCGTCGCCGCTTCCAGCCGCGGCAGCAGCACAAAGTCGGCGCCGGCCGCGTACATCGACCGCGCCGTCTCCAGGCGTTCCGCCGAGACAATGATCTTCGCGGTCGGGTTCATGCGGCGAAGCTGGCGGAGGAGCGCGAAATTCGAAATCCCGCGCAGGAAATCGTCGGAAACCGTCGAGATCAGGACTTCCGCTTCCGCAATCCCCGCATGTTCCAGGGTGTCCGCTCGGCTGATGTCCCCGTACATGCAGGGGATGTGCTGGCGGCGAAGCGTGTCGAGGATTTCCGGGCTGAAGTCCACGACGAGGATCTCGGTGCGCTTCTCGATCAGCATCGGGATGAGGGAACTCCCGACGCGGTGGCAACCGAGGAGAATAACCTTCCCGCCGTGCCGCTGTGTGTTGAGCTCGCCGGCCGCGGCGGGGTCGCGGAGGCCGCAGCGCTCGAGGAAATGGGCGACGCCGCGCGCGAAGGGCTGGGACGCCTGGATGAAGTAGGTCGAAAGCGTGGACGTCGCGACGAGGGCGAGCGTGACGACGGAGGAGAGGTCGCGGTCGATGTGCCCGAACGCGAGGCCGAGCGACACGATGACGAGCGAAAACTCCGAGACCTGTCCGAGCGCGATGGAGGTCAGGATCCCGACGCGGTGGCCGTAACGGAGGACGCGAAGGGTCGGCATGATGGGAATGAAGCGGCCGAAAACGACGACTGCGGAGAGCGCGGCTGCCGCGATGTAGACGCTTCGGGACCCCGAGGTGATCTGCATGCCGAGCGAGACGAAGAACAGCGTGACGAAAAAATCGCGCAGCGATCGGATTTTCGCGACCACGTCCAGCGAGTACGGGAACGCGGAAATGCTGACCCCCGCGATGAGGGCGCCCATCGCGACCGAGAACCCGGCCCTCTGCGCCGCGTACGAGACGAGAAAACACCAGGAGATGGCCGAGACGAGCACGATCTCGGGGAACTTCGCGACGGACCGGAACAGTCCCGGCAGGACGAAGCGGCTGACGAGAAGCGCGCCGGCGGCCAGGCCCAGGCCCTTCACCGTCGCAATCGCCAGGATCCCGAACTCGGGATGCGTGATGTTCGGCTGGACGGCGAGGACGACGATCGCCAGCACGTCCTGCACGAGGAGGACGCCCAGGACGATGCGCCCGGAGGTGGTGTCGAGCTCCGAACGGTCGGAGAGGAGCTTGACGACGATCATCGTCGAGCTGAACGCCGTGGCGGCGCCGAGGTAGACCGCGGGAAGCCCGTGGTAGCCGAGCGCCCGGGCGACGCCCCACCCCATCGCCGCGCAAACGACCACCTGGACCGTCCCGACCACGGTGGCGACCTTGCCGGACTTCGCCAGGTGCTTGAGGTCGATTTCGAGGCCGACTATGAAGAGGAGGAAAGCGAGCCCGAGCTCCGAGATCTGGGCGATCGTCTCCTGGTCCCGCACCCACTGGAACCCCGGAGGGCCGACGATCAGCCCCGCCCCGATGTAGGCGAGGATGAGCGGCTGGCGGGCGACCCGCGCCACGTACGCCATGACCGTTGCTGCGATCACGCAGAGGCCGATGTCGTGCAGCAAGTGGGGGTGCATGCCGCGCTTCAGCCCTGGACCGTCAGGTCGCCGAGGGACATCGTCCGGATGTCGTGCTCCAGCGCGTGCCGCTCGGGGTCGGGAAGAGCCTTGACCAGCGCAGCGATGATCCGCCGCTGAACCGCGACGTGGACCCGCAACCGCAGCACAGATTCGGCGAGGACATTCGCCAGGACTTCCGAAGTCGCGTCAATCGCGTCCCCGGGAGTCGCAATCTGCCCCGCGGCAGCGTCAAACGCCTTCCGCACAACCCCGCCCTCTTCCTTCTCCACCTTGTCCAGCAGCCCCGCCCTCACGGCCTCGTGCCAGATGCGCTTCTCCGTAATCCGGATCTGGTCCTCTTTCATGCGCCCTCCGCGGGTTCGGGAATCAGTTGTCGCTCATGATTCCTGAATACACCCGGGCAGGATGCGGAACAAGGGGGGAAATCCGCGATTTGGAAACTTATTTTCGGCTGAAGGGGGTGAACATCGGGATCGTCAGCTGACCCCGGGCGCGTGGCAGTGCTAACCCAGTTGCGCGACCGGCGAGGTTCCGGGCAGAAATGGGCCAGACCCATTGCAACAATGCATTGCATACACTTCTTATTTCTACATAGGCCCTTGACATAAGTGTACAGCAGTTATATCATGCACAAGTGTTGAACTGGTGGAGACCTCAAATGCGCGCCATTCCCTCCTTTCGGGTTGAACCTTCATGCGCCACCGGCCTATCCTGCCCTTCATGCCGCGAGACTCGCACCAGAAGACCGCCGACGATTACTTCGCGCTCGACGACGACGAATGCCGCACGGAACTCATCGAGGGAGAGTTCGTCGTGAGCCCCGCGCCGGTCGTCCGCCACCAGGCGGCCATCGCCATGCTCGTCGCGATCCTGATCCGGCAGGTGAAGCCCCTCGGCCTGGGCTGGGTCTTCGGGGGGCCGCTGGACTCTGTCCTCTCGCCGAAGTCGGTCGTGCACCCCGATGTTCTCTTTGTCGCCACCGCGAATTTGTCCCGGCTCATGAAGTGCCTCGAAGGTCCACCCGACCTGGCGGTCGAGTTCCTGTCGCCTTCGAATCCTGAGAATGACCTCAACCGCAAGATGAAGCTCTACCTCCGGCACGGCGTCCCGCAGTACTGGATCGGCGATGTTGACGCGAAGACGATCCGCGTCCTTGAAAACGGAGGGGATCACTGGATCGAGCGCGGAACTTTCGGACCGGAAGCAGTCATTCGGCCCGCCGGAATGGCCGGTGTGGAGGTGTCGGTGGCGGAGGTCTATTCATTTCCCGGTTGATACCGGTCAAAGCTCCGGAAGGGTCTTCGCATCGTGCAACGCATGGAGGTTCTTGATTCGTGATCGCAAGCGCCACGCACAAACCGGGCCCAGCGAAGTGTTGTGCTCACTAGACTCACGGGCCTATTGCGCGTCCCCGCTCTACCTCTGGGTTGTGCGGCGCAATGAATAGCGACCGCTCGCTCTTGTAGGTCCGGCCCCGGTCCGAAACCGCCCGCGCCGCAAAGTTCACATCGTAGCCCGGACAGCCGAAGCCATTCACCCTGCCTTCTCGAGGAAATTCGGCCCGCTTGATATCCAAGTGAGACGAGCGAATCTCCTGCATTGATAGTCCTGCCTTCCTGATCTGTTCGGCGAATTTCGCTGCGGCCAGGCGGGAGGCGGCTATCAAGGGGGCAGCGGCCGTGCTTTCAGTCGTTGCCACCACCAAGTCCAGCGTCAATTGCGGAGTCGATTCGACGATGAAGCCGAAGAGCCAGTACCCTTCGTAGTCGGAGTATCGGCTGGTGTATGTACCGAGGAAGTTGTAGAGAACTCCTTCGATGGTCCGCCGACGTGCCATGCGGGACACGACCTCACGGTCCTATTTGCAACTGAGGAGAAAGCGATCTTCGCAGCACTCTACCCGGTCGAACGATCGGAGATTCCCTCGTCGATCTACTCATTAAACTCCCGCGGCCGGTCCACCGACCTGCAGAACTCTT
>JAIOPR010000342.1 GCA_021413805.1 Planctomycetota bacterium
CTCGTGCGCATCAGCTCGGGCGGCGGGACGACCGTGCTCATCGACGACGGGTTCGGCACGACGAAAAACAAGGCGCTCACCGCGCTGGAGGTCTTCAACGGGCAGCTTTTCATCGGCACCGAAAATTCCACGGATGGCTTCGAGATCTGGTCCACCCCCAACGATTTTGACTTCTATCTCCGCCTCACCGGAGGCAACGACGACCAGGACAATACGCGCGTCACGGACCTCGAGGGAATCGGGCTCCTGATGTACGTCGGCGTCGAGTCCACGGGCGAAGCCTTCGAGGTCCTGAGCACGGCGGGCGGCGGCGTTTACGACCAGGAGGACTCCGACGGCTTCGATGACCCCGGGAATTTCCGAAGCAACCATTTCACCGCTTTCGGCGACCAGGTCTGGTGCGGCACTTCCAATCCCTCCGGCGGCGGCCTCTATCACGCCGACATCGAGGATGGGCACACTTCGGCCAGCGGCACCTACTCCAGCGGCAGCAGCCATTCCAGTTTCTGGCATCGCGTCCATTGCTTCGTCGCCACCGCAGCCTGGGGTTCCCCCTCCGCCCCGCGCGTCGCCGAGTTGCGCCGCCTCCGCGATGAGCGCGTGGAAGCCTGCGAAGCGGGCCGGAAGTTCACGGGGCTGTACCGCTGCACGGCGCCTCCCGTGGCCGAGGTCGTGAAGTCATCCGAGGTCCTCCGGGCGCTTTTGCGGAAAGCGCTCTTCAGGTAGACAGAGGCTTCGAGCCAGCCGCCGCGCACCCCCACTCCCGAAATCTGTACATCCACCCAACTTCCGGCGAACCTCGTCGTTCAATCCTTACCGCTTTCGGAGAAGCCCATGCGCCGAGCCCTGCCGATCATCCTTGCCGCCACCGCCGCCCTCGCCGGGTGCAAGAAGGCGGAGCTTGCCCCTGGTGAATTGTCCGTCGAGCAGCAGGAGTGGGTCATGGCCGTCAGTGACGAACTCCAGAACTACGAAGAAGCCCGCAAGGCAGGGCTCCTCGAGGACCAGAGCACCGCGAAACACAAGCTCATGCGCATCGCCGACGACCAGCGCGAACAGGTCATGAACGCCCTTCAGTGCAATCGATGGGAAGCGCGCAAAATCGCGGCCGGGGCGCTCGGGTTCAGCGGAAAAGACGACGTGATCCAGCCGCTGATCGACGTGGTGAAGAACGACGCGGACATCGAAGCTCGAAAGGGCGCGTTGTGGGGGCTCTCGGCCCATGGGAGCGACCAGACCCCGGTGGACCCGATCGTGGTCTGCCTCGGCGACCCGGACGCGGAACTGCGCGCCATGGCGCTCGGCACGCTTTCAAAGGTCCTCCGCCGCAACACTGACCGCGGGGCGCTTCCCCGGGTCCTCGAACTCCTCACCGACGCTGATTGGACCGTGCGCGGGCAGGCGGCCCTCGTCCTGGCCACCGTGGGACGGAAGGACACGATCAAGATCCTGACCGATAAAACGCTGAAGGACGACAACCCCGTCGTGCGCCTCCATGCCGTGGGGGCGCTTCTGGTCATCTCCGACGCCGAATGCATCGATCCGCTCATCGGCGGGCTGACGGATGCCGATCCCCGCGTCGCGGATACGGCCCAGCGGGCGCTGGAAATCCTGACGGGGCAGAAGTTCGGGAAGGAGCCGGAGAAGTGGCTGTACTGGTGGAAGAAGCGGCAGGAGCTGGGGATGGGGTTGGATCACTAACGGCGGGGGCTTGGGGCCGGGGCGAACGGCCGGGGCTTGATGCCGGGGAACTAGTGCGGACGGTTGGTCAGCGCGGCCACTCCCAGCACCGCGGCCGTTTCAACCCGAAGAACGTGCGGGCCGAGACGAAGCAGCGGAAGGGCTTTCATCATTTCGCGCTCTTCGGGCGCCCAACCTCCCTCGGGGCCGACGAAGACCAGCGCGTCCCCCGCGATGGACGGCGCGGCGGAGCCTCCCGGATCGGCGACCGCCCGGAATCGCCACGCTGAGGTCAGTTCCAGGACTTCGGCCAGCGGTCGCGGCTCCAGCAACTCAGGGAGCGTTGCCCGCCCGCACTGTTTCGCGGTCTCGGCGGCGATGCGTTCCCATCTGGCGCGTTTCGATTCGCCCTCGGCCGTCGCCACGCCGCGGCGCGTCAGGATGGGAAAAAAAACATCGAGGCCCGCTTCGACGCACTTTTCAACCATCCAGTCGGCCCGCGAACCCTTCGGGATCGCCGCGGCCAGCCCGATGCGCATTCCGCCCGGGCCCGATCCGCCCGGCGAACTCTCGGTGGAAATCACCTCGACCCGCGCCACCCCCGCTTCCATCCCGATGAATTTCGCCGCTCCCCGCCGCCCCCGGCCGTCCACCAGGCGCAGCTCGTCCCCCGGCGACGCCCGCAACACGGTCGCGAGGTGGCGCGACTCCCCGGGCGGCAGAACCGCGGGGCCTCGGTCGGGAAGATCGGGACACAGGAAGGTGCGCTTCATCGCGATAGGCCTGCCAGACGATAACATGGGGTAGCCATGGGCGACCCCGAACCGAGACCTGCCGACCCGAACCCGCCGACCGACCCGGCGCCGGAGGGGAAGCGTGTCCCGCTGGCGGACTGGATGGCGGTGTGGGCGGAGGAGGATGCGAGGGAAGAGGCGCGGAACAAGGAGGAGGGGGCGGTTGAAGAGGACACGCACCTCCTGACGCCCGAGCAGATCTGGGGGGCGAAGCCGGCGGATCCCGAGCCTGCCCCGACTCCTCCGATCCTGTTGCCTGGAGCAGTGGCCTCCCCGACGACCTCGTTCAATCCGGCGAACCGGCCCGCGGATGTGTTTGACGCGGCGCTCGACGGCGAAATCCGCCGGTTGCTGGAGAGGACCGCGCAGTATTCAAAGCGGCGGGAGGTCGCTCCGCCGGAAGGTGTATCTGCGCCTGGGAGCTCCAAGTCAGGCCTGGATTTCGAAACGCCGCCCGGGGCCTGGGAAGCGACGATGGGGTCGCCGGCGGAGTTCGATGAGGTGGCGGGTTACGCCGACGAGACGGCGGGGCGGCTCGGGCTGTTGGACCCGATGGACCGGGCGTGGCACAACCCTCCGACGCCTGTAGCGGGGGCGTCGAGGCGCAAGCCGTCGCGCCCGCCGCTCGCGCCGTCGTTCGAGGCGCCCTCCATGACGTCGCCGCTTCCGCAGGCGCCGGCCTCGCGGAAGAAGCCCTCGACGTCGCCGACGCCCATGGCGGAGACGACGGTCGCGCCGATCCCGTGGACGGACCTGCCGCCCCCGTCGAAAGCGGCAGGGGAGCGCTCGACGACACGGCGGATGCGGGAGACGGCAAAGCGAGTCCGCGCGGTCCTGGCGCCGATCGCGGCGGTTCCCGCGACGCCGTGGCTGACGCTCGGGACGGTCGCCGTCGCCGCAGCGTGGATCGCGGTGGCGATCGCGGCGGGCAACGGGATCTTTGCGCTCGTCGGCATGGCGTTCCTCGTGCCGCTCGCTTTCTCGGCCGTCGCGGCGGCGAGTCGCGGGACGCGATGAAGAAGCCGAAGGTCATCGAAGCGGTGCCGTTCGAGGACCCCCCGCTTCCGGCACGCCGCGGTTGCCTGAGCCCGCGCCATTCGGTGGGGCGGCTTCTCTGGCTCTCCGCGCTTTCGGGCGCTTCATTCGCCGCGACCGTCTGGCCAGGAAAGCTCGGGGGATGGTATTTCCATTTCGCCGTGCTGATCTGGATCATGACGGCGATCGTCTGGGGTTTCTGGATCTCGATCGCGGTGCAGACGGTGTGGATGTTCCGGAAAATGAAACGCGAACTGGACCGGAAATGGACTGAAATGGGCCCCCGCCCCTAGGTCGGCCCAGTTTTGTATTGACTCGACCCGCACGCCCGATAGAATCTCCGCCCCTTAACTTCCGGAACCGAACTCGAAGGAAACCAGCATGGGCAAGGACTTTACGCGCGTCCCCGGCGTCGATGAAAAGAAGGCGACCTGGTTCATCGTCGACGCGAACGGCAAGACCCTCGGGCGCATGGCGACTCGCATCGCCACGATCCTGATGGGCAAGCACAAGCCTTCTTACTCTCCCGAGCGCAACTGCGGCGATTTCGTCGTCGTGATCAACTGCGAGAAGATCGTGCTCACGGGCAAGAAGACCGTCACCAAGACCTATGAAACCATGAGCCGCGGCGGTAAGCACAACGGCACCGCCTGGGCGCACGGCCTTCACAGCGTTCCCTTCGAGAAGGTCCTCCGCCGTCATCCGGACCGCATCGTCCGCCTGGCGGTGAAGCGCATGCTGCGCAACACCAAGCGCAACCGCGTCGCCTTCACGAAGCTCAAGGTTTACGCCGGCACTCAGCACCCGCACGCGGCCCAGATGCCCGTCGCGGTTAACTTCTAGGAAGAGATAAACAATGACGACGCCGACGACCGCTCCGGCCCCGACCGTTGCGGACAAGCAGACGTGGTGGGGAACCGGCCGGCGCAAGACGGCCGTCGCGCGGGTCCGCCTGAAAAAGGGCACCGGGCGCATCGTGGTCAACGGGCTCGAGTACGAAAAGTACTTCGACGCCGTCCAGGACCGCCTCCTGATCCTCAATCCGCTTCAGATCGCCAAGTCGGTCAACCGGTTCGACGTTTTCTCGAACTGCAACGGCGGCGGCAAGACGGGCCAGGCGGGCGCGATCGTCCTCGGCATCGCCCGCGCGATGCTCAAGGCCGACCCGTCCCAGGAACTGTCGCTGCGCGATGCCGGCCTCCTGACGCGCGACCCCCGCATGAAAGAACGCAAGAAGTACGGGCGTCGCGGGGCACGGAGAGGGTTCCAGTTCAGCAAGCGGTAAACCTGTCAGGAAAACCAAACCCTCTCCGTACGAGAGGGTTTTTTTATTGGTTCGTTCCCTTAACCTTAACCTTTCCCTTTGCCTTAACCCTGCCGTGCGTGGTCGCGACCGCAGAGGAACAGGGCTAAGGTAAAGGGAAAGGTTAAGGTTAAGGGAACAGCAACAGAGGATCCGGCCATGCCCTGGGAAAAGTCAAGCCGCCTGAAGTCGCTCCCCCCTTACCTCTTCTCCGAAATCGACAAGAAGAAGAAAGCGCTTTTCGCCGCGGGCAAGGACGTCATCAACCTGGGCGTCGGCGACCCGGACCAGCCGACTCCCAAGTTCATCCGCGACGCGATGCGCGAAGCGATCGACAACCCGACGTTTCACCGCTACCCGCTCGACGAGGGACTGCCCGAGTACCGCGAAGCGATCGCGCGCTATTACAAGCGCCGCTGGAACGTGACCCTCGACCCCGCGACCGAGATTTACCCGGTCATCGGCTCGAAGGAAGCGGTCTTCCATTTCCCCCTCTCCGTCGTGAATCCCGGCGAGGCCGTCCTGATCCCCGAGCCCGGCTACCCGCCCTACCGCAGCGGCACCGTCTTCGCCGATGCCACTCCCGTCCTCATGCCGCTTCGCAAGGAAAACGGCTTCCTCCCCGACCTCGGCGCTGTGGACAAGAAGCTGCTCTCGAAGGCGCGACTCATGTGGGTGAACTACCCGAACAACCCGACCGGCGCCGTGGCTTCAAAGCAGTGGATGCAGGACGCCGTGAACTTCGCGCAGAAGCACGGCCTGATCTTCGCGAGCGACTCCGCGTACTGCGAGACGTACTACGAAGAGCCCCCGACGTGCGTCTTCCAGCTCGACGGCGGCAAGGACTGCGGCATCGAGTTCCACTCGCTCTCGAAGACCTTCAACATGACCGGCTGGCGCATCGGCTGGGCCGCCGGCAACAAGGACCTCATCGCGGCGCTCGCCGCGATCAAGTCCAACGCCGACAGCGGTCAGTTCATGGCCCTGCAGAAAGCATCGGCCGTCGCGCTCGACCAGGGCGACGAGGAGTCGAAGAAGATCCGCGAGATGTACAAGCGCCGGCGCGACACGTTCGTCGGGGCGATGCAGAAGGCGGGGTTGCAGGCCGAGAAGATGCCGGCGACGTTCTACCAGTGGACGCCCGTGCCGGGGAAGCGGACGAGCGTGGAGTTCATCACGCTGCTGCTCGAGAAGGCGAACGTCGTCACTACCCCGGGGAACGGCTTCGGCCCGAGCGGGGAAGGGTATTTCAGGGTGGCGCTGACGCAGACGGAGGAGCGGATCCGGGAGGCGTGCGAGAGGATTGCGAAGGCGATTTGAATCGCCCTCCCCCAAAGGAGTATTCTGAACCCATGAAATCCGCGTACACCGCAGTTCTCCAGCAGGACGGCAAGTGGTGGATCGGCTGGATCGAAGAGGTCCCCGGCGTGAATTCGCAGGCCGCGACGCGGCGGGGACTGCTCGCAAATCTCCGGTCGGCCCTCCGCGAGGCGCTCGCTCTTTATCGCAAACAGGCGCTCGCCGCCGCTACGGGCAAATTCGAAGAGGAAATCCTCGAGGTTTGAAGCGCCGCGACCTCATCGCTCACATGCGGGCTCACGGATGCAATCTGGCCCGGGAGGGCGGCCGGCATACGTGGTGGTTCAATCCGGCGACCGCACGGTATTCCGCGGTTCCGAGACACACGGAAGTCAGCAAGATACTCGCGAAAAAGATCTGCTCAGACTTGGGTATCCAAGCGCCGTAGCTTCCCAGGAGATGAGGATTTGGTCGGAAGTTGCACCTATCGGAGATTTCCCAATGTTCGGAAACGGATTCCTGTGTAAGAGGCATATTCCCTGGCGACGGCCGGCCATCGCACTACTGGCGGTCTTATCCGGCTGCACGACGTCAATTCCGGCGGACGATCGTGATTCGCGTGCCAAGTCGAGTCCCGACTACGACCAGTTGGTATCGTTGATGACCGTCGGCCCCGACAAAGACCGAATTCTCATCGCTAGCACGCTGGCGAACCTGCAGGACCCAGCCGTCATCGACGCCCTAATCCGGGCTACCACTGACAGCCGGATTTACCTTCGCAAGGGGTCGAGTGTCAACGCCCCATTCCCGGGTATGGGAAGATCTGTGTCTGACGAGGCAGAGGAGATTCTCGGGACAAGACTTGGGATTTATTGTCGAGGTTCCTACTTTCAGGAATATGGATCCTGGAAGAAGTGGTGGGATTCACACAAGGGAATGTCGGAGGCCGCGATTCGAATCGAAGTTGAACGCTGGAAAGTCGGGCACCCCGACACGGATCGCTGACTTAGCACACTTGTTGGCTCAAACTTCGAGCTGCTTCGGCGGGTCGGAATTACTTCTCTACGACAACATAGACCGAGGCGGCCGGCAGATCGAGCATTGTCGCCCCGGCCCCTATCTTGAGTTCGGCTTTTGCTCGCGAATACCCATGCTCATCCAGCGCCGTCGCCTTCCGCGGCGCGGTTCCTTTGAACGTAACACTCGCCTCAACGTTCTCGATGTTGATCGGCCCGGTCCCGAAATCTTCGATCCGCCCGCTTCCATCGACCTTGAACCCGTACGTCTTCTCCTGCGTGAACGCCTGGACGAGCACCTTGGCGCTGTTCGCGAGCGGTTTGCCGTCGAGGCTGACGACAATGACGCAGCCGTACCTGTTCTTCATCTCGATCGTGACATCGCCGAGATTGATCGGCCCCGCGTCGCCGAGAAAGCCCGCGGCGGCCTGGGCGTTCGGGGTGTCCACCGTCAGGACGCCCTTGCCGTAGTCGCACGCGATCTCGCCGGTCGCGCTCTTCACCACCTTCTTGTCGTTGTCGATGAACGCGCGCAGGTCCGACTGCTCAAGCCCCGGCTTGCCGAAGGCGCGGACGACCTTGCCGACGAGGAACATCCTCGGGTCGAAGCGCGCGTCCTGCGGCGTCTTCGCGCCGGCGGGGACGTCCTTGGCGCGCATTTCGTCGAGGGCCTGCTCTTCGGCGAACCCGCAGCCTTCGAGGTCGAACTGCTTCTCGATGTCGAGCGACTGGCGCAGCACGACCGGGCCTTCCTTGATGTCGCCGCGGCGGAAGATCAGGGCGGCGGCGGGGAACTGGCCGAGGACGGACGGGGTGCTGAGCGGGAACTTGGAAGGGCTGTCCTGCCACGACGGGCCGGCGACGGCGAACCACCCGAACGCGCGCATGCCGTCGAGGGAGCCGTAGGCGGCGGCGAAGAGCGGGGCGTCGGCGCGGTCGCGATTGGGGCCGGACCAGCCGAGTTCGGAGACATAGTGGGGGCGGCCTTCGTACTGGATGAAGGGCACCGGCGTGGCCCACGGGGTCTTCAGGGCGCTTCGGTCCTCGAAGGCGTCGCCGACGGAGACGGAGAACGACGCGCGGGGGCCCTCGTGTTTCCCGCTGAAGTACCCGTGGCGGTCGATGACGTCCGCGGCCTCATACGTCCAGCGCTCGATCGCGCCGAGTTCTGCTTCGTCCGCGGTGCGCCAGTTGCTCGCGTTCACGAGGCACTTCACGCCGACGTCCTTTTTCAGCCACGCCGCAGTGTCGGCGTAAAACGCGCGCTGGGTTTCGGCGAGGAAGCGGACCTGCGCGGCCATCCGGGCTTTCTTCGGCGCTCCCTGCGTGACGCCCGGCGTCGTCATGTCCCACGCGCCGAAGAGCCCCGCGGTGCCGGCCTTCTCCTTGTCGTGCGGGTGCTTCGGCCAGTCCGCCGCCACGCCGCCGCGCTTCGCCAGCCACGCGCCGAACGATTTCTCGAGGATCGAGAGCTGTGCGTCGGGGACGTTGGTCAGGCCGAACGTCCAGAAGAACACCGAGTCCTCGTTCACGAGCTCAACCATCGCGACGGACGTTTCCTCCGCGAGCGATTTCCCGGTGTACGGGTTTTTCGCGGACAGCAGTCCCTTCGCCCACCCGCGGTACCGGTCCTGGAACTTCGGGCTGAAGTACACCGACGCGAACGGGTGCTTGTTCGGGATCGTGTCGTACCCGTCGAGGCCGAACGCAGGTGACGCATCGACCCAGAGGGGGAAGTAGAACGAGAGCGAGACATAAATCCCGTGTTTCTTGAGCGCGGCGACGAGCGAGTGGAGATTGTCGAGGGCCTTCGCGTCGATCTTCGACGGATTCTTCGGGTCGAACGTCGGCCCGTGGAGTCGCGCGAGGTTCACGCCGCATTTCGCGAGCCGCGCCGCGAGATATTCGTGCCCGGCGCGGCCGAGTCCCCAGACGTCGGGGCCGCAGTTCACGCCCCAGAAACGCACCGGTTTCCCGTCACCGAGAAGAAACTCGTTGTCCTTCGACTTCACGAATCCGCTCGCGCCCGCCTCTTTCTCGTTCAGGAACGACAGGTCGAGAAGCGCCTCTTTCGAGAACGCGTCGGCGTCCGGCTCCCACGCCCACCAGCCCTTCTCCGCGAGGCAGGTTTTCTCGCCCGGCTTCAGCTTTCCGCGCGGAGCAAACGGCACGCGCGTCAGCAGGAAACAGTCGAAGCAGGCCGTTCCCGGCTCGCCCTGTTTCGCGGTCAGCCGGATCTCGAATGTCCGCTCGCCGCCTTTGAGAGCCGCCGGGCCGAGCGCGACCCAGTTCGCGCAGATGTTCGGCGCGAGAACGACGTTGTCGGCGAGGCCGATGTCGCGGCTGCAGGACGACCATTTGCCGTCATCGAAGCGCCACTCGAACGGGCCGTGCTTCCAGAATTTGCGGGCCCAGAGTTGCCATTCGCCGTCCGCCGGCACTCGCACCTTCCATTTCGCCGTCACCGGATCCGCGCCGACCGCGCCGCCGTTGAAAAGCCAGTCGCCGCTGGAGAGTGCGTCCTTCTTGTCGCCGTAGCTGTCCGGGCTGAAGTCGCGCTTGTTGAAATTGTGGGACGCCGCGGCCTCGCCTTCCCACCAGACCCAGTCCTGGGCGTTGGTGGCGAGCGGGGAAGCGAGGACGAGGAGCAGCGGCAGGATTCGCATGTCCGGAGTCTGAACGCTTGCAGCGGCCGATTCAAGGAAGGCGTTCCGCTGACACCCCCGCCGTTCCGCGTTAACATCCGCTTCCCACTCGAGGAGGCGTTCATGCGGCTGATGCTTCTGGCGGGAATGGTTCTCGGGCTTGCGGCGATCCCGGCGCGGGC
>JAIOPR010000343.1 GCA_021413805.1 Planctomycetota bacterium
TACCTCCGTTGGAATAGGAGGGTCTGTTGCCGTGGAAGAGATGCACAAGATCACCCGGCTTGAGATCGGAAACGAACTGGCGCTTCGCCTGACCTTCGATGACGGGAGCACGCGCGTTTTCAACCTGGCGCCTCTCGTCAAGAAGGGTGGCGTGTACGCGCCGCTCTTGAAGGCCGAGTATTTCAATTCCGTGAAGGTCGCCGCCAACGGGCGCTACGTCGAGTGGCCGAACGGGCTCGACCTGTGCGCCGACGCGCTCTGGTTGGATGGTGTGCCGGCGCACGAGGTGGCGTAGATCCCTTTCGTATTCGTCTTCTCGCGCTCAAAGCATGTCGTTGGCGTCCATGTCCCACGTCCACGAGACTTTCTTCCACGTGTCCTTCAGCTTCGAGCACGCGTTCACGACCTTCCACAACGTCTCCCACGATTTCGCGCGGAAGGCGGCGTTCCAGCGGTGCTGGTCGCGGAGGAACGGGATGGGGGCGGGCTCGGGGCCGAGGAGGAGGGAGGCCTCGGGGCCGAGGCGGGGGCGGGCGAGCTCGACGGCGGCGGTGCAGGCGCCCTGGGCGTCGTCGGGGGTGGGGGCGCTGACGACGAGGCGGAGGAGGCGGCAGAACGGGGGCCAGATCCATTCGCGGCGGAAGGCCATTTCCTGGTCAGCGAAGGTGAAGAAGTCGTGCTTTGCAGCGAGGACGATGGCGGAGACGGTGGGGTTGATCGTCTGGACGATGACGTGGCCGGGGAGGATGCCGCGGCCGGCGCGGCCGGCGACCTGGGCGATGAGCTGGAACGTGCGTTCGCCGGAGCGGAAGTCGTTGATCGAGTAGCCGATGTCGCCGTTGATGACGCCGACGAGGGTGACGTTGGGGACGTCGTGGCCTTTCGCGACCATCTGGGTGCCTATCAGAATATCCGTGGTGCCGTCGGCGACCGCCGCGAGGATCCGGGCGTGCGAGCCGCGGGCCCGGGTCGTGTCGCGGTCCATGCGGGCCACCGAAGCGTCGCCAAACATCGCGCGGATTTCCTCCTCGACGCGTTCCGTGCCGAGGCCGAGAAACTTGATCCCGGGAAGCTTGCACGCGGGGCACAGCACCGGCGGCTCGACCTCCGAGTTGCAGTGGTGGCAGATCGCGACGTTCCGCTTTTTGTGGAACGTCATCGCGACCTCGCAGTGGCCGCACCTGAGCACGTACTTGCACGACGGGCAGTACAGCGCCGGCGCAAATCCGCGGCGGTTCAGGAAAAGGATCGTCTGCTCGCCCTTCGCCGAAACAAGCTTCACCATTTCTTCCAGCTTCCGCGACAGGAGCGGCACCTTCCCCTTGAACCCCCGCTCCTGCGCCATGTCCACGATCTCGACCGGCGGAAGCGGCCGGTCCATGACGCGCTGCGTCAATTGCAGGAGCGTGTATCGCCCTTCCTTCGCGTTCCGCCATGACTCGAGCGACGGCGTCGCGCTTCCCAGCACCACCACCGCCTTCTCCAGCTGCGCGCGTTTCACGGCGACGTCCCGTGCGTGGTACCGCGGCTCGTTTCCCGCCTTGTAGGACGGCTCGTGCTCCTCGTCCACGACGATGACGCCGAGGTCGGGAAGGGGCGCGAAGACGGCGGAGCGCGCGCCGATGACAACGTCCGCCTCGCCGGCCTTGATGCGGCGCCATTGGTCGGCGCGCTGGGCCTCGGTGAGGCGGTGGTGCATGACGGCGATGCGCTTGAACCGGGCGGAGAAGCGGGAAATCGTCTGCGGCGTCAGCGCGATTTCGGGGACGAGGACGAGCGCGCGCTTGCCGGCCGCGACGGCCTGCGCGATGACGCGGAGGTAGACCTCGGTCTTGCCGCTTCCCGTGACGCCGTACAGCAGGAACGGTTTGAACCCGCCCGACGCGGCGATGATCGTGCCGACGGCCAGCTCCTGCTCAGGGTTCGGTTCCGGCGGCGGCGTTGTGCTCGCGGGGTGGGCGAGAAGCGGGTCTTCGGCGTCGATCTGGCGGCGGTCGATCGCGACGAGCCCCTTCTTCACGAGCGTCGCGACGGGCGAGTCGCTGATCGACAGCCGCTCGAGCAGATCGTTCACCGCGACCGGCTCCACGGAATCGGCGAGCACTTCCAGCACCTGCGACCACTTCGAGTTCGTCGCGCGCAACTCCTCGATCTTCTTGCGCGCTTCCTCCGGGCTCACCGCCAGCCGGGCCACGTTTTCGTAGCGCCGCGCTCCGGTCCGGCGGACGGGGGCGGGAAGCGCCGCCATGAGCGCTTCGCCCCACGACGAGAAGTAATAATCGGCGATCCAGCGTGACAGCTCGATCAGCGCGGGACTGAACGCGGGCTCGGGGTCGAGGACGCGCTGGACGGCTTTCAGCGTTCCCTTGGGGCGTTCGTCGGTGTGGCCGACGCAAGCCCCGACCAGCGTGCGGGGGCCGAACGGGACGACGACGCGCGAGCCGACCGGGACGGCGAGGCCGTCGGGGATGGAGTAGGTGAAGGGGTGGTTGAGCGGGACGGGGACGACGACTTTGGCGAACATTGGGGAGTGGGGGGCGCGGGTGGATTGAAGGGCGAACGGCAAACGGCAAACGGAAAAGGGAAAACGAAACAGGAAAAAGGAAAAGAGAAAAACGAAAAGTGGGGAGGCGGCATACTCCAACGCGGCGGGCGGGAATGCAACGTCGATCGGTTGCTGCGGGCCGATAGAATGCGGGATGTGATGACACGCGTCGCCTCCGTGGCTCTCCTCGCAACGATTGCAGTCCTCGCCATCGGCGTCGATTCGGCCGCGGGACCCCGCCCTGCGAAGCGGTTCGGGCTCCGTCCGCCCCGCCACGGCGCATGGCAGATCGAGGCGCCCCTCGATAGCGGCGATCGCCCGGACCAGCTCACGATCCCGAACGGACACGCGGTCTCGCGCTTCTGGAAATGCGATCGCGCCGGAGTCCTCGTCGCCGAGGTCGCCTGCTTCGACGACTGGCCCGATTACGAGCCGGACCACTTGTTCGACCAGGTTCCGGAAAGCGGCATGGATCCAGGAATCCTTCCGCGCCACGAAACGACTCCCTCCGAGGCGAATCGGCACGAGCGCAACATGGAGTTGGACTACCTGATCTTCGAGACGACGTTCTCGCGCCACTTCCATCTGGAAACCTCCCGACCCGTCGTGCGCCGCGCGTACCGCCGCTGGGGCGCCCTTTCCAGGGAATCCGGGATCTACGAAAGCCCCAACGGTACGCGCTGGGAAATCGGGGTCGAAGCGGCGATCCTGGACGACGGATCCGAGGTGACGCTCGTGTACCGCATGGAGGCGAGACACGCCCGCCCGAAAACCCGGGCGCAGATCGAAGAGATCCTGGACTCCCTTCACGTGCTCAAGCCGATCTGAGGAATTCATCCGGTCCCGGAATGGCGCTAGAATCGCGGGTTCATGAAGTCATGCGCCCTGTTCATGCTCACCCTGTTCGCCCTGCCCGCGATGGCGGAGGAGGGGCGCGTTCTCGTCCGCATCCCGTACACGGGCCGCTGGAGTTGCGCGGCGCCCGAGGATCGCGTGTCTGGCCTGGTGAAGGGGATACCGGGGATCGTGAAGTCCCGCATGATCAAGTCTTCGCGCCATGGCAGGGTCGTCGCCGAGGTCGTGCTGCTGACGGGAGTCCCGGACCTTCGATACTCTTTCGGCGGGGGGAGGGACAGCGCCATCGAACCTTTTCTTCATAGTCACGACGGGCTGCTGGACCTGCTCGATGCGCTGCAACTGGCCGCCTCGAATCTTGGCGGTCCTTTGCAAAAAGGCCTCCGCGGGCGGGCCGAAGGGACCCGCAGCGCATTTCTGAAGACATACGAAGGATTCGTCCTCGACGGCCGCATCCAGCCGCGCTGGCGCGTCGGGGTCGAGTACGTGAAATTATCAACCCGGCAGTCAGCCCTTCTCGTCTATCGCGTCGAGTCCAGCCGGCGCCGTGCCCGGACATGGGAACAGCTTCGCGAACTCCTGCAGTCCCCCCGGCTGGTCAAGCCGATCTGACCTCATCTACTTCCCGAAATTTCCCAACACCCGGCGCCCCCGGTCGTTAAATAGCCCTCATGGCCAAGTCCTGCGGATTCGAACTCACCCCGACCACCCTTCGCGCCGTCGTCGTTGACGGCACGATCAAGGCGTGGCGGATGCTCGCGTATTACGAGCAGGAGGTCCCGGCGCCTGCGGAAGGGCAGGACCCGAAGGAGTCGTACACGCAGGCGGTGGTGAAATTCGTCGTGGAGAACGGGCTGCCGCGCGGGACCGTGGTGCCCTCCGTCAGCGCCGCGGGCGCAACGATCCGCGAAGTCGTGCTTCCGTTCGGCTCGGACGAGCAGCTGCGAAAGACGGTGAAATTCGAGCTGGAGAGCCACTCGCACAGTATTGACGTGGACCTGGTGGTGGTCGATTTCGTGAAGGTGGATCACAAGGAAAAGCAGGCGTATCTGCTGGCGTTCGCGGCGGAGAAGAAGGATGTCCGGGCGCGCCTGGAGCAGATGTCGGCGGCGAGGATCGACCCGCCGTCGATCGATCTCGATGCGACCGCGGCGCTCAACGCGCTTCTCAATTCCGGCGGTGACAGCGCGACGGAGGCCTTTGTCGCGCTGTATGCGACGCGCCACGGGACTTACCTCTACCACTACAGCGGCGGGCTGAAGCTGGTGCGGGCGCTTCCGCTGGGTTCGGCGGAAGCCGGTTTCGAGTCGAAAGCGGCGGCGGAAGTCGGGCGGACGCTTCTGCGTGTCTCGGGCGGGCACGACCTTCCGCCGGTGCTGGTCTGCGGCGACGCGGACAATTTGCCCGGGCTGGCGGCGCAGATCGCGCGGGAGACGGGCGTCGAAGCGACGGCGGTGGACCTGATGCCCGAGGGGCTGGCGATCGAGCGGGCCGAACAGGCGCGGCGGGCGGGTGGCGTGGCGCTGGGGCTGGCGCTGAAAGGAATCGGGCTGGACCGGGTCGGGATCGACCTGCGGCGCGAAGAGTTCACGTACGAGCGCAAGACGGACCAGCTGAAGCGCGCCGTCGCGATGCTGCTGCTCATGGTGAACATCTTCCTCGCCCTCTGGGCCTACAAGGCGTGGACGGACCGCGGGGCCGTCCAGTTGCGCCAGAACGAGCTGATGGCCCTCGAGCGCAAGATGTGGAAGGACGTGTTCCCGGAGGAGAAAGAACCGGTGAAGCCGCTGGAAGCGTTCCGGAGCCGGAAGGCGGAGTGGCAGGAATCGCAGGGAGGCGGCGGGCACCCGGTGCCGATCAGCGCGCTGATGTACTGGGCGATGCTGTTCGGGAAGATCCAGGTACAGAGCAAGTTCTTCATCAGTGCGCTGACGGTTTCCGCGGCGCCGGGCCAGGCCTCGATCAAGATGAGCGGGACGGCCGACCCGGCTCCCGAGGTCGAGCGCATCTGGACCGCCATCCGCAGCGAGAAGGCCTTCGCCAATGCCAAGGCGCCCGCGACCTCACAGGACAAGACGATGTGGCGCTGGGACATGGACATCCCGATCGTGCCGGAGGAAACAGGAAAATGAGAACACAGCGCGGCTCGGTGGACATCATGGCGCTTCTGTGCGTCGTCCTCGTCCTCGCGGGCGCAGGGGCGGGCGGGTACGCGTACGTGCTGACGCAGGAATCGGCGACGCTGACGCGGCAGCTGGGGCAGGCCGAGAAGGATCTTCCCACGGTCGTGAAGCTCCGCGACGACATCCGCGACATCAAGGCCGGCGGCGGCGCCCTCAACACGAACGAAACCGACACCATCCAGACGTTTTTCCACGAGACCGCAAAAGACCACAAGTTCACGATTTCGAAGATTGCGCCGTCCAGCTCCGTATGGAAGGGCCTCTGGAACGAGCAGTCCTACCGCCTTGAGATCAAAAATGTCTCCCGCCAGCAGCTCGGCAATTTCATCGCGGACGTCGAGCTCAAGAAACCGTTCCTGAAGAGCAAAGAGATCCGCGAGGTGAAGTTCGACGACAGCCACTCGATCCAGAGCGTGGCGGTGATCTTTTCGCATTACCAGCGGATCAAGAAATGAGCGTTTTCTCCCGTTTGAGGGGGATGAAGAAGCGCTGGTGGGTCCTGCTGGGGGCGCCGGTCGGGCTGGCGCTGGTGGCGGGGATCTTCCTGATGGTGCGCTGGCTGCAGTACCGCGCGTACCAGAACGTGGACCTGGTGGCGATTCTTCCGGACGACGCGCAGGCCGCGGTACGCGTCTCGCGGTTCGCGGAGCGCTGGCCGGGGCTGTCGCGGTCGCCGGCGCTTCTCGCCGTCGCGAAGGCCATGGACCCGAAGCGCGGCGAAGGGCCGCTGACGCTGGACGAAGCCGCCGGGCTGTTGGGCGGCGACATCCCGGAGGGGATTTCCGAGTCACGCATCATGAGCACAGTCGGCCGGGATCTCGCGGCCGGCGTGGTGTACGGCGGCGGCAAGACGGAGGTCATCGCGGCGACCCGGGTGCCCTTCTCCTACTTTCTGTTCGCTTCCATCATCAAGCGCCAGGCCCCGCCGGAAATCGCGATCGAGTTCCGGGGCGACATCATGATCGTGGGGACGCGCCCCGACTGGGTGGCGACGGCCGCGGCGCGCGCCGAGACGGGGGAGCGCGGCCGGGTGGCGCTGGAGCTGGAAGCGGCGGCGCCGGAAGGGGAGCCCGCGTTCTGGATCGACCTGGCGGCGACGCGGAAGGACCCGAAGTTCGGGCCGAAGCTGAAGGAAGCCTTCAACTCGGTCCCAGTCCGCGAGGCGCTGTTCATGCTCGATCTCGATGCCGCCCGGGCCTGCAGCGGCCGGTTTGTGACGGAAGGCAACCAGGCGCGGCTCGAGGGCACGATTCTCCTTTCCCAGAAACTCGACGCCCGGCTGACGCGGATGTACGCGATGCCGGACGGCGACCCCGGAATCGCCGCGATGCTCCCGCCGAACACCTGCTACGCGACCGGCGCGAAAGCGGAAGCCGAAACGTCCTGGGAGTTCATGAAGGAACTGACCAGGCCTGCCAAGGGCGCCGGGAAACGGAAAACGGTCAGCGAAGCGTTCGGGGACTTCGTCTCGAACATCTATCTCTTCCTCCACGACGGGATCGAATCCTCAGAAGAGCACGGGAGCGCGAAGGATTTTCGCGCCATGTTTGACCGCGACGTCGCGTTCGCCCTGACGTCGGAGAAGGAGGAGCCGTTCGTGGGGCTGACGCTCCTGGCCCGCGTGAAAGACGGTCCGCAGGCGATGGACAAGCTCTACAAATTCTTCGAGTGGCTTCACGAGGGCCAGAAGGAGCTCAAGCTCAAGTCCGAGACCTACCGGGACCTCGACGTCCGCGTCCTGGAGGGGACCTACGAAATCATGGGAAAGGGCACCCGCCCTGCGTTCGCGGTCGTGAACGGGGTCCTCGTGCTCACGTCCAGCTACGACACGCTCAAGCTCATCGCCGATGTCGCGCTCGCCGGCGCACCCGGGTTTGTCGCCTCCCCCGCCGGGGCCGACCTGCGCGCCGCCGCCCCTTCCGACGGTCCCGCCTGGGCCTATGCCGATGTCCACGCGCTTCGCGCCGCCCTGGTCGCCATGAAAGATGCCGCCGCCCGCACCCAGGTCGAACGCGAAATCGAGTCCACCGGGGCCGCCAAAATCCGCGCCCGCATCACCGAGAAAATCCGAAAAATGTGGGAAGCGACGCATCCGGGCGAGCCCTGGGTTGAACTCGCGCACCTCCAGGAAGTTGACGACGGGTACCACGCCTGGGTCCGGGACGAAGAAGCGCGGACGGCGCGCGACATGGCTGATTTCGCCGGCCGCCTGGGTAAAATGGCGGGGCTGGCGTTTGTGGTGCGCCAGGGCAAGGGGGAAATCCTGGAGTGGCGCGCGGTGCTGGCTGCCGAGAGGTAGCGGACGCGGGGCCGAAACCAACAAAGGAGAGCCATGAAGCAACTCGCGTGGTTGTTCTTCGCTGTCGCGGTGGCCAGCGCGCAGGAGCCGACGCCCCCGGTCGAGCCGCCGAAGCCCCCGCCGGACGAAGCGGCGGACCTTCTCAAGAAGATCGAGGACAAGTTCCTGGCGGCGGCCGATTTCTCCGTGAAGGTCGCGATGGATGTCAACGCGAACGGCAAGGGTCACTTCGATGTGATCATCAAGTCCAAGGCGACGGGCCTGTTCAAGCTCGCCATGGACGGCAAGATGATGGACCACCCGGCCAAGGCGGCGATGAACTGCGACGGCAAGAATGCCCGGATGACGGGGGATCGCGGGACGAAGCAGGTCGAGGCCGGTGCCGACACCGGCAAGAATTTCGTCCGCCTGTTCATCCTGGCGGGGGTCATGCCGGCGCTCGAGGGGACCATGAACTTGCCCAAGGGCATGGATCTCGCGAAGTTCAAGGTGACCGATGCCAAGGTTGACGGCGAAGAGGAAGTGGGCGGAGTGAAGGCGAAGGTCATCAGCTACGTCACAGGCGCGACGGGCTCGCCGCTCAAGTTCGAAGTGAAGGTCTGGGTTGACCCGGTCGGGCTGACGGTCTTGAAGCGAGAAATGAAGGATCCCGCGGGCAACCAGACGGCGGAGACCTATAGCGAGTGGAAGACGGACCAGAAGATTGCGGACACGGAGTTTGCGGCACCGGGGAAATAGGCGCTCCACCGACTCTTGACAAGGGCCGACGCTCACGCGCCGGCCCTTTTTCGTTCCCTGAAGAACGCCGGGCGCTTCGGCGTGCAGACTTGCGCACTCTGGCTCCAGTCAATTCTGCACGGGAAGGGCGTGCAATCTTGTCCGATCCCTGATAGAATTCCGCGCCCATGGCACCCCGCACCTACGACATTCTTCTCGCCCACGACAAGCCGGAGAAGCTCGAGCGCTACCGCACCATGCTCCTGGAGGCCGGCGCCGGCTGGGACGTGGACACGGCCACCTGCGGCGAGGAAGCCGTCGAAAAGGCGGCCACGGGCATGTATTTCGGCGTCGTCCTCGACGTCCTCATGCCCAACACTCGCAAAGATGCCAAAGCCGGCCTGGCGGACCAGCAGGGCGGCATCTACGCCCTCGAACGCATCGCCCAGCAGAAGCCGTACCTCCCGGTCATCATGTTCAGCCAGCGCGAACTCGACGACGACATCATCGATAAAGCCCGCCGACACCGGATCTTCGATTACCTGATCCGCGAAGAGCCGCACTTCCAGTTCAAATTCATCACCCGCGTCAAGAACGCCGAGGAAGTCTTCCACAACCGCCTGGAGACCCTCGAGCAGAAATCGGAGATCGTCTACAAGTCGGGGCTGATGCAGGGGGTGCTTCTCGAGGCGCGGCGCGCGGCCCGGAGCGAAGCGCCGGTCCTCGTCGTCGGCGAGACGGGAACGGGCAAGTCCTTGATTGCCAAAGAGATCCATCGCTGGTCGAGCCGCAAGGACCACACGTTCCTGGTCATGAACTGCGCCGCACTCCCCGAAACCCTCGTCGAAAGCGAAATGTTCGGGCACGTCGAGGGCGCCTTCACCGGCGCCGTCAAGCGCCGCAAGGGCAAACTCGAGGTCGCCGACAAGGGCACCCTCTTCCTCGACGAAATCGCCGACATGACGCTTCAGACCCAGGCGAAGCTGCTCCGCGCGATCGAAGAGCAGGAATTCACGCCGGTGGGGAGCGAAGAAGCCAAAAAGGTGGATGTCCGGATCGTCTGCGCGACGAACAAGAACCTCGAGCAGATGATCAAGGACAAGACGTTCCGGGAGGACCTGTACTACCGGATCTGCTACGAAAAAATCGAGGTTCCGCCGCTCCGCGAGCGCCCCGAGGACGTCGGGCCGCTGGTCCATTTCTTCCTGGCGGCGCACTCCACCCGTACCGGCCGGCAACTCACCGTCGATCCCAAGGTGATCCAGCGCGTCCAGACCCTGACCCTTCGCGGCAACGTCCGCGAACTCCAGGGGATCCTCCAGGCGGGGATCAGCCGGATGGAGAAGAGCGAATCGACGCTGACGGAGTACCACCTCGAGAGCGAACTGTTCGAAGGCGGCCGCAACGCGCCGGCGACGCTGATTCCCGATAAGGAAACCGTGCTGAAGTCCATCCGCGCCGGTGTCGATTTCAACAAGGCGGTGGAAGAGTTCCGGATGCTGCTGATCGAGGCCGCGATGCAGGACGCCAACGGGGTCGGCGAGCGGGCGGCGAAGGCGCTGAAGTTGAACGCGCATACGCTTCGGCGGTACGTCCGCCAGGGCGGCGTCCCGAACCCCTGAGCCCGGGTCCGAAACGCTCGTTTTTTCTTGCCAGCCCCCCGGCTCGTTGGACAAACTCCCGCCGCATCAGGGTTCCATTTGCGGAGGGATTTCATGCGTCATCTCGCACTCTCGTTCTTTGTCCTGTTACTGGCCGGTTGCGCTTCGGACCACGAGCGCGAGGCCGGCGGCCCCCAGGTTGAGACGGGCTCGCCAAAGCTCAATGGATGCCTGGCCAAACTGCAGGTGGCCTCCTGCAACGTCGGCGGCTTGCCGGCCTCCGACGCCACCCACCCGGTCAAGGCCCGCGCTTCGCTCAAGGTCTCCGGCAAGGACGCCAGCAGCGATCCGCACCACGCGAAGGTGAGCGTCTTCGACCCCGCGAGCGGGGATCTGAAGGAAGCGGACGGGGACGGGAATCTCCTGGTGCCCGTCGGCGGGGCGATCGTGGCGGTCGCCGGGGGCGGCGCGGCGACGGTGTGGTGGTTGCACGACAAGGCCAAGGGGGGCGGGGACCTGGACATTGCGAGCGAAGGCTCGACGCCCGTCTCGGTAGCGACAAAGAAACCCGCGAATCCGGACCTCGTGAAGGTCACCGCGAAAACGAAGAACGGGACGGTGGACTGCACGCCGATCGCCGCGACGGGGGACACGATCTGTGCCGAAGCGCCCCTGACTCCCGCCGATGCGGGGCCCGTGACGATCACGGCCACGGAGGGAGGGGAAGTTATCGGCACGACGGAAGTGCTCGCGGTTTCCAACACGATCCAGTTTGTGCCCGAAATGATCCAGCCGGGGCAAACCGGGCAACTTGTCGGGCAGTTCCAGCCCGCCGGGCTCCAAGTGGTGGTCAACATCTCGCTCACCGGTGGGATCGACACGGCGCCCCAAACCGTAGTCCCCGGAATCATCACGGGCGGACCTGGGAATTTCACGATCACCTTTAAAGGCCGTTCGGACCAGCTCTCCGGCGTCCCTCTCCTGACCGTTACCGGAACCAGTAATCCGATCCAGGCCAGCGCCGATGTCCGGGAGGACAAATGACCCTCGCCTCCCGCCTGCTCTGCGCCCTGGCCGCCTTTGGCATTTTTGCCTCCGGCTGCAAGACTTCCGACCCCGAACCTGAACGCGTTGCAGGCGATGCGCCCAGGCGTCCGCCAAAAACGGCCACCTTGTACGTGAATTCGACCGGCGAGCCCCTGGAAGTCGGCGGTAAGAAGGCCGAGAAGGCGGACGCGGACGGTCACTCAACCGGGGAGTTTTCCCCGAAGGACCTGCTTGTGCCCGGGATGTTCGTGCTGGTGTCCGGCGCGATGTCGGTCGGCGGGGCGTTGTTGATCAAGGCTGTGGACAAGAAGGACCGGCCCGCCGGGCCGACCTACATCGCGAGCGGCGGCGATGACGGAACCCTTGTCCCGATGGATACTTCGGGAGGTTCTGGAACGGGCGCGCCGGGCGGGCCAGCGGACGGGTCTGCCACCGGCAGCACGCCCGGCGGGACCGGTTCGGGCGATCCTGCAAGCGGAACGGGCTCAACCCCCGGAGGTACTCCGGCAACTCCCGGAGAGGCGCCGGAGCTTCCCTCGATTTCGGCGGTCGCATCCTCCTCCGATCGCTCTCCCTCGAAACTGCTCGCCACCGGGAAGGCGGTCGCTTCGACCCCGACTTCCATCCTTCTTACCATGGGTTACGCAAGTGGTTACAAAGGGCCAAGTTACGTGACCGCGAAGGTGACCCATTCGGGCAAGACAACGATTCACAGTGCCACCGTGTACCTCTACGACTGGAGCCTGACGCTCGACCGTACCAAAGTTTCTTCCGGGGAACGCGTCAACGTCTACGCCACCTTTGACGGCTTGCCGGAGTCGTCGTATGTCCTTTTGAGGATAGAGGTTTACGGCGGGGCAAAGCTGGTCTGTGATCACACGCCCATCATGCCCCGTATCAAGGCCGACACCCTTCCTCCTGACGGAACCTGGGTTTTTGGCGAAAGCTCCCTGACGCCCTTCACAGAACCTCAATCCTACGGCTACCTCTTTAAAACACCTCCCCCCGGCACCCGCGTGCTCCTGGGCTATCTCACCGTCTCGAAGGACGTTGACGTTTTCGGCGACTCCACCGCCGTGGTAACAGTCCACTAACATCTCGTCCACTTCCGCACAAACCTCTGGCGTTCCTCGATCGGCGCGGCTAGAATTCCGCCTTCTGACCGCCGCTGGCCCTTGAGGGAAATTGCAGGAATGAAGAAGAAGTCCGCCGCTAAGACGCGCGCACCCAAGGAGACGCCTGACTCGCGTTGGGATGCGTTGGCGAAGGACATCTTCTCCACCCTGTGCCGCCGCCGTCCCACGCTTGCCACGAGCCTGGGGGTGCACGAATACGACGGCGAGCTGCCGGATCCTTCACGCGAAGCGGTCCGAGAGGACATCCACCTGGCACGCGAGTGGATGAAGAAAGTGGACGCGTTCCCGAAGCGGGGGCTTTCGGCCGACAGGCTGATCGATCGCGAGCTGGCCCTCCATTGGTGCCGCCTCGAGTTGTTCGACCTCGAGACGTGCGAAACGTGGAAACGGCGCCCGGACGCGGTGCAGACGGCCGCTTACTCGGTGCTCCCGCTCTTCATCAATGAATTCGCCCCGCTCAACGAGCGTCTTGAGAAGATCCGGGCGCGCCTCGAAAAAATTCCGCACTACCTCGATCGCGCGCGTTCGCGGCTGGAAGAAGGCGTCACGATCTGGGTGCAGGTGGCGATCGAGACGTGCGCCGCCGTGCCGGTGCTGCTCGAGCAGATCCGGGCGGCGGCGGAGCGCTCGCTGGACCACGACCGGTACCAGCAGTTCTACGGAGCCACGCTCCGCGCCCGCACCGCCATCCAGGATTTCGCCGACTGGCTCCGCCGCGAGGCTCTTCCGCGCTCGAAGTCGGACTTTGCCATCGGTTCGACGCGGTTCAAGGAACTGGTGAAGCTGCGTGCGCTCGGCGGCACGCCGGAGTCGATCCGCGCCTACGGCAAGGCGCAACTGAAGAACCTGAAGGAACGGCTCAAAAAGCTCGCTTCCAAAGTCAAGCCGGGGGCAAAGCTGGCGGAAGTCATCAAGGAGATCCGCGAGAACGGCCCGAAAACGTTCGAGGAGTGCCTGGCGGCAGTGCGCGAGCAAGTGACGCGGAGCCGGCAGTGGGTGATCGAGAACGAATTCGCCACCGTGCCGGAGGGCGAGTCGCTTGAGGTCGTCCCCACGCCCCAGTTCGCGCGGCATCTGATCCCGTTCGGCGCGTACATGCCGCCATCGCATTTCGACCGCGCCCAGCGCGGGTACTACTGGGTGACGCCGGGGGACGCGGAGAAGCTCAAGGAGCACAACTTCGCGAGCCTGATGAACATGTCGGTGCACGAGGGATATCCCGGGCACCACCTCCAGTTCGTCAGCGCCCATGCGAATCCCAGCCCGATCCGCGCCGCCATGGCCGACGGGACCGAATTCATCGAGGGATGGGCGCATTACTGCGAAGAAGCGGTGAAGGCGCGCGGGCTGGATGCCACGCCCGCGGCCCTCTTCGTCCAGACGCAGGACATGATCTGGCGCGCCACGAGGATCGTCATCGACGTCGAGCTGTCGAGCGGGCGGATGACGCCCGTCGAGGCCGTCGAGATGCTCCGCAAGGAGACCGGGATGGACCGGCTCGCGGCTGAAGCCGAAGTCAAGCGCTACACCATGTCGCCGGGTTACCAGCTTTCGTACCTCTACGGGAAAAAGCTGGTCCTCGAACTCAAGGCCTGGGCCACCCGGAAAATGGGCCGCAAGTTCTCTGACCGCTTCTTCCATGACGCCCTCCTGCGCGCGGGATCGCTGCCGATGGGACTCATGAAGAAGGAGCTGGAGTGGCGCATCAAGGAGGCCCGGTCTCTTCCGGCGATGTAAGTTCAGTCCGTCGTTCGGGCCGGCGCTCGCCGGCCCATCCCTGACACAGGGGCGGGGCTTCCAGGCCCTTTTGCGGGCCCTCATTTCCACCCCGCCCGCGCATTCTTCGAAAGGACGTCATGCCAGACACAGGACAGAGCCTCGCGCTCTTCGTGGACTTTGAAAACCTCGCGCTCGGTTTTGCCGGGACGCGGAAGCGGTTTGAAATTGAGAAGGTGCTGGACCGGCTGGTGACGAAGGGGAAGATCCTCGTCAAGAAGGCCTACGCGGACTGGACGCGGTTCGGCGACTACCGGCGGGAGCTTCACGAGAACTCGATCGAGCTGATTGAGATCCCGAAGCGGTCGCAGGTGGGGAAGAACAGCGCGGACATCCGGTTGTGCGTGGACGCGCTGGACATGTGCTATTCGAAGGCGCACCTGGACACGTTCTGCATCCTGTCGGGCGACAGCGATTTCAGCCCGCTGGTGGCGAAGCTGCGCGAGAACGGGAAGCACGTGATCGGGGTGGGGATGAAGGCGTCGACCTCCAATCTCCTGGTGGAGGGTTGCGACGAGTTCATCTACTACGAGGACATCGAACGCGCTTCGGCCGTCTCCGCCGCGGCGCCGGTTGTCGCGGCCTCGCTGAACCCGCTCGACAAGAAGGCCGAGGCGCTTCAGTTGCTGATGGACACGGTGCAGGCGCTGAAGCGTGAGGGGAAGGACGTGCTGTGGGGGAGCCTGATCAAGGACACGATCCGCCGGCGCAAGCCGCAGTTCGACGAGTCGTACTACGGCTACAAGTCGTGGAGCGAGATTTTGGAGGACGCGCAGCGGCGCGGGCTGATGTCGCTGACAATTGATGCGCGAAGCGGGACGTATGTGATTTCGAGTTTCACGCCGACGGCGGCGGTCGGCCTGGCTGTGGCGGCGCCGGTCGGCTCAGCGCCGGTCGGTCCTCCGCCGGTCAGGGAATTCCCCCGCGATGGGGGGCGGCGCGAGCATTTCCGGGACCGTGACAGGGACCGGGATCGCGACCGCGATCGGGACCGTGACCGGGGCGCGAACCGCCCGCCGCGTGAGGCCGAAGAACTGGCCACGCGCGAGCTGGCCGCGAAGGAAACCGCCGAGCGCACGGCCCGGGAAACCGCGGAGCGTGCGGCCCGCGAGCAGTTCGAGCGCGAGACCGCCGAACGTGCCGCAGCGGCCCGCGCGGCGGCAGAGCAGTTCCCCGCGGACCACGCGGCGGCTGTCTTCCTGTCGCTTCCGGCAGCCCCGAGGGAGGAAAAGCCCGCCCCGGTCGCCGAGAAAGGAACAGCGCTTCATATTCCCGTCGAAGAGGCCCCAAGCGAGACGGGCACGGAGCCGCTGATCGAGGCGGCGGCGCCGGCCTCAGCAGGAGCGGCCGAAGCGCAGGCTGTCGTGGACGAAGCCGCAGCCGCGAAGGCGGCCAAGAAGGCCGGGGTGCGGAGCCGCGGGAGAAGCGCACCGCGTGCCCGGGCTGCTGGAGCAGCCCCTCGAGCCAGGAAGACCCGGCCGAGGGAGTAAGGACGAAACGAAGGGGGCGCGTGGCGGGACGAAATTGTCCGGTCCACGCGCCCCCGTCTTCGACCGCCGGGCCCTCGCTACAGCTCGGTTCCCGTCAGCACCCGGTACGCCTGGATGTATTTTTCGCGGACCTTCGCGATCACGTCCTCGGGAAGCGCCGGCGCGGGCGGCTCCTTGTCCCAACCGGACCCCGTGAGCCAGTCGCGGAGGTACTGCTTGTCGTAGCTCGGCGGATTCTTCCCCGGGACCCACGACTCCTTCGGCCAGTAACGCGACGAATCCGGCGTCAGCGCCTCGTCCACGAGCATCGGCGCCGCGTCGTGCCAGCCCCACTCGAACTTCGTGTCGGCGAGGATGATCCCCTTCGTCAGCGCGAAAGCATGCGCTTCGTTGTAGAGCTTGATCGACAGGTCCCGCAGCGACTCCGCCACTTTCTTCCCGACGACCGTCACCATCCGGTCGAACGAGATATTCTCGTCGTGCCCCGTTTCGGCCTTGGTCGCCGGAGTGAAAATCGGCTCCGCAAGCCGGTCCGCTTCCTTCAGCCCCGCCGGCAGCTTCACGCCGCAAACCGCGCCGTTCTTCCGGTACTCCGACCAGCCGCTTCCCGTGATGTACCCCCGGACGACGCACTCGATGGGGAACACGGAAACCTTCCGCACCGCGATGGCGCGGCCGCGGAACTCCTCGCGGCGCTCCTTCGGGATCTGCGGGATCTTCGCGACGTCGGTCTCGATGAGGTGGTTCTTCGCCACGCCGTCCAGCTTCTTGAACCAGAAGTTCGAGAGCTGCGTCAGCACCCGGCCCTTGTCCGGGATCCCGTTCGGCATCACTACGTCGTACGCGCTCACCCGGTCGGAGGCCACGATCAGCAGCCGGTCGTCGAGGTCGTAGACGTCGCGCACCTTGCCCTTGCGGAACATCTTGAGCGGGAGGTTCGAGTCGAGCATCGCCTGCATTGCGGGATTCCTTTCGATCGGAAGGGCGACCATCTTCGCAATGGCCCCGGGGGGGTCAACAAAAGGACAGCTTACCTGCGTTCGAGGGCGGCGACGTCGGCGACGGTCCAGCCTTTCCGGCGTGAGCGGGGTTTCGACGCCGCGCGGGGAGCGGGGCCACGCGTGCCGTGGCAGAGGGCGATGGCGAGGGCGTCGGAAGCGTCGGCGGGCTGCGGCGGCTCGGCGAGACCGAACGCCGCGGTGACCATGCGGCCGACGGCCTCCTTGGAAGCGGCGCCATTGCCGGCGACGGCGAGCTTGACGGTGGCGGGCGGGTACTCGAAGACGTCCATCCCGTGCTGCGCCGCGACGAGTTTCGCGATCGCCCGTCCTTCGCCGATTTTTTCCATCGCCCGGATGTCCTTGCCGAAGAACACGTCCTCGATCGCAAGCACCGAGGGGCGGTGGCGCGAAGCCAGCACGACCAGCGCTTCGTAGATCTGCAGGAGCCGTCCGGGCAGCGGCCCGCTGGCGCGGACGACGCCGTACTCCACCGCACGGAAAGAATTCCCTTCGCAGTCGATGACCGCAAACCCGACACGCAGGGTGCCGGGGTCGATGCCGAGGACTCGGCCCGCGCGCGTTTTCATTTCGGCGGGAACATCATGGCAAGGCTCGAGTCGAGCACCATCCCGTACCTCCGGTTCAGCTCGAACGTCACGCGCCCCGTCAGCACCGTCTTGTCCGTGCCCTTGACCACCACGACGACGATTTCGTATTCCCCGGGCCACACGCCGATTTCCTGCGTCGCCAGCGCCGCCCCGGTGGGCGCGTACTTCAGCAGCCTCGGGGTCGAGCCCTTCATGAAAACCGTCACGCTCGACCCGGACGCATTTCCCATCACGAGCCGCGGCAGCCCGGGAACTTTCATGATCTCCGCCGGCACAGATCCCATCGACACGGCCCCCTCCGCCGCGGCAGCGGTGTCCGCCTGTTTCGCGATGTCCAGCGCCACACCCTTCGTCGGCGGCTGGTACTCCTGGTTGTCGAAGTCGCGCACCACCCACTCGACGTCTTCCTTTTCGCGCTTCTCGGTGGAATGGCCGGCGGTCAACTGAAGGGCCTTCCACGCGTTCTTGTAGGGTGTGATGTCCTCCACCGTCTCGGGATAGATCCTCACCGCCTCCTTCAGCGTCTTCAGCGCCGAGGGAATGTCCTTGTTCTCCTCGTACGCCCGCCCGAGCGCCACGAACGCCGCCCGGTTCTTCGCGTCCTTCTTCGTCGCGTCCGCCAGGAACAGGATCGCCTTCGCGGCCTGCTTCGTCTTCAGGTAACAGTCCCCGAGCGTCGCCATGCAATCGCTTCCCGCACCCGCCTCGAGGGCGTCCTGGAGAAGCGGGATGGCTTCCGCGAACTTGCCGTTGGCTGCGAGGGCTCGGCCGAAGGGCTCGAACAGCGCGGGGTCGGCAGGGAAGACCTTGCGGGCTTTTTCGAGCGGGGCGAGGGCCTGCTGGGCCCGCTCGGTCTGGACGAAGAGCGTCCCGAGGGCGAGGTTGGCGTCGAAGGAGTTGGGCGAGAGGGACAGGGCTTTCTCGAGTGCCGTCTGCGCGGCCTTGTCTTCGCCTTTGTCGCGGGCGGCGCGCGCTTCCGCGAGCCGTTTCACGAGTTCGTCGATCGTGCCGCTGGTCTTGCCAGTCCCGCGCGACGCGATTTCACGGGCGAGGAAGGAAAGATCGCGGCCGCCTTCCAGGGGGACGGCGATGCTCCGGATTTCGTCGAGCACCTTCCGGGCCGCGTCGAGGTCGCCCGCATCCAGGGCGGCCGCCGCCCGGGAGTATCCGTCCGCGGCGAGGGCGACATTGCGACCCTGCGATTCCTTCATTCCTTTCGCATACGGCGCGTACAGCGGATCCCCGACGAACACCGCCATCCACGAGAGCTTGCGGTTCCCCATCGCGCACGCTTCACCCCACGTGTACCCCTTGAACAACCGGTCGAGCACGATGTGCATCGAGGGGAAACCGGTGACGAGCGGCTCGTAAACGGTCCCCGCGGTACAGGTGGCGCCGTGGGCGAGCAGCGGGCCGACCCAGTATTTCCGGTCGTCGCGGATGGATAAAGCGCTGGACGAGTGCAGGTGGGCCGCGACGGCGCCGGGGCGGAACGTGAAGGGCTGGCTGCACGAAATGTCCGGGGCGTACCAGCCCCAGTAGTGCAGGCAGTCCTTGAACGTGGAGAGGTCCTGGACTGCGGCCGTGTCTTCGTGGTGAAGCGCGATCCCGTATTTCGCGAACACGTTTTTCGTCTCGCGCATTTCTTCGTCGGTCGCCCCCAGGGGCGTCTTCGGGTCGAGGCCGCGCGTGTCGAGGTAGCTTTCCCCGGCCGGGCCGTAGGTCTCGGCATAAAGGGCTTTATCAACGAGGGCCGAGGCGATTGCGGCCGAGGGCCCGTCGAGGCGGGAGACGAGGAACATGCGGTGGGCGGGAGTGACGGGCTCGTCCTTCCCGAAGAGTTCGCTGTCGAACCATCCCTCAACCTCGTGCCCGTTGCGGGGGATCAGCGCCAGCTCGGCGTCCACGCACGCATAGTCTCGGTTCGTGACGAACTTCGTGAGCGTGTTGTCCGGCTCGTCCTTCGGCGCGTCGTTTTCCGGGTCTTCCTCGCTGATCCGGCTCGGGATCCCGTACACCGGGACGACGTAGAGCGCTTCCGGGAACCGCCCGACAAAGCGGGCGAGCGGTTTCTCGATCTGTTCGCGGTAGTCAGGCCACGAGATGGTTTCCTTGTCGGTCGTCTTGACCCGGCAGATGTTTCCCTCGGGCACTCCACGCCGTTCGGCGTAATGCCGGCCGACGGCCATCGACTCCGCGGAGCTTTCGTTGACGAGAATCACCACGTGCCTCGCGGGGTCGACTTTGCGCTCCACCACGCCGGACTGCGCGAGGGCGAACGAGGGAATCAGGACGAGGATGGCGGTCAGGACTCGCATGGAATTGATTCTAACGCTTTGCCCGCCCGTGAAGGCCATTCCCGTCGGCGGACGCGACCCGCCCCGCGGGATTTTTCCCGCGACCCCCGGTATCGTGTCCCCATGCACGCCGAGCAGGCCTACCTCTTCCGCCACTCCTTCCTCCGCGACGCCGCGTACCAGCTTCAGCTTCCCGGCGACCGCGCCCGGCTTCACACCCTGGCGTTCGAGATCATCGAAGAGCTGGCCGGCGGCCCGCCGCCCGAGCCCCCGCCGCTCGAAGCAGAGGTCCAGCCCCCATTTCAGCCGCACTCCACAGACGCGTTCGCGGAGGAATTGGCGGAACACTCAGCGTCAGGGAAGAGCGAAAAGTCGGGCGCCGCCCGGAAATTCTACGTGAGGCGAGCCGCCGAAGTGGCCCATCGGCAGTGCCGGGCCGACGCATCCGAGCGGTTGTGGCGATGGCACGCTGAACTGGCAACCGGGGAAGAGCAGTACGAATCGCTCCGGCGCGCCGCCCGCGTCGCGCACGACGCGGGCCGGATGCAAGTCGCCGAGAACCTCTACGATCTCGCCCTCGCCGGCTTCAGGACGCTTCGCGCCCGAAGGAACGAAGGCGGCACCCTGGGCAACATGGGATCTCTCTTCCACGACCTCGGCCTCATCGAGAAGTCGGAGCAGGCCCATCAACAGGCGCAGGCCATCCACTGCGAGGTCGGGGACCGTCGTTCCCAGGGAATCTCGCTCGGAAACCTGGCCGGCCTGTTTTATGAAACGGGCCGGGTGGAAGCCGCCCAGGAGTGGTTTGAGAAGTCGCTGGCGATCCTGCGGGAGACCGGAGACCGGCGCAATGAGGGGCTGACCTTGAGCAACCTGGCGATTCTACTGAAGCGAGCGGGCCGGATCCCGGAGGCCGAGCAACGTTACGAGGAGGCGCTGGGGATTCACCGCCAGATCGGAAACCGGCGGCACGAGGGGCACACCCTGGGAAACCTCGCCGTTTTGTACCAGAGTCTCGGCAGGAGCGAGGAGTCGGGGAAATGCTACGAGCTTGCGCTGACGATCCACCGGGAGGTGGGGGACCGGCGATTCGAAGGGATTTCGCTGGGAAACCAGGCGGGCTATTTCCTGGCGATCGGGCAGGTTTCGCAGGCCGAGCGTCTCCTGGAAGCGGCTCTGGCGATCCATCGCGAGGTCGGCAACCGGAGATTTGAGGGCCTGGCGCTGGGCAACCTCGCCACCCTTTACCTGGAGACCGGACGGTACCCGGAGGCCGAGAGCCACTTCGAGCAGGCGCTCGCGATTCATCGCGAAGTGCGTGAGCGGCGCTACGAGGGAATTCACCTGTGCGATCTGGCAATTCTGCGCGTCGTCAGCGGCAGGGCCCAGGAGGCCCACGCTCCCTGGAACCAGGGAACGGGCATTCTGCGCGAGGTGAACGATCCCGAAGAATTGGATCGCAGACGCGCCGACATGCGCGCGGCCTGCCGGCAAGCCGGAATAGCGGTCATAGCCGGGGCCGAGGAACGGGGCTGAACATCGGCCTTTTCCCCTATCCCCGCCCCTCCTCCCCCGTAACACCTGCTCTCCCCAAACGTCCTGTTTGATGCCCCTTCCCACCCCGGCTAGAATCGGCGACCCTGCCCGGGGATCCCCCTCAACGCGGAGACAGAATGCCCGAGACGGCCGACCAGGTGGTCGAAACGCTCCGCAGCCGCGGCTACTGCACGGATCCACAGCTGCAGGAAGGGCTTGAGATCCAGCAGAAGATGCGCGACATGGGGATTTCCCCCAAGCCGCTCGCCGAGATCCTGCTCGATAAGGGATACCTCACCAAGGACCAGTTCCGCGAAGTCTCGCAGAAGCCGCTTCATGACAAGGCCTCCCTCGACAAGGACTCGATCCCCGGCTACGAGTTGATGAAGAAGATCGGGCAGGGCGGCATGGGCGCGGTCTTCCAGGCGCGGCAGCTCTCGATGGACCGCGTCGTCGCCCTCAAGGTCCTCCCGCCCAAGCTCGCGAAGGACCCCAATTTCCGCGAGCGGTTCCTGCGCGAGGCACGCGCCGTCGCCAAGCTCAACCACGAAAACATCATCCAGGGGATCGACGTCGGGATCTCCAACGGCCTGTACTACTTCGTCATGGAATTCGTGGACGGCCGGACTGTCTCGAAGCACCTGGCGGAGACGACGACGCTTCCCGAAAAGGACGCGCTCCGGATCTGTGGGCAGATCGCCCGTGCGCTCGAGCACGCATGGAGGCACAAGCTGGTGCACCGCGACGTGAAGCCCGAGAACATCATGACGACGGGTGAAGGGGTCGCGAAGCTGTGCGACCTGGGGCTCGCGAAGCAGGAGACGGGGGATGTCGGGCTGACGCAGGCCGGCCTGTCCGTCGGCACCCCGAACTACATCAGCCCGGAGCAGGCGCGCGGTGAGGCCGACGTCGATATCAGGAGCGACCTGTACTCGCTGGGCGCTTCGCTCTACCACATGCTCACGGGCAAAGTGCCCTTCGACGGGACGGTGCCGTCGGTCGTCATGACGAAGCACATCACTGAGGAACTGGTGCCGCCGTCGAAGCACCGCGCGGACCTTTCGCCTGAGGCGGTTGCGATCGTGATGAAGGCGATGCAGAAGCGGCGCGAGGACCGGTACCAGGAGCCGTCGCAGATGGCGGCGGACCTGGAGGCGGCGGCGACGGGGAAGCCGTTGATCCACGCGAAAGTCATTTCTGCGTCGAAACGGTATCCCGGCCAGGCCGCGGCGGGCGGGCCGCCGCCGGCGGCGCTTCCGTCGAGCGCTTCAGGCACCGAGACGCGCAAGCCGCTTCATGCTCTCCACGCCGCCGGCCCGAGCAAGGCCTCGGTGGTGGCGCCGATCGTGATTGCGACGGTGGTGGCGCTGGCGATCCTGGGCGGGGTCATTGTGGCGAACCGGGGGAAGAAAGCGGCGGTCAACCCGGGCAGCGGGAATACGGCTTCCGGGACGGGAACGGGGAAGACGCCGGACCCGGGTGACAGCACGAAGGGCACGACGGCGCCGACGGACGTGGCCGCGGAACGCGAGAAGAAGATCGAGCAGGAATTCAAGGCGCTCACGGGATTCATCGAGGGGAACCAGGGCGAGGTCGGGCGGCACGGGGACATCGAGTCGCGCCTCGAGGAGTTCATCTCCGCGCACCGCAAGACGGAGTGGGAGAACAGGGCGATCGCGGAGCAGAAGAAATTCCGCGACGGCCTGGACAAGTCGGCGCAGGCGCTTCTGGCGCGGATCGTCGCCGAGGTGGAGCCGATCCGGAAGGACGGGCGGACATTCGAGGCGTATTCGACCGCGCAATCGAAGTGGGCGAAGCACCTGGATTCGACGCCCACGGCGAAGAAATTCCAGGAGCTGCTTTCCGCCATCGACGCGGAGCTGCAGGCGGCGTGGGTGAAGGACCGCGACGCCGCGAAGGCGCTCGCGGACCAGCACGAGTTCGAGAAGGCGGTGGCGGGACTCGACGTCACGAGGAAATATGCGTCGCCGCAGGTCCAGGCGCTGGCCGACGCCCTCAAGGTCGAATTGAAGAGGACCGGCGAGGAGTACACGGCGAAACTCGCGGAGACCGGCAGGAAGCGCTACGACAGCGAATTCTGGCCGGCGCTCGAGAAGCTCCTGTTCGAGCGGAAATACAAGGACGCGCTGACCCACTGCGGCAAGTTCATGAACGATCCCGAGATGGCGGTGGTGAAGGACAAGGTCATGGCGATGCTCGACGACATTTCTTCGCTCAACCTGGTCCTCGATGAAGCCGGCCGCGGCGCCGAGACGGCGGCCAAGACGAAGGAACCGGTCACGATCAAGAAGTTCGAAGTCCGAATCACCAACCGCGACGGCGACCGTGTCGGCTATGCGTTCCTGAACGGCGGCTCCAGCGAGCTGCAGATCCTTAAGGCCGACGAAGCGGACATCGCCGTCCTTTGCCAGGTCGCCTACAACGCATTGCCCCAGGACCAGAAGGCCGCCGAGAAGGGCCCGTTCGAGTTCCGCATCGGGCTTCTTTTCTATTTCACTTCCGATGACAAGGACAAGAAGCGCGCCGGGGAGGAACTGGAAAAGGCGTCGCGGGACGGCGTTGTGAGGGCGAAGTGGTACCTGGACAGGATGGCGGAGCGCGGGATGGGCGACGTGGAACTGGCGGCGAAGAAGGTGTACGACGAGGCGTTCGACCTGTTCGGCGCGAAGAAATATGCCGAGGCGAAGCCGCGTTTCCAGCGGTTGCTGAGCGACATGGCAACGACGGCCTGGGTCCGCGACCACAAGACGACGATCCAGCAGCGCATCGCGGAATGCGACGCGAAGCTGGGCGCACCCGACAGCGGCGCGCTGGCCGCGCTCTTCAAGGGAACCCTGAAGCCCTACGCCCGTGGCGCGATCGAGGTTCACTACGACTTCTCAACCGCCGACCAGTTGCAGGATTTCACGGTCGCCGGCGGGACCTGGACGTGGGACAAGGACACGCAGTCGATCCACGGCCAGGCGGGCGAGGACGTTCTGCGCGGCCTGAACTGGAATGCCCCGCTCACCGGCGACCTGTCGCTCGAAATGGACATCGTCCCGGTGGCCGAGCGCGGCATCGGCATCTCGGTCCACAACGACGCGGCCGGCCACTCCTATCTGGCGATCTTCGGCGGTCTCGGCACCGCCACCGCCCAGCAGCTCGGAAACCCGGACCTGAAGTCGCTGGCGCTCACCAAGTTCAGCCTCGGCGGGACCCCGCCGTTCTCCGTGCTCGGGAGCCTCAGTGACCCGAAAGCCGTCAAGGGACAGAGCATGAAGGTCCGGATCTCCCGCGCCGGCCGCGGTATCAGCGTTTATGTCGGGGGCAAGCGACTGCTTGAAGGACAGGACGACGCCTGGACCAAGGGCCAGGTCGTGCTGTTCCTCCAGGGCGGGGAGGCCCGCTTCGATAACCTGACGATCTTCGGCACGCCCGACGATGCCTGGCTCAAGGCGCACCTCCCGGGGGGGAAGTAGACGGAATGGAGAAAATCATGCGGTGGGCCCTGCTTGCGGCCATTCCCGTCGTCGCTGCGTTTGTCATCCTCGGCTGCGGCACCTCCGGCGAAAACGGAGGCGAGGGAGGCGAGGGAGGCGAAAAGGTCAAGGTCGAGGGCTCTTCCAACGACGACCCCTGCGAAGAACCCTACGAGTTCGCGTATTTCCAGTTCGCCCGAAAAGGCGAGTTCATCAAGGCTGACCAGAAGCCGAAGACGATCTACACCCTCCTGTACACCAGCGGCTGGATGAAGACGCGGACCTTCGGCGGACCGTTCGAGACCCTCGTCAAGCGGAACGGCATCCAGACGTTCTGGAAAGAAATCCGCAAGCGCGCCACGCACGACCTGTACGTGTATTTCTACGACAAAGGCTATTTCGACCTCCCGGGAAGCGACCAGGTTGACTGGACTCGCTTCAACCAGAAGGGCTACACAACCAAGGCCCTGTCGGTACAGCGCGACGACGTCCGCCACATCGTTTTCCTGGATGATGTGACCGGGGAGCGCGGCGACGACCCTCGCTGGGGAACGTTCAACGACTGCCTGACGCAGCTGCTCACGACGTATTCGACGATCGAGGACATCCGGGCGCAGGTGCAGAAAGGCGAGTTTGGCGAGGCGCTGGATGCGTACTTGAAGGGGAAGTAGGAGGGCGGGGTGCGAAAGTTTCCCCCGTCCCGGCGCCACGCCTGCCGTTTTTACCCGGTCGCCCCGCGCCTCCCGCCATCCTGACACCCGCGGGACGTTGCGTTCCCCTTCCCGCGTGGCACCACGTTTGCTTCCTGTCACCCCATGCGCCTCGACAAACTCACGACCAAGTCCCAGGAAGCTCTTCAGGCGGCCCAGCAGCTCGCTGAGTCGAAAAACCACCCCGAACTCACCCCCGAGCACGTCGGGGCCGTCCTCATGGAGCAGGAGGGCGGGATCGTGGGGCCGATCGTCGAGAAGATGGGAGTGCCCCCCGATCGTGCGAAGGCGGCCTTCCAGAAGGAACTCGACCGCCTCCCGCAGGTCAGCGGCGGGGCGAGCGTCGGCGCTGGTGCGCGTTTCCGCCAGCTGATGGAAGCGGCGCGCAAGGAGGCGGAGGGGCTGAAGGACGAGTACGTTTCGACGGAGCATTTCCTGATGGCGCTTGCCGCCGAAGGAAAGGTGCTGAAGGGGCTGGGCGTGACGCGGGAAGGAGTGCTCAAGGCGCTGGCGGAGGTCCGCGGAAACCAGCGTGTGGACACGCCGGACCCGGAGGGGAAGTACCAGGCGCTCGAGAAGTACTGCCGCGACCTCACGGAGGCCGCGAAAAAGGGGAAGCTCGACCCGGTGATCGGGCGCGACGAGGAAATCCGGCGCGTCATGCAGGTGCTTTCGCGCCGCACGAAGAATAATCCCGTGCTGATCGGCGAGCCGGGCGTCGGGAAGACGGCGATCGTCGAGGGGCTGGCGCGGCGCATCGTCGAAGGGGACGTGCCGGAGGGGCTGAAAGGCAAACGCGTCCTCTCGCTCGACATGGGCTCGCTCGTCGCTGGCACCAAGTTCCGCGGGGAGTTCGAAGAGCGCATGAAGGCGCTTCTCAAGGACATCACCTCCTCCGAAGGCGCGATCATCCTCTTCATCGACGAACTCCACACGATCGTCCGCGCCGGCGCGGCGGAGGGCGGGGCCCAGGACGCCTCGAACCTGCTCAAGCCGGCGCTGGCCCGCGGAGAACTGCGGTGCATCGGCGCGACGACGCTGGACGAATTCCGCAAGCACATCGAGAAGGACCCCGCGCTGGAGCGCCGTTTCCAGACGGTGTTCGTGGACCAGCCGACGGTCGAGGACACGATCTCGATCCTGCGCGGGCTGAAGGAACGCTACGAAGTGCACCACGGCGTCGGCATCCGCGATTCCGCGCTCATCGCCGCCGCGCGCCTCTCGAGCCGCTACATTGCCGACCGCTTTCTCCCCGACAAAGCCATCGACCTCGTGGACGAGGCCGCCAGCGCGCTTCGGCTCCAGCTCGACTCGATGCCCCAGGAGATCGATGTCCTCGAGCGCCGGAAGATGCAGCTCGAAATCGAAGCGCAGGCGATCAAGAAGGAGAAGGACGACGCCTCGAGAGCGCGCCTTGGCACGATCGAGAAAGACCTGGCGGAACTGCGCGAGAAGAGCGGCCGCCTGAAGGCGCAGTGGCAGACCGAGAAAGCCGCGGTGAAGGACATCGCAAGCCTGACCGAGGCCATCGAGCAGGCGAAAGTCCGGCAGGAACAGCTGCAGCGCGAGGGAAACCTCGAGAAACTCGCCGAACTCCAGTACGGGACGCTTCCCGGGCTCGAGAAACAGCTCGCGGGGGCGCAGGCGAAGCTGAAGGACCTGGCGAAGGGCGGCGGGACGATGGTGCGCCAGGAAGTCACCGAGGAGGACATTGCGAAGATCGTTGCGCGGTGGACGGGAATCCCCGTGAGCAAGATGCTGGAAGGCGAAGTCGATCGGCTCCTCAAGATGGAGGAGCGGCTGTCAAAGCGAGTCATCGGGCAGGCCGAAGCGATCCGCGCCGTCAGCGAAGCCGTGCGCCGCGCGCGGGCCGGGCTCCAGGACCCGAACCGCCCGATCGGGTCATTCATCTTCATGGGCCCGACCGGTGTCGGGAAAACCGAACTCGCGAGGGCGCTCGCCGAGTTCCTGTTCGACTCGGACCAGAACATCGTCCGTATCGACATGTCCGAGTACATGGAGAAACATGCCGTGTCGCGCCTGATCGGCGCGCCGCCGGGGTACGTCGGGCACGAAGAGGGCGGGCAGCTCACCGAGGCCGTCCGGCGCCGCCCCTACTCCGTCATCCTCTTCGACGAGATCGAAAAGGCGCACAACGACGTCTTCAATATCCTCCTGCAGATCCTCGACGACGGCCGCCTCACCGACTCCCAGGGCCGCGCTGTGAATTTCAAGAACACCGTCATCATCATGACATCCAACCTGGGCTCGCATCTCATCCAGGAAGTCGCAGGGAAGGACGAGAAGTCCGGCGCCTGGAAATCCATGCTCGACCAGGTCAACGCCGAGCTCCGCGCCCGCTTCCGCCCCGAATTCCTCAACCGCATCGACGACATCCTGCTTTTCCGCCGCCTGAACCGCAACATGATGATCCCGATCGTCGACATCCAACTGGGCGGGCTGCAGAAGATGCTGGCCGAGCGCAACATCGCGCTCACGCTGGACGACAAGGCGAAGGAGCACCTGGCGGAAGAGGGCTACGATCCCTCTTACGGCGCGCGCCCGCTCAAGCGCGTGATCCAGAAGGAGCTGCAGAACCGGCTTGCCGAGCTTGTTATCGAGGGCAAGATCGCCGACGGGGACAAAGTCTCCGTCTCGCTCGGCAAGGACGGCCTGTTGATCATGCCGGTCAAGTCCAGCGGCAAGGCCAAGGGCGGGGCGGCTTAAAAGAGGTTATTTCTTAG
>JAIOPR010000344.1 GCA_021413805.1 Planctomycetota bacterium
GCCTCGATGAATCCGTCAAGGTCGGCCCGCTCGTCAACGAAGGCCGCGTCAAGGAAGTCCACGAGTGGGTCGAAAAGGGCGTGAATGCCGGCGCGAAGCTGCTCTGCGGCGGCAAGCCGGCGACCGGTGGTGTGCTGAAGAAGGGCTGGTTCTACGAGCCCACGGTCTTCGACAACGTCAAGGCGGGGGACATGCTGGCCCAGGAGGAGATCTTCGGCCCGGTCCTGTCCGTGATCACCGTGAAGTCCTTCGACGAGGCGATCGACGCCCTGAACAACTCGCGCTACGGGTTGAGCGCTTCCATCTACACCGCCGACGTGAACCGCGCCTTCCGCGCGATCCGCGACGTCGAAACCGGCATCCTGTACGTGAACTCTTCGACGATCGGCGCCGAAAACCACCTGCCGTTCGGCGGAATGAAGGAAACCGGGAACGGGCACCGCGAGGGCGGATGGACCGCGTACGACATCTACTCGGAGATCCGGACCGTCTACGTCGATTACTCCGGGAAGCTCCAGCGGGCGCAGATTGATAACCGGAAAGCGGACTAGACTGCCCTTTCCCCCTCACCCTTCATTACGGAGCCCCTCATGCGCTTCCCCCTGCTCGGCATTCTCGCCCTCATCGCCGGCTGCTCTTCCTCCCCCGAAAGCACCGGCCCCCGCGTCGTCACTCCCGCTTCCGAGGCCCAGAAGAAGCAACTCTGGGAGCCGCTCACGCAGCTCGCGGGGGAGTGGACGTCGCCGGACGAGAACGGCAAGGTCCAGACGGTGATGGTGATCAAGGTGTCGTCGAGCAAGTCGATCGTGCACGCGACGATGATGCCGGGGACGCCGTACGAGATGACGAACGTTTACCACATGGACGGGCCGTCCGTGGTGATGACGCACTACTGCGCGGCGGGGAACCAGCCGCGGATGCGGGCGACCGAGGCCGCGGGGGGGACGATTGTGTTCCGGGCGGACAGCGTCACGAACCTCCGCTCGGCGGACGAGACTTACATGGGGTCGATGGTCCTGAAGATCGCCGATGCCGACCATTTCGAAGAAGACTGGAGCTCGTTCACGAATGGGAAAGAAGAGCCGCACGTGAAGATCCCGTACACGCGGAAGAAGTAGCCGGCCCGGGTCGATTTTTCTCAGGGTTCGCCTGCCCGTGTGGCACCATCCGCACCAACTCTTAGGAGGGGATCATGGAGCTTTCAGCCGCACGGAAAATCGTCGGGCCGAGGAAGCTGGGGGCGGGCAAGCGCCTTGTCGCCTGGGCCCTGCTGGCGTCGGTCCTGGTGTGCACTTCCGGATGCGCTTCCCACAACTGGGCGTTCGGCACCTCGCGCTGGGCAACCGGCGCGGACGCCGATGCGTACAGCACGCATGTGGAGAATCCGAAAATTATCGTGTTCGTGCCCTGCTTCCTCTTCGACTGCATCGTCTTCCCGATTGCGATCGTGCACGACATGTGGCCGCGGTCCCCGGGCAGCGACGTCGACGATTAGTGGTGAGCAGCTTTGATTTCGGGGGTGCGGCCGCAGGTCGCAACCCACGGAATCAAGGGTGTCGAACCAGCAGGACGGGCGGGAAGCGGTGCAGGGCGGGGGAGGGCCGGCCAAGGAGCCGAGCTCCTCGCGGGGCTTTCGTCACTGTGGAGTGCCCGTAAGGGCTGCACCGGGCGCAGCCCGTCTGCCGGACAGCCGATAAAGAAGAGCCGAAAGGCCGCAAAGTTGCGTTACCTCTTGAAGCCACACACCTTATCTCTATAATTCCCCCTCCCATGACCACCGGCGTTCTCGACATCATCGTTGTTTCGTGCTACTTCACCGTGCTGGGAGTCCTCTCCCTCTGCGGCATCCATCGGTACACGATGGTGTGGCTGTACTACCGCCACAAGAAGGCGACGCCGGTCCCCAAGGCCCGGTTCGCCGAGCTCCCGCGCGTCACCGTGCAACTCCCGATTTTCAACGAGATGTACGTCTGCGAGCGCCTGATCGACACCGTCTGCCAGCTCGACTACCCGAAGGACCGCCTGGAGATCCAGGTGCTCGACGACTCGATCGACGAAACCGTCGAAATCGCGCGCCGCAAGGTCGCCGAGAAGCGCGCCGAGGGTTTCGACATTCATTTCATCCATCGCACGGACCGCAGCGGCTACAAGGCCGGCGCGCTCGAAAACGGCCTCCGCCACACCACGAACGACTTCGTCGCCGTCTTCGACGCCGATTTCACCCCGAACCCCGACTTCCTCCAGAAAACGATCCACTTCTTCGCCGACCCGAAAATCGGCATGGTCCAGGCGCGCTGGGAGCACATCAACCGCGACTGGTCCCTCCTGACGAAAATCCAGGCCATCCTGCTCGATGCCCATTTCGTCATCGAACACACCGCCCGCAACCGCTCAGGCCGTTTCTTTAATTTCAACGGCACCGCCGGCATCTGGCGCAAGCAGGCGATCGCCGACGGCGGCGGCTGGCAGCACGACACCCTGACCGAGGACCTCGACCTTTCCTACCGCTCGCAGCTCAAGGGCTGGGAATTCGTCTACCTCAAGGACCTCGCCTCGCCCTCCGAATTGCCCGCCGACATCAACGCTTTCAAGACCCAGCAGCACCGCTGGGCCAAGGGCGGCGTGCAGACCGCCCTCAAACTCCTCCCGACCATCTGGTCTTCCAAGGCTTCCCTCAAGGTCAAGCTGGAAGCGACACACCACCTGGGGAACTACATTTCCTTCCTCGGCATGGTCCTCGTCTGCCTCCTCGTCCTCCCCTCCATGCTCGCCCGCCGCGAGATGGGCTGGCTCGGCACCATGAAATGGGTCGACGCCCTGGTCTTCATCGGCGCCTTCCTCTCCGTCCTCGTCTACTACGGTGCTTCCCAGTACGAACTCGGCAAGGGCTGGGTGAAGCGCTTCCTCATGTTCCCCCTCATGCTCGCTGTGGGCGTCGGGCTGTGCTTGAACAACGCGAAGGCGGTGCTGGAAGCGCTGATGGGGCACAAGACGGGTTTCGTGCGGACGCCGAAGCACGGGATCGCGGGGAAGGTTGGCTCGCTGACCGGGAAGCAGTACAGGACGAAGTGGAACGTCATGGCCATCCTGGAGCTGGCGTTCGCGGTGTACTTCACGTTCGTGTGCGGCTTCGCGTGGCAGTTCGAGATGTGGGGATCGCTGCCGTTCCTGGCGCTGTTCCCGATCGGGTTCTACTACGTCGCCGGGCTGAGCTTTGCGCAGGCGTTCGGCGCGAAGCCGAAGGTCGCGGCGCCCGCCCCGAAGGCCCTTCCGGCCCCGGAGAACGCGAAGGTCTAGTCCCGGCTTAAGGGTGGCGATTGACGCGGCTCGTCCGCTGCCCCCACAATCACGGGTCTGGACGCTTCCTCCACCAAGCCCCTCGTGATTCTTCGCGGCCTCACCCGTGTCTACCGGATGGGCGATGCGCTTGTCACGGCGCTGGACAGGCTCGACCTCGAGATCGGGCGCGGCGCGTTTTTCGGCGTGGTGGGGCGGTCGGGAAGCGGCAAATCGACGTTCCTGAACCTGCTCGGCGGGCTGGACACGGCGAGCGCGGGGACGATCGAGGTGGACGGGATGGCGCTGACGGCCGCTTCCCAGGACGCGCTGGCGAAATACCGGCGCGAGAAGGTCGGGTTCATCTTCCAGCAGTTCAACCTGATCCAGTCGATGTCGGCGCTTCAGAATGTGGAAATGCCGCTCGTTTTCGCGAACGTGCCGCCGGCGGAGCGGAGAAAGCGCGCGGAGGAGCTGTTGGACCGGGTGGGGCTGGGTCCGCGGCGCAAGCACCGGCCGACGGAGTTGTCGGGAGGGGAGCAGCAGCGGGTGGCGATTGCGCGGTCGCTCGCGAACCGCCCGGCGATCCTGCTGGCCGACGAACCCACGGGAAACCTCGACTCCGCGACGGCGGCCTCGGTGACCGAACTTCTCAAGCAGATGAACCGCGAGGGCCAGACGGTGATCCTCGTGACGCACGACCGGCCGATGGCCGAAGCGGTCTGTTCGCGGTTTATCGAGTTGCGCGACGGGCGTGTGCTGACGGATTCCGCCGTGCCTGTTCCCCAACCGACGACGGGAGCCTGAGATGCGCGTGGCCGACGCTTTCCGCTATTCGCTCGGGAACCTGGCGCGGCAGAAGCTGCGCACGTTCCTCACGGTGTTCGGCGTGATCGTCGGCACGGGCGCGATCGTGCTCATGGTGTCGCTTGGGATCGGGCTGCAGGAGCAGACGATCTCGTTCTTCAACAAGGTGGACATCCTGACGACGGTGACGGTGTTCCCGCAGAAGCGCAGCACATCGTTCATGTCGTTCGGGAAGCCGGTCGGCGGCGCGCCGATGAAGCTCGACGACGCGGTGATCGAGGAATTCAAGGCGATCCCGGGCGTGCAGGCGGTCTTCCCGAACCTGAACCTGAACGGCCGCCTGATGATCGACAAGGTGGAAGACGGGAAGAAGAAGACGGTCAACGGCGGCTTCATCGTGTACCTCGGGCTCCCCCAGGACGCGCTCACCCCGCTCTACCGCGATGCCCTGCTCGCCGGCAATTACTGGAGCGAGGAGAACCCCGCTGAGCATTGCGCCGTCGTCCCTGCCGACACGCTCTACGACATGGGCCTCGGGCCGCCGCTCGCCGGGAAACAGAAACCGGGCGAAACGCCCGCGGCGAAGGGCGACCCGCGCTGGAAGGACGTGCTCGGGCTCGAAGTGAAGATCCAGTTCAACATGGCCGTCGCGAAGGGCGAGCCTCCAGCCAAGGGCGAGGACGAGAAGGACCCGGAGGGCGGCCCGAAGGATCCCGGCGAAGACCCGGAAACCGTGACCAAGCGCGTCACCAAGCGCTTCAAGATCATTGGCGTCTACGACTCCGCGAACATCGGGAACCCGTTCGTGCCGGCGGTGTTCGTCCCGCTCGAGCAGGGCAAGGAACTGATGAAGATGCGCGGCACGCGCGGCGGCACGGCGGAGCCGGGATATCAGCAGGTCATGGTCAAGGTGAAGGATGCCTCCCGGACCGACGAAATCCGCCGCGAGCTCGACGCCCGCGGCTACGGCACCCTGACGTTCCAGGACGTCGTCGAGGTCATCGGCTACGTCTTCGTCACCCTCAAGGCCGTTCTCGGCGCCGTCGCTTCCATCGGCCTCATCGTCGCCTTCTTCGGCATCGCCAACACCATGATCATGGCCATCCTCGAGCGCACCCGCGAAATCGGCATCATGAAAGCCCTCGGCGCGCGCAATTCCGAAATCCGGCGGCTTTTCATCGTGGAAGCGGCGGCGATCGGCGGTCTCGGCGCGCTCTTCGGCATCGGCGGCGGCTGGGCGATCGGGAAAGGGTTCAACCTGGTCACGGCGTGGTTTGTGGTGAAGCGCGGGGGACCGGAGAACGTGCACCTGTTCTCGGTTTCGCCGTGGCTCGCGGGAGGGACGCTGACCTTCGCGATCTTCGTCGCAGTGATTGCGGGTCTTTACCCGGCGTGGCGGGCGTCGAGGTTGGATCCCGTGGCGGCGCTGCGGAGCTTGTAGTGAGAGTGATCAGCGGCGAGTGGCCAGCGGCCAGCGGCGAGTGAAGGGCCACGGCGTGGAATGACTGTGGGAAGCCGCGACCAGTCCAACGCGACCGAAGGACAATCGCTGACCGTGAGAAACGCATCCCTGACCTCGGTTTGACACTCTCCCGCGCCCGAGTTGTCTCACGTCGTTGCCGTTCACTCGCCACTGGCCGCTCGCCGCTCGCCACTGGCACTACATGCTGAACGACGCCTCAGCACCCTTCCACCAGTCGTTCCACTTCTGGATGAACGGCGGCCGATCTCCAGGCTCGCCCGGCGGGACCCCGAAGTCCTGCTTCGTGAATTCCTTCAGGAGGTCGTTGGCCACGCGGCACATCGCGGTGTCTTCTTCCTTCAGGGCCTCGATCAGGACCGGGATCACCTGCTTGCCGTACTTGCGGACCTCGGCCTTGGCTTCTTCGCGCTGCTCGAAAGTGCCGCGGGCGATGTTGGAGAGGTGCTGCGGGAGGTCGCGCCGCATGGCGCTCGCGCTCACGCCGCCGGCCGGCTTCTTGATTTCGTTCACGCCGCCGGGATTCTGGGTCGGGGGAGTGCCGACGGGTTTCTCGGGATTCCCGGGGTTCGGGGCCACCGCGACCGCGCCGCCGGTCAGCCTGCGCGTGAATTCTTCTTCCGATTTCAGCTGCGCCGCCTGGCCCGCGTCGGTCAACCACCACTGGCGGAAGGTCATCGCCATGTCGAGCCGCTTGAGCTTGTCCACGAACAGTTCCTCGGGCAGCCCTCGCCCCGTGGCCGCGTCCACAATCCGGCGCGACACGTCGGCGCTCTCCGGGTCAACCTTCGGCCACGACTCCACCAGCGCAGGGATCACGCTGCGACCGTACTTCAGCAGCTTCGCCGCCGTCGCCGCGTACTCCGCATCCAACGGGTGAGACTTGAGCGCCGCGAGCGTCTTCTGCACCTCGGCGTCAATCGCCGCATCGACATCCCATCCGTTGTCCACATGCACCTTCGGCTTGTCGGGATTTGCGGAAGCCGACCCCGCCGTCTTCGTCTTCTCTTCCTCCTTCGCCGCCGCGGCCGCCTTCTTCTCCATCAAGGCGTGTTTCTTCTCCTCGGCGCTCGGCTGCTTCGCGATGTAGATGATCGCCCCGATGCAGGCGATCGCCGCGACGCAGCCGCCGATGATGTACATCATCTTGTCGCTGCTGTTGTCGGTCACCGGCGGGGGGGCCTGGCTGGCACGGCGGATCGCGCGCGGGTCGACACCCGGGTCCAACGCGCCCATCCCGACCGCTTCGTTCACCACCCGCATCTTCGCCGTCATGGGCGGCCTGGAAGACCGCCCGGTGTTGCCGCGCGTGGTGCGCCCGGTGTTGCCGCGCGTTGCGGGACGCGATGCCCTGGGTGCTGCCGCGGGAGCCGCGCCGCCGACCGTCACGATCGTCTTGCACTCGGGACACTCGAACCGGTCGCCCGGGTCGTAGCCGCTGGCGTCGTATTCAGCTTTGCATCCGGAGCAGGAAACCATGCCTTGGGACATCGGTGGACCCTCGATGGCGCGCGGGAGACCCGTGGCGGACCTGCAAGTTTGCGAAGCGGAGGGGGGCGGGCGCAAGGGGGATTGCACGGGAAGGGGGCAATTCATGCGTTTTAAGGCCGGGGAGTGGGGCCGGGGCAAAGAGCCGGGGCAAAGAGCCGGGGCAAATAGCCGGGGCAAAGAGCCGGGGCAAAGAGCCGGGGCAAAGAGCCGGGGCAAAGAGCCGGGGCAAACGACGAAGGGGCGGAGGGGGCAGTCGTTGTTGAGCGGAAGCACCGCGCGAAGGTTGTTCCGCGCCCGGGCCGTTGGCCCCGGCCGTAAGCTCCGGCCGTAGGCCCCGGCCGTAAGCCCCGGCCGTAAGCCCCGGCCTTTCGCCCCCGCCCTACCTCTTGGCCATTTCCTCACGGGCCGCTTCCAGCTCCTGCCGAAGTTTCAGGTTCTCCCGCTCCAGCCGCACGACCCGCTCGCGCAGGCCGTTGGCCATGCTGCCCTCTTCGCCCTCGTCCTCGCCGGGCTCCTTGGGCTTGTCCAGGCCCTTCCCGGGCGCGGGCTTCGTCGGGTCGGCGGACTTCCCGTCCTCGCCTTCCTTCTTTCCCGTCGCGGGGGATTCGCCGCCGCCGGACAGGTTGCGCGGGGCGACGCCCTCCGCGATCGCCTTCAGGTCGGGGTCCTCGGGGCGCACTTTCAGCCCGCGAAGCGCCTCGCGTTTGGCGTCCGCGTCGCGGCCGACGCTCCACGCGGCCTGGGCTTTCATCTTCACGACGTGGTAGCGGTCGGTCCTGGGAAGCGCGTAGTCCTCGACGCGCGAGAGCTCGGCGAGCGTTCCCTCCATGTCGTTCTTGTCGTACGCCTCGAACGCGCGGATGGCGGCGCCCAGCGTAGCGTCGGTGTAGTGCTGGTCGCTCTCCAGCTCGTAATCCACCACTTCGATCCACGGCTGCCCCGCGAACA
>JAIOPR010000351.1 GCA_021413805.1 Planctomycetota bacterium
CGATGTTCGCCAGGTTCGGGTACGAGCACACTTTCATGAGGATGCACGTCGGGACGAAGTGGCCGTAATAGAAGCGCCAGAAGAGCAGGATTCCCGCGACTCCGAGGAGGCTGGCGAGGTAATGCGCCGCGACGTCCCGCCACGGGCGATCGGCGCTTCGACGGCACAGGAAGACCAGCAATGCCCCGATGGCGACGGTGTAAAACGAGAAATCGTAGCGGCAGAACGGCAGGAGGCCGGTGAGCAGGAAGGTCCATCGCCAGTGCTTCGAGCGCCAGAGCAGGATCGACACGATCGCCAGAAGCCCGATCATCGCCGCCGACCACCCGGTGCCCGCCAGCCGGCCGAAACATTCGAGAATCGAAGCGAGGAGAGCCACGATCCAGGACCAGCCGTGGCTCCGCGTGACGCCGAACGAGTGGCGGTAGAGTAGAAAGACCGAGCCCGCGCCGCAGGCGGCGCCGAGGAGAAGCGCTCCCAGCGGCGCCGGGATGCCGGCGGCATGAAAGGCGCCGATGGCGACGTAGAAGAGGCCGTCCCCGCTGCCGTCGACGTTGCGATCGGGATAGAACGAGTACCGCCCGGCTTCCGCCAGGTTCCGCGACTGGGTAAGCGTGACGAAAATCTCGTCCGGGAACTGGTGGAACGGGATCGCCATCAGGAACGAAGCGATGGCCATGAGCAGCGCGCACGGGACCGCCAGCCTCCCCGGCTCGCGCGGGGCTCGCCCGAAAATCCGCGGCACCAGGAGCGCTGCCGCGGGGAGGGCAAACAGCAGCGCGATCACGACGACCCGCAGCGAGAGCGCGAGGGAGACGAACGCAGGGGGCAGGTAGTCGGCGCTCAACCCGTCCATCGTCCCCACGTGATAGACGAAGTCGTCGGGAGGCTGCACGGGGTGGAATCCTACATCGTCATCCCGCCATCCACCACGATGTCCTGCCCCGTGATGTAGTCCGCCGCCGCGCTCGCCAGGAACGCCACCACGCCGGCAACGTCGCTTGTCTTCCCGAAGCGCCCGAGCGCGATGTTCGCAAAAAGCATCTTCTTCTGCTCTTCGGTTAGCTTCTGCGTCATTTCCGTGTCGATGAACCCCGGGCACACCGTGTTCGCCGTGATCCCGCGGCTCCCCAGCTCGCGCGCCACCGACTTCGTCATCGCAATCAACCCGCCCTTCGACGCCGCATAGTTCGCCTGCCCGGGATTCCCGATCAGCCCCACCACGCTCGAGATGTTCACGATCTTCCCGCCCCGCGCCTTCATCATCGGCCTCGCCACGGCGCGGATCAGGTTGAACGCCCCCTTGAGGTTCACCTCCATCACCCGGTCCCACTCCTCGTCCTTCATCCGCATCAGCAGGTTGTCCCGCGTGATCCCCGCGTTGTTCACCAGCACGTCCACTTTCCCCCAGTCCTTCACGATCTTCTCGATCACCGCCTCCGCTTCCGTCGCTTTCGACACGTCCGCAATCGCGTACGCCCCCTTGCCGCCCTTCGATTCAATCGCCGTCACGGCCTCGCGCAGAAGCGCCTCGTTCGTGGCGACGCAGAGCACCGCGGCGCCTTCCTCGGCCAGCTTCAGCGCGATTTCGCGCCCGATTCCGCGTGAAGCGCCGGTCACGACTGCGGTTTTTCCGGAGAGCACGCCCATGGTGGATTCCTTTCGGGTGGAAGCGGGTTATTTCAGGCCGGGGTAGGGCACCGGTTGGGGCAGGACGCCGTCGTCGTCGATCTCCATAAGCCAGATCTTACGGCCTCGTGCAAGGAAATAGGCGATCAGCTCCGCGTTCTCTTCGTCGCCCATGTCCCGCGCCCAGGCCACGCGGGAAGCGTCGATGTCGGCGCGATTATAGACCCATTCCATATGCACGGAATGGCGGGGCCCGTAGCGGACAACGACGAGGTGGTCGCCCTGGATTTCCTCGATCCTCTCCTGGACATGGGCGCGGATGTGTCCCCAGGCGCCGACCTGGGAGTGGGCCCACACGAGGTACAGGAACATGCAGAAGGTGACGAGGGTCACCCCGAGCGCGGCGAGCCGACCGAATCGCCGCCCGCGGGCCTTGAGGGCGTTCAGATGGCGAAGGCCCTGCATCACGATGAGGAATCCGCAGGCGGCCGCGGGGGCGCCGTAGTGGGACATGAAGATCGTCAGCGTGGAGGCGGCCGCAAGGGCCGCGCCGAAGCCGGCGATGGCCAGGCGCGTGCGGCGCCGGCGCCACACCCCGAAGGCGAAGACGACCGGGAGAACCATCAGCCCTGCGTAAGGAATGTTCGTCGCGCGAACCATCTTCCACGGGATCTCGACGAGCAGTTCATCGAGGTGCTGCTGCCTCTCGTAGAACGGAAGTTCCTCGCCCTCGTAGTACCTCCGCATGGTTTCGTGCCGGTACGGCGGCGGCTGGTTCAGCCCGCCGAAAATCCACTGCGAAATCCGCGCGTAAGTCTTCGCATGCACAAAGTACGGCATCGTCGTGGCGCTTCCCGTCACCGCCTTGTTGTAGGTCATGATCCAGGCCGCATCGGCCGCCAGGATCAGGAGGACCGGGGCGGCGACGCGGGCCAGCCAGGCGGGGCGCGGGATGGGGCGGGCCTTCAGGAACTGCCAGCCGAGCGCAAGCGCGATGGGGATCGACACGACCAGCCCTTCGAACGGACGCGAGTTCGACAGGACGACGAGCCCGAGCGCGAGAAGCACGCTGTCCCGCACCGTCGGGGCGCTTCGAAGCCTCGGATACGCGCCGTAGACCAGCGCGCCGCCGAGGGCCGCCACCGCCCCGCCCCAGTATCCCTGCGCCCAGTAACTGCTGACGCCGACACGGAGGAACACGATGATCGAGCCCCACAACGCCCATCGCGGCGGCAGCCACCCCCGGAACATCCACGCGAAGGCCGACATCGCCAGCGCCGTGCTGAACCAGACGCCCACGATCGGGTCCCCCGTCGCCCGCTGCCCCAGCGCCAGGAACAAACCCTGCGCAGGCGGATACTTCGACTGGTACGTCGGCTGCTGGTTGATGTGGAACGACTCAAAGTGCTTCCACATCGGGTGCGGCGGATTCGTGAGCCGTCCCGCCGCAAACGTGTCCGCCGCGAGAAGGTAGCTCCACTCGTCGTGAATTTCGGGCTCCGGATAGCGGAGAAACAACCCCGCCGCCGTCGCCCCGACAAAGGAAAGGAGCCCGGGAAGCGCGATGGCCAGCAGCGGCCGGGCGGCGACGGCATCCATGACCCGGTTGAAAGCCCGCACCACCCGCGCCGCAAACCTCACGGGTACCGCGGCAGCCGCGGCGGCGACGGCGAAGAGCGTCCCGACCTCCATCTGTTCGAAAGAGTCGAACCAGGTCTGGAAGTCGCTGGGCCCCGGGGTCAACATGCCGCTACGCTACCGGGGGAAGTGCCGGGGAGGAAGACCCGGGGCGGATCAGGCCCATGTCTCCACGCTGACCCAGCCCTCGACGTTCGCGGTCTCGCTGCCGTCAACGATCTTGCGGGCGAGCCCTGAGAGAACCCGGCCCGGGCCCACTTCGACGAAGCGTTTCACCCCGTCGGCACCGATCCGGCGCATCGAATCTTCCCAGAGGACCGGCTCGCCGACCTGGCGGCCCAGGAGTTCGCGGATGGCGGCGGGATCCGAGACGGGAGCCGCCGTGACGTTGCTGACGACGGGAATTCTCGGGACCCTGATTTCCGTCTTTGCCAACGCCGCCTTCAGCGCCTCGACGGCGGGCGCCATCAAGGGAGAATGGAACGCGCCTGCCACTTTCAGCATCACGACGCGCTTGGCGCCCAGCTTCTTCGCGGCCTCCCCCGCTGCTTCCACGGCCACCGTCTCGCCGCTGATCGCCGCCTGCCCCGGGCCGAGGATATTCGCGACGACGATCACGCCGCGCGAAGCCGCTTCCGCCACGGCCACGCGCAATTTCTCCAGGTCAAGGCCCAGCACCGTGGCCATCGTGCTCGGTTTCGCCTCGCAGGCCGCCTGCATCGCTTCGCCCCGGCGGCGCACGAGCCGGACGGCGTCGGCAAACGAAATCGACCCGGCGAAGACGTGCGCGGTGTATTCGCCAAGGGAGAGGCCGGCGGCGACGTCCGCGACGAGCGGAAGTCCTTTTTCCTCGAGGGCTCTCAACGCTGCGATGGAATGGACGAGGATCGCAGGCTGGCAGGTGTCGGTGCGGTTGAGCGATTCCTCCGGCCCCTCGAAACAGATCTTCGCGAGGTCGATTCCGAGGATCGCATTGGCTTCCTCGAACACGCGGCGGGCGGCGGCGGACTTCTCGAACAGGTCCTTCCCCATGCCGACGGCCTGGGCACCCTGTCCGGGGAACAGCGCGGCGGTTTTCATGCGGCTAATACCTCAGCGCCACCGTGCCCCACGTCAGCCCGGCACCAAACGCCACCATCACCACCAGGTCCCCGCGCTTCACCCGCCCGGACTTGACCGCTTCGTCCAGCGCGATCGGCACGCTCGCGGCGCTCGTGTTGCCGTACCGGTCGATGTTGATCATCATCCGGTCGAGCGGGAAATTCAGCTTCTCGCTGGCGTACTCGAGGATCCGGAGATTGACCTGGTGCGGGATGATCATCGCGATTTTCGACACGGGCACGCCGCACTTCTCGGCGGACAGTTCCACCATTTCGACCATCTTGGTCACCGCAAACTTGAAGATCTCGCGGCCCTTGATGTGGATGGTGTGCTGCTTCCCGTCGATCGTTTCGTGTGTCGGGGGATGCCGGGTGCCGCCGGCCGGGAGGCTCATGACATCGTCGTGGCCACCGAGGGCATGAAGCGACGAGAAGAGGATCTCGCTGGCGTTTTCGCTTTGGCGGAGCACCGTGGCGCCGGCGCCGTCGCCGAACAGGATGCAGCTCGTGCGGTCCTGCATGTTGATGATGGACGACAGTTTTTCCGCGCCGATCACGAGGACGTTTCGCATGCTCCCGGTCCGGACCATGTTCCAGCCGACGGACAGGCTGTAGATGAACCCGGTGCAGGCGGCCGAGAGGTCGAACGCGCCCGCGCGGACGCAGCCGAGCTCGTGCTGGAGTCGGCATGCGGTGGACGGGAAGAAATGGTCCGGCGTGACCGTGCCGCAGATGATCAGGTCGATGTCCTCCGGCGCGACGCTCGCCGCTTCCATCGCCCGCCGCGCGGCGTTCGCCGCCATGAAACTGGTCGGCATCTCGGGCGGCGCAAAACGCCGCTCGCGGATCCCGGTGCGCTCGCGGATCCACTCGTCGGAAGTATCGAGGATCTTGGAGTAATCGGCATTCGACATCACCCGCTCCGGCGCATACGACCCGGTCCCGGCAATGCCGACCTTCAGGAGTTGGCTCATGGGTGTCAGGCGCTCATCGGGTACTTCTGGATTTCCGCCGCAATCTTCTCGACGATCTTCTCGCGGGCACAGGCCGAAGCGCGTCGAAGCGCGTTGGCGATAGCGTCCGCTTTTGACCGGCCGTGCGCAATCATCGTGAGGCCTTTCGTCCCGAGCAGCGGCGCGCCGCCGTACGAAGCGAAATCGGCGAATTTCCGCGCGCTCTTCGCCGTCTTTTCATAAAGCTCGCCGGAAAGCCCGCTCTTCTCGTAGTGCTGAAGCAGCAGTTCTCCCATCCCCTCGAACGACTTGAGGAGGATGTTCCCGGCGAAGCCGTCCGCGACGACGACATCCGCCGCGCCTTCCGCGATCGCCGTCGGCTCGACGAACCCGATGTAGTTCACGTCCGTCTTCTTGACCAGGTCCCGGGCCAGCTGGACCAGCTCGGTGCCCTTGTCTTCTTCTTCGCCGATGTTCAGGATCCCGACCCGGGGGTTCGCGATGCCGCGGACTTTCGCGTAGATCGATCCCATCAGGGCGTACTGGAGCATGTGCTGCGGCTTCGGGACGATGTTCGCGCCCGCGTCGATCACGGTGCATTCGCCGCCGCGCATCGGGATCGGCGTGGCGATCCCGGCCTTCAGCACGCCGGGCAGGTGCCCCATCAGGAACAGGCTGCCGCCAACACAGGCCCCCGTGTTCCCCGCGCTGACGAACGCGTCCGCCTTGCCCTGCATGCACATCCCCAGCGACTTGACGATCGAGCTGTCCCGCTTTTCTTTCAGCGACTTCGCCGGGTGCTCCCCCATCTCGATCACCTGCGTGCAGGGCACCAGCATGACGTTCGCCGGCGCCCCCGCAAGGAGCGGCTGGACCTTCTCGGGGATTCCCACCAGAAACACGACGTCTTCAGGCGCGGTCCGCGCATAGTCCACCGCGCCGCGCACGACTTCGGCGGGGGCATGATCCCCGCCCATCGCATCCAGGGCGAGTTTCATGGCCTAGAGCTTGATCACGGGCTCGCCGTCGTAATACCCGCAGTTCCCACACACCCGGTGCGGCAGCCGGCGCTGGTGACAGCGCGCGCATTCGGCCAGGTGAAGTGTCGGCAGCTTGTGCCGGTCATGCGTCCGCTTCTTGCGCGTACGAGACCGGGAGAATTTACGTTTTGGATTGGGCATGGCCTCTCCTGGAAGGGCAATGGAAGGGGGCGAAGTCTAGCGGGCGTGGAAGAGAGTGTCAAGCAGGCGGGATGATTCCGTGCGGAATGAAGGGGAATTCCGCGCGGGGCTAATAGTCCTCCGTCTCTCCCTGTGTCGGCATTTCCGCCAGGACTGCGGCGAATTCCTCCCGGAATTCCGGATCTTCCCTGAGGGCCTTGAGCAGTGGGTCGCGCCGGGACAGGTCGCGGTTGGACCAGCCGGCTGCAACAGCTTCGCGCAGGGCATGGAGCGCCGCCGGCAGGTCGCCGTTCGCCGACAGGGCGCAGGAAAGGTTGTACCGGGGACCCGCCATCGCCGGGTTCAGATGGATCGCGCTTTTCAGGAACGCCACCGCTTCCTTGAGCTTCCCGAGCCTGGCGCAGATCGCGCCGCAGTTCGCCAGCGTCCGGGCCCGCCCGGGCTCCAGCCGGTTGGCCGCGACAAAATCCCGCAGGCTCTCCGCCAGCTGGTCGAGCCGGTGGTGCGTGCGCCCCCGCCACAACAGGACTTCCGGGCTCGACGGCTGCACCTCCAGGGCGCGGCTGAACGCCTCGATCGCCTCCTCGTACTCGCCACGCGAGAAATGCAGCGTGCCCTTGAAATGTTCCGCGCGAAAATGAAGCGGGTCATCGCGCAGCACTTCGTCCACGCACCGCAGCGCCTCGACGGTGTCTCCGGCCCGCATGAATGCGGCGGCCTCGCTGAGTTTGTATTCCTCGGGGGAAGGGGCGCCGCGTGCCGCCGCGCCGAAGTGCCCCGCGGCCTCGACGGGACGGCCCTCCTGGAGCGCAACCTGGGCCAGGATGTCGGCGGCCGCTGAGGATTCCGGGAAGGCAGCCAGCGTTTCCTTCGCCGTGATGCGGGCGCGGTCGGTCCGGCCCCGGGCGAGATGCGCCTGGGCGGAGTGCTCGAGCGAAAGACGGATCGCGTCCTCGACCAGGACCGTCGCTTTCGCAGCCGCGGCCTGCAGGCAGGGCGCTTTCGCCAGCTTCTTCGCCAGGGTCGCGCACGCAGCCCGCGCCGACCGGACGTCCGCTTTCTTCACCGCTTCGCGCACCGCGGGGTAGAACGCGTCGAACCCGGCGCGGTCGAGACACGGGATCACCCCGCGGCTCAGGTTCTCCGCGACCTTGTCCTCCGGGTCGGCCAGCTGCCCCCGGACGGCGCAGAGGAAATACCGCAGGTGCGGACAGAGGCTCGCCGTATCGATGTGCGCCACAACTTCCTTTTCCGACGCGAACGCGAGGAAGAACTCCTGCATCCCGCGCTCCTTGATCTGCTTCAGGCCTTTCGGCGAAGCGATCAGGACAGGCGCGACGCGCTCCGCCGTCAGCAGCTCGCGCAGCCTCAGCAGCGGCCCGATCACCTCGGAGGGAAACGCCGCGCAGGCGCTGAAGTCGAGGATCACGTTGTGCGCCCCGGACAGGCACGCCAGCGCCGCCGTCCGGATCAGGTCGTCCCGCGCCGATTCCAGCGCCGCACCGCGCTCCCCGATCCTCAGGAACAGGAAACACGCGTGCCGCGAAATCTCGAAATGCGGGTGCGTCAGCTCTTCGCTCCCGCAGACCGGGCAGACCAGCCCCGCCCTCGGCGGCGATTTGATCCTCAACGTCCTGCCGCACGCCGAACAGCCCAACACCACCGGCTGCACCAGGAACTTGTCGTCCGCCGTCCGCCCTCCCCCGCTCGCATACCCCAGCCCCAGCATCACGTGCCACCTCGGCGGCGGCACCATCTCCTCCGCCTGGAAAATCGCCTGCACCTCCGCGCACCGCTTCACCCGCTCCTCGTCCATCCACGCTTCTTCCAGCCCCTCCTCCGCCCGCACCTTCGGCGCCCTCGTCCCGTGCCCGCCCCCCGTTGACAGCGCTTCCAGCAGCTCGTCGTAGTCCTGGAAACGGTTCGAGGGTTGCTTTTCGAGCATCCGAGAGAGGATCGAACAGAGGTGCGCGGGGACGTCGGGGTTGAGCCGAAGCGGCGACGGCGGCGCGCTCGTCTTGTGGCGGCGCATGAGGGTGGGATAGTCGGGGCCTGTGAACGGCGGATTGCCCGTGAGCATGAAAAACAGCGTGCAGCCGAGCGCGTAAATGTCGGATCGCTGGTCCGCGCGCGCGCCGTCGAACTGCTCGGGGCTCATGAACTCCGGCGTGCCCATCACCGCGCCCGTCGAGGTCATGCTCGACCCGTCGAGAAGCATCTTCGCCAGCCCGAAATCCGTCAGCTTGATTTCCCCGGCACGCGAAACCAGCACGTTCCGCGGCTTGATGTCCCGGTGCACGATCCCGCGCCGGATCGCAAACCGAAGCGCTTCGGCGATCCGCATGGTCACCTGCGACGCCAGCTCGGCGGGAAGCGGGCCGTTCGAGGAGACCATCGCGTGGATGCTGGCGCCGTTGACGTACTCCATGGCCATGTAGTGGTAGCCGTGGTGCTTGCCGATATCGACGGTGCGGCGGATGACGTCGTGCTCGAGCGAAGCGGTGATGCGGGCTTCGGTCATGAAGCGGTCAAGGTGTTCGGCGGACTTTCCCAGCTCGAGCCTGAGGACCTTGATGGCGAACTGGCGGCCCTCGGATTCAGCGAGGTAGACGTTTCCCCAGCCCCCCAGCCCGAGCAGGCCTTTCACTTTGTACCGCCCGAACGTCTTCCCGAGAAGCGGGTCGCCGGCCTCCGGTTTGGCGTCAGGCTCGGTGGGGATCACGAGGCGCTTGAGCTCCTCGATGGCCTTTCCCGTCACGCAGGCCAGGCGGGA
>JAIOPR010000051.1 GCA_021413805.1 Planctomycetota bacterium
GGTACGTGGCAAAGATGCGGAAGAAGCGCTGAGCAAGTAGCATTCGCCGCTTCTCCCCCAGGAGCCTCCGCCATGGACATCTCGCGCCGCGAATTCGTTGCCGGGCTCACCGCCTCATGCCTGCTGTGCGGCTGCACGAGCGAAGAAAAAGCCCCCCAGTCTGCTCCCGCGACCGCCGATCCGCAATCCTCTCCCGCGCCGAAGGCCGCCGAGGGTGAGCTCATCGCGATTCCCGCCGATTGCCTCGCGCCGGGCGACCAGGCGCACCTGACGCTTCCCAGCGGCCTGATGATCCTGCTCTGGAAGGACCAGGTCGGGTACCACGCGGTGGAAGGACGCTGCACGCACCGGCGTGGCGAGCTCAACTACGACCGGGAGCACAACGACATCTTCTGCAAGGAACACGGCTCGAGGTTCTTCGTGGACGGCGCGGTCGAGAAACCGCCGGCAAAGGTGGCGCTGAAGAGCTACACGGTGTCGATCGAAGGCGAGAACCTGAGGATTGCGGAGCGGAGTTGAGGTGGGCTATTTCTTCGCGATGCCCTTGAAGAACTCCCAAATCTCCTGCGTGGCGTCAAAATCGCGACACACAACGCCGACAATCCCCTTCGGCAGGTACTGGCTCCCGCCCGGCCATGTGTGGCCACCGCCGACAACGGTACGCAGGACGACCGGGGCCGCCCCGCCGCTCCACTCCCGGCGCTGAACGTGGCAGCCGTCGTCCTTGTCGCGGTCCGGCTCTTCGACGATTCCGGATTCGGCCGTGCAGCCGTTGCGCGCCGCCCAGAGTTTTGCCGCAGCGACGGTGTCGATCAGCTTGCCGCGTGACTTGACCACATCGCCTCCGCCGTAAGGGATGAGCGGGTCTTCGGTCCCCTGGATGATCATGACGGCGACGGCGCCTTTCCCGAAATGGTCCGCGACAGGCTGCGCGATGCCGCGGGGAAGCGGTTGGCGAGGTAGTGGGCGAAGAATCCGCCGTTGGAGATGCCGGTGGCGTAGACGCGGGCCGGATCGACGGGGTGCTGGCGTGCGATTTCGTCGAGCATGGCGGTGACGAAGGCGCCGTCGTCGATGTGATCGGCCTGGGATTGGACTGAGGCGGTCTCGCGGCCGTCGTTCCAGCCGTTGTCGAGGCCGCTCGGGTAGGCGACGAGAAAGCCTTCCTTGTCGGCCAGCGCGTCGAACTCGAGAAACCGTTCCATCTGCCGCCCCGAGCCGCCGCCGCCATGGAGCACGACGACGAGCGGCCGAGGGCCGGGAGAAAGAACCGGTGGAACGTACAGGCGATAGACCCGTTCGCGGTGGTCGGGGGTGGTGAGGGAGAGCTTCTCGGAGGGGACGGAGCAGCCGGCGAGCAGAAGAAGGGGGAGGAGGAGTGTTCGGTTCATGGGGGGAGGATAGCAGCCGAGGGGACGGAACAACGGCAAACGGCAAACTGAAAGCGGAAAACGAAAAGCGAAAAGGAAAAGAGAAAAACAAAAAGCGGAGGAGCGGCGGGGGAAAATCGGGCAAACTGCCTCCCCATCAGGAACGGTGTCCCTCTTTTCCTTTTTCGTTTTTCCTTTTTCATTTTCGATTTCTCTTTTCCGTTTGCGGATTGTCGTTTGCCTTTCGCCGTTCCCCCTTCCTCCCTCAAAGGCCCCACAAAAATGCTCGCCCTCCTCCTCACGACATTCCTCGCCTGCCCTCCTCTCGGCGGCTCCCTCGACGACATCGCGCAAAAAGTCGCCGACCTGGTCTGCGAGGACCCCAAGGACTGCGAAGAACTCTTCAACGCCGATTTCCTCGAAGCCGTCCCCGCGGACAAAATCCGCGAGCTCTTCGCCCAGGGTTTCCGCGACCACGGCAAAGCCGTCGAAGTCCGCCCCCTCGACCGCGATGGCGAAGAAGCCGGACGGTTCGACATCGTGTTCGCCGACCGAAGCATCGTCACGATGACGCTGACCATCGAGAAAGAAGAGCCTCACAAAATCGCCGGGCTCCACCTCACTCCCGCCCGCGCCGCTCTCGAAAACGTCGAGGACGTCGTCCACGCCTTCAAGGACCTCCCCGGCGACGTCTCGTTCAAGGCCGTCCGCCTCGGCGAGACCCCGAAAACCCTCGGCGAACTCGAGGGCGACAGGCAGCTCGCACTGGGAAGCGCCTTCAAGCTCTACGTCCTCGGCGCGCTGCTCGAGGAAAAGCACAAGTGGGACGAGATCGTGCCACTCAAGGAGGAATGGAAGAGCCTTCCCTCCGGCGTCCTCCACAACTGGCCGGCCGGCGCCCCGGTCACGCTTCATACCCTGGCCGTCGAGATGATCTCCATCAGCGACAACACCGCGGCGGACCACCTGCTGCACGTCGCAGGCCGTGAGAAAGTCGAGGCCGCCATGTCCGTGATGGGCAACACCGACCCTTCGCGGTCGAAGCCCTTCATCACCACCTGCGAAATGTTCAAGCTCCGCACGAACAAGGACCTGCGCAAGGCGTGGCTGAAGGCGGACGAAGCGGGGCGGCGGGAGATGCTGGACGGCGCGATCAAGGAGTACGGCCGGGAGAAAATCACGATGTGGCTGAAGCCGGGCGCGATTTCGAAGATCGAATGGTTCGCTTCGGCGGCCGACATGTGCCGGGCGATGGACTGGTTCCGGAAGAAGAACGACGAGACGGCGCTGGGGGTGCTGGGCGTGAACCGGGGGCTGGCGATCCGCAAGGACGTCTGGCCGTATTGCGGGTTCAAGGGCGGGTCGGAGCCGGGCGTGCTGAACCTGACGTTCCTGCTGAAGCGGGACGACGGGGCGTGGTTCGCGCTGTCGGCGGGGTGGAACAACAAGGACCGCGCGGTCGAGGACAACCGGTTTTTCGCGTTGGTGCAGGCGGCGGTGGACGTGCTGGCGAAGTCGGGACGGTAGGGCGGCCTACTTTTTCTGCACCCACTCCACCGGGAGGTCGCCGTCCGTGTCCGGGTCCTCGTCGAACTTGCCCTTCCCGCCGTCGTCGTCGTCGGTCCACTCGGACCACCAGAGGACGCCGCCGGGGGTGACGAGGCGGTGAAGCGGCCGGAGGGTGAACGGATCGGTGGGCATCGGGTCCATCGGGAGGCCGGTGCGGCGCTCGTGCGCAAAGGCCTGCAACAGCCGGAGCCGGGCGGTCACCGCGCGGCTGCTGCGATCGATGATTTGCGGAGCGGGCATGAGAAGGTGCATGACACTGGTGGAGTCCCAGGTCTCTTGCAGGCCCGCGTAGGCTGCCGCAGCCTCGGGCCACGGCCGCCCCGCGACCCGCGCCGATTCGGTCGAAAGTCGAAGACAAGCGTCGTCCACCTCGGCCGCGACGATGCGGAACGAGAATCCCTGGCGCCAGGCGAGCAACCTGAGCCCGTTGTCGGCGCCAAAGTCGGACAACTTCGCGCGCCCTTCGGCGAGCGCCTTGCACGTCTCGTCCAGGACCAGCCGTTCCCCGTCGAGAGCTTCAGCAAGCGACGCCATCCCGGCTTCAGCCCCGGCGGCGAGCTTTTCCACGCGCTCCGCCTGGGCTTCTGTCAGGGCCGCCTCCTCGAGGATGTCCCGGGCCTGGAAAGCGCCGAGGCGGATGCTGAAACCCCCGACCATCCAGCAGATGAGCGCGCCCGAATGGCCGCAATCGATTCCCAGCTGCAAGACCGCGGAGACGTCGTCAATCGCGCCGTCCAGGTCGCCCTGGAGCCGGCGACGCCGCGCCGAAAGCGCCAGGTAACGGCTCGCCTGGCGAAACGTGGACAGCCAGTCCAGCTTCGCATTGAACCCGTCCGCCCAGTCGATCTGCGCGCGGTAACTTCCCTGCCGCGCGGCGAGCCTGAGCGCCTCAATCTCTTTCGCGTAAGTGTCGAGCACCGCAAAACCCTTCGCTTCCATCTCCGGCGTCGCCCTGGAGTACGTCGCTTCTTCGATCGCCCTCTGCTCGTCCTGGGTCATCCGCCTGAGTTTCCCCGTCGCGTCCACGTAGGACTGCCAGGCGTCCCCGGGCGTCGCCGGTCCCTCCAGCGGTTCGCGCCGCGGGTCCCGCTCGACAATGCGCCGCTTCAGTTCAGCCGCCCTCGGCAGGAATTCCTTCCAGCGCGATGAAGCGCGCCCGGAGACGACGAGGGAGCCGAGGATGAAGAAAGCGAGGATGACGCCGAAGAAGGCGAGCGGGAGCCAGAGCCACCATTTGCGGCGGGGGGAAGCGTCGGGGGCATCAGTCATGGAAAAACAGCCAAAGGGGTCGGGCTCCGAGCGTGACGCCGGGCTCATCAGGGATTTGATGCCGGCGGACGCATGCTGTCACGCGGGAATTCTTCGGCTCAATCACGCCGACGACGGTGAAGCCGACGCTTACGTTGACCGGATGCCGAGGCTTCTTCTTCATCCGTCGGCGCCGCCGAACCCTCGCTGGCCGAATCGAACCGGATCTTCACGCGCCCGATGAGGATCTCGTCACCCGCTTTCAGGATCGCTTCCCCCACCGGCTTGCCGTTCACGAGTGTCCCGTTCGTCTTCGCGTGGTTGATCAGCATCGCTTTGCCCTGGACCAGCGCGATTTCGCAGTGAAGCCGCGAGATCGAGGCCTCCTTGATCTCAAGGATGTTGTCGTGGGAGCGCCCGATGGTGACGACGTCCACGGGGAACTCGCGCGACTTCTCCCACGATTCTTCGAACAGGGTGAGTCGGATCATCAGTGGAAACTCCGCGTTGCCGCCTCGGCCTTCTCTCCGAACTCCCGTCTCCGAACTGCCTTTCTCCGCAAATAAGCATCGCGTGCCAAGAAAAACAGCCGTCCTCGCGGACGGCTGTCGAAGTTCGAGGCCCGAGAGCTCTAGCGGAGGACGAAGTACAGGATCGGCGACAGCACCAGCCCGGCGGCGTACGCCACGCCGTACAGCACCGGGTCGCGGCGTTTCACGGCAGCGATCAGGCCGCGTTTCCTCGAAGCGAAATTCGCCTTGCTGCCGACGTTCTGGAACTCCGCGTTCGAGTCGCCGCCCTCGAAGCGCAGCGCGACGCGCCCGATGAGGATCGTGTCGCCCGGCTTGAGGAACGCTTCGCCCACCGGCCGGCCGTTGACGCAGGTGCCGTTGGTCTTGGCGTGGTTCACGAGCAGGTAGCGCCCGTTGACCACCGCGATCTCGCAGTGTTTGCGCGAGAGCGACTTGTCCTTGAGGACCAGCTGGTTCCGGGCCGAGCGGCCGATGGAGACGACGTCCTCCGGCAGCTCGATCGATTCCGCAGGCGCCCCGTCAATCACGCTGAGTTTGATCATGGGTTTCTCGCTCCGTTACTTGAGCATCTTCCCTTCGCCACCGTTCTCACTCGCAAGGCGAGCGAGGAAAACCGGGTCCGGCGGGTCCACACCGACCCCCGGGGTGCCCACGCCGATCGTGTTGATGAGTACGCGATCGTCCGCGTTCATCTTGCGGATTTCCTTCAGGAACTCCTCGGGGTCAGGGAAGCGCCCCGTGTTGTGCTTTCCGTCGGTCAGGAGGAACACCGCGAACTCGGGCTTGCCCTTCGCCCCTGTCGCGCCACCGGCGGGCGTCGCCGGCTTCTTCGCCGTCTTGCGGAAGTCGTCCACGATCCCGAACGAGCTCTCCAGGGCGTCATAGATGTTCGTGCCGCCCCAGGCCGAGGTCGTCTTGATGCGCTTGATCGCGTCGATCTTGTTCTTCTCGCTGGCGGCCATGAAGCGCTTCTGCCACGGCGTCGGGGAGAAGGAGAAGAAGATGACGGTGAATTCGACGTCGGGGTGGAGGTAAGCGATGGTGTGGGTGAGTTCGTACTTGGCGGCGTCGAGCTTGGTCTTGACGTCCTTGCGGTCGAACTTGTCGAGCTGGCGCTTGAGTTCGGCGCCGATCTTGATTTCCGCGGGGCCGGTGAACTCGGCGGGGGTCACGGAGGCCGGGTCTTCCATCGAGCCGGTGACGTCCATGACGAAGATGACGCGCTTGAGCGTGGTGCGGAGGCCCATGAACTGCGTCGGGAGGCGCTTGGGATCGTCCGGGGTTTCGACCGAAGTGCCGGGCTCGGCCTTGGGGTCGGGGACCGGGGGCTTGACGGCGACCGGGTCACCGGCGGCCGGGGGCGGATCTTCGCTGGCGGCGGGCGGCGGCGGTTCGGGCTTCACGGCCACCGGCTCCTCTTTCGGCGTTTCCTTCGGATCGACGGCGACGACCGGGTCCTTCGGGGTTTCCTTGGGCACCGCGACGACGGGCGTTTCCTTGGGGGTTTCCTTCGGGGCGACGGCGACGACCGGGTCCTTGGGATCTTCCTTCGGCGTCACGACGCTCGGGACTTCCTTCGGCGGATCGGCCGGGGGCTGAACCGAAACCGGCTGGTCGGGAATCTGGATCAGCGGCTTCTTCGTTTCAATCTTGGCGGTCGCGGGCGCCTTCTTCTCGGCGCGGTTGTCGAAGAGGTGAAGGAACGTGTACCCGGAAAGGATGCCGGCGAAGAAGAAGCAGATGATCGCGAGCGAAGAGACGCCCTTCCCGCCGCGTTCGACCTTGATGGCGTCGCGCACGCCGCTGGATTTCTTGGATACCCGCGGCTCGGGCTTGCTGAGGGCGGCGGCGATGGCGTCGCCGGCAGCCGTGTTGGACGAAGGCTGCTTCGCCATGAGGCGCTCGGCTTCCTTCGGGTTCATCGCGGTCGGGGCGCCCACGCGGAACGTCACGCTGGTTTCGCCGATCTTGAAGGAATCGCCGTGCTTGAGGGCGGCGACCGAGACGGCGGTGCCGTTGAGGAACGTTTTGTTCTTGCTGCCGTTGTCGATCAGCATCCAGGAGTCCTTCTGGCGGACGACCTGGCAGTGCTCGGCGGAGATCTTGGAATCTTCCTTGAGGGGCACCGTGTTCTTGCGGGAACGCCCGAAAGTGACCACCTTTTCGTCGAGGGTGATCGTCCGCGCTTTCCCGTCGGTGACGACTTCCAGGGTGCAGGCGTTGGTTTCGGACATGAAAGCCTCCAAGAGTTGGGAGACTATCTGCAAGCGGTGTGCCGGGGGTACGATTTTGACCGGACGTCGTAAGTATTTGATTTTTCAAGGTTTACAGTAGTACTAATCTGCCCGAACGCAACGTAAGGGAACATGAATGTAAAGGTATATGGCTTCGTGAAAGCTTATCGGGTCGGTGCGGGTTGTGAGAGTGGCCAGCGGCGAGCGGCGAGCGGCGAGTTAAAGACCGGCGTGACGGCAAAACGGCGTGACGCCGAGCGGGCGCGCTCCATTCTAGCGCGTGGGGGCTGGAACGTTCCTGGGAATGCGGTCGCCTTGTCCACCCGGCTGCGCTCACCGCCGTTTTGCCGTTCACTCGCCGCTGGCCGCACGCCGCTCGCCACTCTCACTGCCGTTCGGCCGTTCACTCGCGGCTCGCGCGCTGACGCGCTCTCGCTTGCCATTCCTCATTGACGGCGGCAGTCCCCTTCACGTAGAACATTCCGTCCCCGGGGGTGTAGCTCAGCTGGGAGAGCGCGTGAATGGCATTCACGAGGTCGAGGGTTCGATCCCCTTCACCTCCACTGATGTCACGGGGAGAATGACGGGCCGGGACGCTTTATTCGCGTCCCGGCCCTTTTTTTTTGCCGCCCGCACCCGCCTCAGGAGATTGCCCGCATGACCAAATCGATAGACGTTTCCACCGACGTGGCACGCCTGCGCAAGGACATGGTCGAGTGCCGCCGCGATTTGCATGCGCATCCCGAGATGGCTTTCAAAGAAGAGCGGACGGCGGGGATCGTTGCGAAGCGCTTGAAATCGCTGGGCATCGCGGCGCGGACCGGCGTCGCGAAGACGGGCGTCGTCGGGCTGATCAAGGGCGCGCTGCCCGGGCCGGTCGTCGCGCTGCGGGCGGACATGGATGCGCTTCCCATCATCGAGCGCGACAAGAAACCGTACCGGTCGGGGACGCCGGGGGTGATGCACGCGTGCGGCCACGACGGGCATGTGGCGATTCTGCTCGCGGTTGCGGAAGTGCTTGAAAAGCGAAAGAAAAACATCCGCGGGTCGGTGAAGCTGATTTTCCAGCCCGCCGAGGAATCGCCGGGCGGCGCGGAACCGATGATCAAGGAGGGCGCGCTCAAGAATCCCGACGTGGATGCGATCTTCGGCCTCCACATGTGGAACGACTTCCCCGTCGGCCGCGTCGGCGTCAAGCCCGGGCCTCTGCTCGCCGCCGCGGACAAGTTCGAGGTCACGATCACCGCGAAGGGCGGACACGGCGCGGCGCCGCACCAGACCGCCGACCCGATTTTGGCCGCGGTCCACGCGATCCAGGCGCTTCAGGCCCTCTCCAGCCGCATGGTCGATCCGCTTCAGCCCGTCGTCTGCAGCGTCGGCCGGATCAAGGGCGGCGACGCGTTCAACGTGATCCCGAACCGCGTGGAATTCGCAGGGACGATCCGGAGTTTCGATCCCAAGCTGCGGCCGCGCCTGCCGAAAATGGTGCGCGACCTGATCGGCGGCGCGGTGCACGGGCTCGGCGCGGAATTCGAGATGACGTACACGATGTACTACCCCGCGACGATCAACGACGTCGAGATGACGAAGGTCGTGGACGGGGTGGCCGAAGGGCTGGTCGGGAAGACGAGGGTCGATCGGAATGTGCAGACCTTGGGCGGGGAGGACATGTCGTATTTCCTCAACGAAGTTCCCGGGTCTTTCTTCTTCCTCGGATGCCGGAATGAAAAAAAGGGTCTCTGCGCCCCGCATCATTCGGACCGGTTTGATTTTGATGAGGAAGCCTTGCCCCTCGGGGCGGAGATGCTGCTCAGGACGGTTGAGAGCTACCTCGCACGCGCAAAGTAACCGCGCCGGCAAAGCCGGCGCCCCTTAACCTTAACCTTTCCCTTTTCCTTAACCTGCCGTTGCTTTCAGCTGCGGCCAAGGTCCGGCATCCTCCCGCAGCTTCAGGCAGGTTCAGGCTAAGGGTAGGGTAAAGGTTAAGGACCCGCCTCCGCCGCTGCGCGGCTCCGGCGGGCTCGGCGCTTCGCGCCGATCCGGCTTCCGCGGGTTTTCTTTCGGAAAGGGCCTGTAAACTCCCCCCTTCACGGCGTCTCCCCCTTGGATGCCGTAAAGGACGCCGATGACCGACGAGGAACTCGTAGAACGCCTGGTGTCAGGCGACCGCACCGCGGTCGCTTCGCTCCTCGCTGCCCACGAAGCTCCCCTCCTCCGGTTCTCCAGCGCTCTTCACGGCGACGCCGCCCTCGCCCAGGACGCTGTGCAGGAAGCCTTCCTGCGCGTCCTTCGCGAAGGCGCGCGGCTGCGTGAGGTCAAGGCGCTCTTCCCCTGGCTCCTGTCCGTCACGCGCAACATCTGTCACGACCTGCGACGGAAGGAGACGCGGATGGAGCGGAAACACGAAGCGGCGGCGGTGCTGGAGCCGCGGGCGGAGGTGGCGCCGGCGGACGCGCGCGCGCTCGACGGCGAGCTGCGCGACCGCGTGCAGGCGGCCGTCGCGGGGCTTCCCGAGAAACAGCGCGAGGTGTTGCGCCTGAAGCTCTGGGAAGGACTGACGTACCGGGAGATTGCCGAACGACTCGAAATGACGCTGACGAACGTGAGCTACCACCTCGGGCAGGCGGTCAAGGCCGTCGGGGGCCGGCTTCGGGAGGCGGGGCTTGTGGGCGACGACAACAGGAGGGCGGTCTGATGACACGGGAAGAGATGTTCGAGAAGCTGACCGACTACGCGGTCGGCGAACTCGCGCCGGCCGAGCGCGCAGAAATCGAACGGGCGCTGGAAGCGGATGCCGGGCTGCGGGCGGAGCTGGACGCGATCCGGGAGACGGTGGCGCTGGTGAGCGCATGCTCTGCTGCGAATTCGACCTCTGAAGCGGAGCGGCTCGACCCTGAGCGCGTGGACGATATCCTATCGCGCATTGTGACGACGCCGTCGTCGACAGGTCACCGATGGGTCCATCTCTGGACTCTGGCGGCCGGATTGCTCGTCGCCTTGGGCATTTCGCTCTACTCCAACATTGAATTACGTCGTGAACAACGCCTGCTTGCGCAAAGGATTGAGGCCGCTCGCAGGGAACAATTCGAAAAGACGCACTTCGAGGCAGATATCGAAAACAAACCGAAGGAGATTCGCGCCAAGAACGTGAATCCGCCGACGGACCTCGCGACTTTCAAGTCGGATCTGGAAAAGATGGTTCACGAGATGTCACTGCGAGGTGCGAACGAACGCGAGGAGAGCGTCCTCGCCGTAATGGGTACACCTACCAAGTCCAGAAAAGTTATGGAGGAGCTTCGCAAACTCCGGAGTGAGGCAATCTCCGGAAAGCGAGTCGCTCCCGGACATGAACTCACTGCGGGCGGGGCCGGATTCGTAGACACCTTTACAGGTGATTTGCCGCTGGCCGACTCCAACACCGAAGAATACAACCCCCTCGTAGACAACCCCTTCCTCCGCCCGTTCGACTCACCGCTCTCGACGTTCTCGATCGACGTGGACACGGCGGCGTACGCGAACATGCGGCGGTTCCTGAATGACGGGCAGCTGCCGCCGCCGGACGCGGTGCGGCTCGAGGAGCTGGTGAACTACTTCCACTATGCGTACACGCCGCCAGCCGGGGTGGAGCCGTTCTCGGTGGCGCTCGAGGCGCATGCGGCGCCTTGGGAGCCGAAGCACCAGCTGGTGCGGATCGGGCTGCAGGGGAAGGAAATCGAGATCAAGGATGCGCCCGCGGCGAACCTGGTGTTCCTCGTGGACGTGTCGGGGTCGATGAACGAGCCGGACAAGCTGCCGCTGGTGCAGGCGTCGCTCACGATGCTGACGGGGACGCTGCGCGAGCAGGACAGGGTCGGGATGGTGGTTTACGCCGGGAACGCGGGCGTCGTGCTCCCGCCGACGGCGGGGTCGCGCAAGGAAGAGATCGCTTCGGCCATCCAGCGCCTCCAGGCGGGCGGCTCGACGAACGGCGGGCAGGGCATCGAAATGGCGTACAAGCTCGCGGCGGACAACTTCGTGAAGGACGGCGTCAACCGCGTGATCCTCTGCACCGACGGCGACTTCAACGTCGGCACCACGAGCGAGGGCGACCTCGACCGGCTGATCGAGGAGAAGCGCAAGACAGGCGTGTTCCTCTCCGTCCTCGGCTTCGGCACCGGGAATTACGCCGACGCCCGGATGCAGTCGCTCGCCGACAAGGGGAACGGGAACGCGTCGTACATCGACACGATCAAGGAGGCGCAGAAGGTGCTGGTCGAGCAGGCCACGGGCACGCTGATCACGATCGCCAAGGACGTGAAGATACAGGTCGAGTTCAACCCGGCAAAAGTCGCGGCGTACCGGCTGATCGGGTACGAGAACCGGCTGCTGGCGGCGCAGGACTTCAACGACGACAAGAAGGACGCGGGCGAGATCGGCGCGGGGCACCAGGTGACGGCGCTGTATGAAGTGATTCCCGCGGGGCAGGACGTGCCTGCGGCGGGCGTGGACGAGCTCAAGTACCAGAAGCCCGCGACGGCGACGGCCGAAGGCGCGGCGGCGGGCGAGCTTTGCACGGTGAAGCTGCGGTACAAAGCTCCAGGCGACGGCCGAAGGCGCGGCGGCGGGCGAGCTTTGCACGGTGAAGCTGCGGTACAAAGCTCCAGATGGTGATACCAGCAAGAAGATCGAGTTCTCGCTCGCCGATCCTGGCCTCAACGCTGCGGGCGCTTCGACCGACTTCGAGTTCGCCGCCAGCGTCGCGGCGTTTGCGATGTGCCTGCGCGATAGTGAGTACAAGGGGCAGGCGAACTTTGGACTCGTGAAAGAGCTCGCGATGGCAGGGTTGGGAGACGATGCGAAGGGTTATCGCAAGGAGTTCGTCGAGCTTGTGAAGAAGGCTGGGGAGCTTGCCGAGGCTAAGAAGAAGGCTGCGGAGAAGAAGTAGCACGGGTCGTGGCGAGCGGCGAGCGGCGAGCGGCGAGTGAAAAGAACGGCGACGGCCCCGGTGAAAGCCGGGGCCGATTTCGTTTGGCCCTTGCGAAAGGCTCCGCTCCGAAGGTGTGAGACCTTAGAGTGGCCGCCGGTCCGGAATCCCCAAATCGTTCCCACGCAATCGGAGGAAAACATGAAAGCCAAGTGTTCGGAATGCGGGTCCACCAACATTGAGCAGGCCTCCATCGACGGAGCCGCGGTGCGCCTCTCCAAGAGTCCGATCCTGAAGAAAGTGTTCAATACCGGTGGGCAGATATTGACGGAGGTCTGCCTGGATTGCGGTCTTTTCGGCCCCCTGCGCGGCGACCCCAACATGCTGGCAAGTATGCTGAAGTAATCGTTTCCCCACACCCACCTCTGCTTCCGGAGATCTTCATGCGCTCCCTCGCACTTGCCGTTGCCTTCGTGCTCTTCCTGGCGCTGGCATCCTCTTCCGAGACTCCGCCCGACGCGACGGCCGACGTGCGCGCCGCGGTGCAGAAGCTCGTCGATGCGCAGGAAAAGGACGACAAAGCGGCCGTGCAGGCGGCGAGCGACGCGCTGGCCATCCCGAAGCTTCAGGAGTGGTTCGAAGGGGCGTTCACCATGAAGCTGCCCGAGGACGCACAGCGGCTGCTCAAGGAAGACGCGGCCGCGACGTGGCGGTCGGTGTCACTGCCCTTCAGGGTCCCGAAGGGATCCACGATCGGTGATGTGCAGCGCGCAACCACGGCGGACGAAGCCCCGGAAGGATCGATCGCTCGGATTTTCCTGCGGCTGATGAAGAAACCCGTCCCGGTGTACACGATCACGCTGGTACGCGGGCGCTGGCAGGGTCCGTTGGGCTGCTTCCTTGTCCTGGACGGCAAGGTGCGCTTCCTCGCCGACACCTACGC